>NZ_CP119802.1:1985659-2316602 GCF_029338355.1 Halosegnis marinus
CCTCGGCGTACTCCTCGAGCGCCTCCTCGACGCGCTCGATCTCGGCCTCGATGTCCTCGATGACCTCGGCGTCGACGTTCTCCTCGTTCTCCTCGATGAGGGTCTCGGCGCGCTGGACCGCGCTCTCGGCCTCGTTGCGTGCCTCGACGAACTCGCGGCGCTTCTGGTCCTCCTCGGCGTGCTGTTCGGCTTCCTCCTGCATCTCCTCTATCTGCTCGTCGGAGAGGCCGGCGCCGCCCTCGATGGTGATGGACTCGGCGTTGCCCGAACCCTGGTCCTCGGCCTCGACGTTGACGATGCCGTTCTCGTCGATGTTGAACGTCACCTCGATCTGCGGCGTTCCGGCCGGGGCCGGCGGGATGCCGGTGAGCTGGAACTCGCCGAGCAGTTCGTTCTGGTCGGCGATCTCGCGCTCGCCCTGGAAGACGCGCACCTGCACCTGCGTCTGGCTGTCCGCGGCCGTGGTGAATATCTTCGACTCCTCGGTCGGGATGGTGGTGTTCTTCTCGATGAGCCGCTCGAAGAGGCCGCCCTTCACCTCGATACCGAGCGAGAGCGGGGTCACGTCGAGCAGGACGATGTCGTCCACGTCGCCCGAGAGGACGCCGCCCTGGATGGCGGCGCCGAGCGCGACGGCCTCGTCGGGGTTGACGTTCTTCTTCGGCGACTGGCCGGTGAGGTCCTCGACGCGCTCCTGGACCTGCGGCATCCGGGTGGAGCCGCCGACGAGGATGACCTCGTCGATGTCGGACTTCGAGTAGCCGGCGTCCGAGAGCGCCTGCTCCGTCGGCTCGACGGTGCGCTCGATGAGGTCGGAGGTGAGCGACTCGAACGTCGCGCGCGTCACCTTCTGTTCGAGGTCCTTCGGGCCGGAGTCGTCGGCCGCGATGAAGGGGAGCGTGACGGTCGTCTCCTTCCGGCTGGAGAGCTCTATCTTCGCCTCCTCGGCGGCGTCCTTCAGCCGCTGGAGCGCCTGCCGGTCGTCGCGGAGGTCGATGCCGTGTTCGGCCTCGAACTCGTCGGCGAGGTGGTCGATGAGCGCCTCGTCCCAGTCGTCGCCCCCGAGGTCGTTGTCCCCGTTCGTGGCGACGACCTCGTAGACGCCGCCGCCGAGGTCGAGGATGGAGACGTCGAACGTCCCGCCGCCGAGGTCGTACACGAGGACGGTCTGGTCCGTCTCGTCGTCGAGCCCGTACGCCATCGACGCGGCGGTCGGCTCGTTGACGATGCGCTCGACCTCGAAGCCGGCGATCTCGCCGGCGTCCTTCGTCGCCTGCCGCTGGCGGTCGTTGAAGTACGCGGGGACGGTGATGACCGCCTTCTCCACGTCGTCGCCGAGGTACTCCTCGGCGTCGCGCTTGATCTTCTGGAGGATCATCGCGGAGATCTGCTCGGGCGTGTACTCCTCGCCCTCGATGTCCACGGTGTAGCCGTCCTCGCCCATGTGCCGCTTGATGGACTGGATGGTCCGTTCGGGGTTCTGGACGGCCTGGTTCTTCGCGGGCTTGCCGACGAGCCGCTCGCCGTCGTCGGTGAAGGCGACCACGGACGCGGTGGTGCGGTCGCCCTCGCCGTTCACGATGATCTCGGGGTCGCCACCCTCCATCACCGCGAACGCCGAGTTCGTGGTACCGAGGTCGATACCGAGAATCTTGTTGCTCGCCATCTTGCCCGCCGTTAGCGGGCAAACGCGATTAAAAGTTGCGTGATAGTCCGACACGCGCGGAACCGCCACCCCACGCCCTCGTGCGGTTTGCCTCGCCCCCCGCCGGGACGACCGTCACGTATAAACAGAACCGCTAGTCGTCCGCGACCGTCACCTGCGCCGGGCGCAGTACCTTCCCCGCCATCTCGTAGCCTGGCCGGTGGAGGTCCGCGACGGTCCCGGCCTCGGCGTCGCTCTCGACGCGCATCAGCACCTCGTGGCGCACGGGGTCGAGTTCGGTCCCCGACTCGGGTTCGATGGCCTCGACGCCCTCCTCGGCGAGCACCTCCTCGAAGCCGCGCAGCGTCGTTTCGACGCCGTCGCGGATATCCACGTCCTCGTCCTGGTCGAGCGCGCGCACGAGGTTGTCGCGCACGTCGAGCAGGCGCTCGACGAGGTCCTCGGTCGCGCGGCGGCGCTCCTCCTCGGCCTTCTTCTGCCGCCGCTTCTTGAAGTTCTGGAAGTCCGCCTGCTTGCGCTTCAGCTTGTCCTCCAGCTCCGCCACCTCGTCGCGCTCGGCGTCGAGGGCCGACTCCAGGTCCGCGACGCGGTCGCGGAGCGCGGCTATCTCGCGGGCCGTCTCCTCGGGGTCCGCCCCGGCGACGCGCTCGACGAGTTCCGCGTCCGGGTCGGCCGTCGGCTCCTCGCGTTCGGCGTCGTCGGCCTCGGCGGCCTGCTCCTCGCTCATACGCGCACGGAGGGCTCTCGGGCGTATAAGGGTGTAGAAACCGTCCGACCGGGCCGGCTACAGGACCAGCGTCAGGAGCGCGAGGACGAGGAAGACGAGCACGAGCAGGCGGGCGATCTCCATGCTGATACCCGCGATGCCGCGCGCGCCGACGGCCCACGCCAGCACGGCGAGGACGAAGAAGGCGAGCGCCCACTCCAGGAACTCGCCGCTGAACAGCTGTGCGGGGAACGCGGCGACCGCGGACGGCGCGACCATGCCCGACGCACCGTCCACGCCCACTTCGTTACGACGCGGGTACCGGCCCGTAGCCCGGCGTTACCCCGCGCCCGGAGCGAGGGTCGGCACATACGGGAACCGGCGGGCGCCGTCGGGCGAACGCGACCGCACCCATCGAGACGCGCCGGGTGCAGTCCTCGACGCCCCCATCGCCGCGCGGTGACCCGGCGACGGCGGACTTATACGAGGCGACGCCGGATTCGGGCCATGCACGGCGTGCGGCTCACGTACGACGAGGGCACCATACGGGTCGACGGCGACCCCGGCGTCCCCCTCCCCGGCGTCGAGCGCGACGCCCGCTCGGAGTCCGGGCGCGCCCCCGCCTACCGCTACGCGCAGGTGCGCGACGCCCTCCGCCCGCTCGACACCGACGTGGACGACCGCGTCCTCTCGCTTCCGGACCTGCCGCCGCTCGCCTCCGACTACGACCTGCGCGACTACCAGCGGGACGCGCTCGACGCGTGGGAGCGCGCCGACCGCCGGGGCGTCCTCGAACTCCCGACCGGGAGCGGCAAGACCGTCATCGCCATCGGGGCCATCGAGGCGCGGGCGACCCCGACGCTCGTCGTCGTCCCCACCATCGACCTGCTGGAGCAGTGGCGGCGGGAACTCCGCGCGGAGTTCGACGTTCCCGTGGGCCAACTCGGCGGCGGCGAGCAGCGCGTCGAACCGCTCACCGTCGCCACGTACGACTCCGCGTACCTCCGCGCGGACGAACTCGGCGACCGCTTCGGCCTGCTCGTCCTCGACGAGGTCCACCACCTCGGCGGCGAGGGGTACCGCGACATCGGCCGGCTGTTCGCCGCGCCCGAGCGCCTCGGCCTCACGGCGACGTTCGAGCGCCCCGACGGCGCCCACGAGGCCATCGCGGAACTGGTCGGCCCCCTCGTCTACGACCTCGACGCCGACGACCTCGCGGGCGACCACCTCGCGCCCTACGACATCCGGCGTATCGAGGTCGGACTCACCCCCGAGGAGCGCGAGCGCTACGAGCGGGAACAGGGCACGTTCACGGACTACCTCCGGCGGTCGAACATCACGCTCACCGAGGGGGCGGACTACCGGAAGCTCGTGATGCGGTCGGGGAACGACCCCGAGGCGCGCGAGGCGCTCCTCGCCAAGCAACGCGCCCGCGAGGTGACCGCCTACGCGGACGCGAAGGTCGAGCGGCTGGCCGACCTGCTCGACCGCCACGCCGACGACCGGGTCATCGTCTTCACCGCCTACACGGACCTCGTCTACCGGCTCTCCGAGCGCTTTCTGGTGCCCGCCATCACGAACGAGACGGGCACCGCGGAGCGCCGGGAGATACTCGAACGGTTCCGCGACGGCACCTACTCGCGGGTCGTGACCGCGAACGTCCTCGACGAGGGGGTGGACGTGCCCGACGCCAACGTCGCCGTCGTGCTCTCCGGCTCCGGGAGCGAGCGGGAGTTCACCCAGCGGCTGGGCCGCGTCCTCCGGCCGAAGGCCGACGGCGGCCGCGCGACGCTGTACGAACTGGTGACCGAGGAGACGAGCGAGGAGCGCGTCGCCGCGCGGAGGCGCTGATGCTGACGAAGGACCTCCTCCGCGTGTCGCGCGCGGGCGGCGGCTACCGTCCGGAGTTCGTCGGCGCCGACCCCGCGGCCCGCGACCTCGCGGCGCGCGTCCTCGACACCTACCGCGACCACGTCGGCGAGACGCGCGGTACGCTCGACGGCGCGCTCGAATCCCTCGAACGCGAGGCCGAGGACTTCAAACTCGTGCGCGGCTTCGCGAAGCTACTGGAACGGGAGGCCGCCTTCGAGACGCGCGCGCCGGTCGACCCCGAGCGCGTCCGCCGCGTCGTCTTCGAGGCCGCCGAGGAGGTGGGCGTCGTCGCCGAGTCCGACCGCGCGGCCGCGCTCGATTCGGCCGCGGACCGCCTCCGCGTCGAGCGGAGCGCGGTCGAGGCGTCGCTGTACGCCGACCGCGAGGTGAACGAAGTGCTGGCCGACTTCGACCCGCGGTGGGACTCCGACGGCCTGTGCGAGCAGTACGACCTCTCGCTCGCGCAGACGGCGCTGTTCGACGCGACGGAAGTCCGGGTGCGCTCCGCCGACCCCGCGACGCTCGTTTCGGCCGTCAAGCGCCTGCGCCTCCTGTACGAGATACGCCGCACCGACGACGGCCGCGAGGTCGTCGTCACCGGGCCGGACGCGCTGTTCCGCCGGTCGCGCCGCTACGGGACGCGGTTCGCGCGCCTGCTGCGGACGGTCGCGGGCGCGGCGGAGTGGTCGCTGGAGGCCACTATCGACGACCGCGGCACCGAGCGCACCCTCCGGCTCTCGGCCGGGGACGTGTCCGTGCCGGGCGTCGAGCCGGTGACGGAGATGACGTTCGACTCGGGCGTCGAGGCGGACTTCGCGGCCCGCTTTCGCTCGCTCGACCTCGACTGGGACCTGTCGCGCGAGCCGGAGCCGCTGGCGGCGGGCGAACACGTCGTTATCCCCGACTTCGCGTTCGACTACGCGCACGCCGACTTCCGGGTGTTCTTCGAGGTGATGGGCTTCTGGACCCCGGAGTACGTCGAGAAGAAGCTCTCGCGGTTCGCCGACCTGGAGGACGTGGCCTTCCTCGTCGCGGTGGACGAGTCGCTCGGCGTCGGCGAGGAGGTCGCGGCGCTCACCGACGGCGCGATTCCGTACTCGGGAACGGTTCGCGTGAAGGACGTGGTCGCGGCGCTGCGCGGGTACGAGGCCGACCTCGTTGCCGACGCGGCCGACGACCTGCCCGACGACCTCGTCCCCGACGCCGACGTGACGACGCTCGCCGAGGTCGCCGACGCCCGCGGCGTGAGCGAGGCCGCGGTCGAGGACAAGCGCTTTCCCGACCACGAGCGGGTCGGGCGGACGCTCGTGCGGCCCGCCGTCCTCGACGCGCTGGCCGGGGAGATAGAGGCCGGAATGGCGCTCTCGGACGCCGAGGCACTGCTCGACGCGCGCGGCATCGACGACGCGAGCGCCGCGCTGTCGCGGCTCGGCTACCGGGTCGAGTGGGAGGGGCTGTCGGGCGGGACGCTCCGCGCGAAGGACTAGGCCGACGCGTTCGCCACGCGCAGGCCGTTCGGGCCGTTGCGCAGGCGGAACAGCGTCTCGTCGCCGCGCAGGACGGTGACGCCGAACGGCGCGTCGCTCCGCTGCGGGAGCTGGAACACCGTCTGCGTGTAGGCGACGGCCGTCTCGCCGCTCGGACAGGCCCCGCCCCCGCCGGTCGTCTCGTAGGTGAGCGTGTAGTTCGCCAGCCCCGTCTCGCGGAGCGTGGCGTTCTCGATGCGGGTGTCTGGCGAGCCGACGGTGACGTTGGCCCGGAGGATGAGGAACGCCCCGCGGGTCGTGTTCTCGCCGACCGTGACGCGCGGCTCCGTCGCGGGCTCGTCGACGCAGGTCGCGTTCCCGCCCGAGAAGCCGGTGACGGCGGCGTCCACGCGCGGCTGGTCGTCGAAGACGCCCGTGTCGGTGAGGAAGACGCCCGCCGCGACGCCGCCGGCGAGCAGGACGACGGTGGCGGCGGAGACGGCGAGGAACGTCCGGTCCATACCCCGAGTCGGAGCGGGCGGCGTATCAGCGTACCGTTAGAGGTCGCGCCGCGTCCCCTTCGGTATCTGCGAGCGGAGTTCGTCGTGGAGGTAGAGGCCGACGCCGATGGGCTCGGGCGCCCCCCCGATGTCGTGGGTCGCGACGAGGTAGCCCCAGTCGCCGTCCCACCGCTCGATGGTCCGGTCGTGGCCGGCGAGGAACGCTTTCGCCTCGGCCTCGTCGAGGTGGATGACGCAGTCGGTGGCGAGGCCGCCGAACCGCTGGGCGGCGTTCGTCGTCGGCTTCCAGTGCTCGCCGTCGGTCCGGAGGACGGCCATCCCGAGCCCCTGAATCCGGGCGGGCGACGGCACCTCCCCGCGGAACGCCCATATCTTCCCGGACCCGCGCTCCCAGAAGGTGTAGTCGGCCCACGTGTCCTCGGGAATCCCGTAGCGGTCGCGCCAGAACGCGACCACGGCCTCGCGGCTGGGCCTGTCCGCCACCTCGCGGTCGGCGTCCGTCGCGGGGAGGCGGCCGAACCGATGTCCGTCGTTCTCCCTCATCCGGCCACCTCCAGTTTCGCACAGAAGAAGCCGCCAGTGTCGTTGTGGTGGGGGTAGACGCGCTTCGCGCGCGCCACGCTCGGGTCGAACTCGTCGCCCTCCCACTCGGTCACGCCGGGGCGCGTTTCCAGCGGGAGGTCGTACTCGACGACCTCGACGTCGTGGTTCGCGAGCGCGTGGTCGAGGACGGCCTCGTTCTCCTCGGGCGCGAAGGTACACGTCGAGTAGACGACGGTTCCCCCCGGCTTCGTCACCTCGACGGCGCGGTTCAGGATGCCCTTCTGGATGCCGGCGACGCCCTCGACGTGGTCCAGCGTCCACTCGTCCAGCGCGTCGGGGTTCTTCCGTATCGTCCCCTCACAGGAGCAGGGCACGTCCACGACGGCGCGGTCGAACCGCTCGCCGCCGAACGGCTTCAGCGAGAAGTTGCGCGCGTCGGACTTCGTGACGGCGACGTTCGTGAGGCCGCACCGCTCCGTGTTCGAGCGCAGCGCCGACAGCCGCCCGAGGTTGGAGTCGTTCGCGACGAGCAGCCCCTCGTCGTCCATCAGCGCGGCGAGGTGGGTCGTCTTCGACCCCGGTGCCGCACAGGGGTCGAACACCCGGTCGCCGGGCTCGGGGTCGCAGGCGAGTCCCGGGAGCGTGGATACCTCCTCCTGCCCGTAGAGCCAGCCGTGGACGTACGGCCACGTGTTGCCCGGCTTGTCCGTGTCGAGTTCGAGGAGGGTGTCGTTCCAGCCGACGCGCTCGTAGCCGATGCCGGCCTCGTCGAGCGCGCGGACCGTCCGGGGGACGCTCGCCTTCAGCGTGTTGACCCGCACGACCTGCGGGAGCGGGCGCTCGCAGGCGTCGCGGAACGCCCCGTAGTCGTCCACCAGCCCCTCGTAGCGCGAGAGCGGGTCGTCCATACCGGACGGGGGTCGCGGGCGCGCTTGTGGCTTCGGGTTCGCCGCGGGGGCGGGGCTTATCCCGCGACCCGCCCAAGCCGGCGTATGGCCGAAGTGAACATCCACACGGAGTTCGACGTGACGGACCCGACGCTCGTGGAGGGGATGCCCGGCGCGGGCCTCGTCGGCAAGATCGCCGCCGACCACCTCGTCGAGGCGTTCGACATGACGTGGGTCGGCTCCTGCTTCTGCGACGGACTGCCGCAGGTGGCCGTCTACCGGGCCGAGTCGGGCGACACGATGCCGCCCGTCCGCATCTACGCCGACGAGTCGCGCGACCTGCTCGTCCTCCAGTCGGACGTGCCCATCTCCCCGTCGAGCGCCGAGGGGTTCACCGACTGCGTCACCGCGTGGCTCGAGAGCGAGGGCGTCTTCCCGGTGTACCTCTCCGGGCTCCCCGAGGAGAAGGACGGTCCCCCGGCGGTGTACGGCATCGGAACGGGGGCGGGCCGCGACCGCCTCGACGGCGCCGACATCGACCCGCCGCGCGAAGCCGGGCTCATCTCCGGGCCGACCGGGGCGCTCGTCCACGCCGCGAGCGAGCGCGGGCTGGACGGCGTCGCGCTCATCGCCGAGACGGAGGCGCAGTTCCCCGACCCGGAGTCGGCCCGGGCCATCCTGAAACACGGCATCGAGCCGCTGACGGGCATCGAGGTGCCGACGGACGCGCTCGTCGAGCGCGCCGAGGAGATACGCAAGGCGCGCGAACGGCTCGCCCGGCAGGTCCGCGAGAGCGACGACCAGTCCACCGAGGCGACGACCATCCGGGGATTCCAGTGACCGACGACGCCGTCGAGCGGTTCGTCGCCGACGCCGAGCGCGCCTACGAGGAGTACGAGCAGGGCTACGCCGACGCGGACGCCACCCTCCGGGTGCTGCGGAGCCACCTCGACCGGCTGGAGGCCGAGTTGGACGAGTAACGGCAACCGTTATTCCGGTCGCCTCACAGCCTCGGGTATGTCACGCTTCTCCGAGCGCGTCGAGCAGGTCTCCATCTCGGGCATCCGCGAGGTGTTCGAGGCGGCCGGCGCGGACGCCATCAACCTCGGCCTCGGCCAGCCCGACTTCCCGACGCCCGACCACGCCCGACGGGGAGCCATCGAGGCCATCGAGTCGGGCGACGTGGACGCGTACACCTCCAACAAGGGGACGCTCGAACTGCGCGAGGCCATCGCCGACAAACACGCTCGCGACAACGACCTCGACGTGGACCCCGGCGACGTCATCGCCACCGCGGGGGGAAGCGAGGCGCTCCACATCGCGATGGAGGCGCACGTCGACCCCGGCGACGAGGTTATCTTCCCCGACCCCGGCTTCGTCGCGTACGACGCGCTGACGAAACTCGCGGGCGGCACGCCGAAGCCGGTCGAACTCCGCGACGACCTCACCCTCGACCCCGCGACGGTGGAGGCGAACATCACCGACGACACCGCGGCGTTCGTCGTCTGCTCGCCGGCCAACCCAACCGGCGCGGTGCAGTCGCCCGAGGACATGCGCGAGTTCGCGCGTATCGCCGACGAACACGACGTGTTGTGTATCTCCGACGAGGTGTACGAGCGCATCGTCTTCGAGGGCGAACACCGTTCGCCGATGGAGTTCGGCGAGAACGTCGCCGTCGTCAACGCCTGCTCGAAGACCTACTCGATGACCGGGTGGCGCCTCGGGTGGGTGGCCTCGACCACCGACCGCATCGAGCGGATGCTCCGCGTCCACCAGTACGTGCAGGCGTGTGCCTCCGCGCCGGCCCAGTACGCGGCCGAGGCCGCCCTCTCCGGGCCGCAGGACGTGGTGGACGAGATGGTGGCGGCGTTCAACGAGCGCCGCGACGTGCTGCTCGACGGCCTCGCGGACATGGGCCTCGACACGCCGACGCCGCAGGGCGCGTTCTACGCGATGCCGAAGGTGCCCGACGGCTGGGTCGACGCGGTCATCGAGCGCGACGTGGTCGTCGTCCCCGGCGAGGCGTTCGGCGCGGGCGGCGCGGGCCACGCGCGTATCTCCTACGCCGTGAACGTCGAGACGCTGAAGGAGGCGCTCGAAGCGATGCGCGGTGCGACCGCCGCGACCCGGTAGCGCCGAACGCTTTTCGTTCCCGCGACGTATGGTAGCGTATGTCGTTCGCCCGCCGAGACACGGGACTGCGCGCCGACCTCGGGGCGCTGGCCTCGCAGGTCCACCCGGTCTTCATGCTCCCGCCGCTGGCCGCGAGCGGGTTCGGCGCGGTGCTCGCCGGGTCGTTCGCCCCCGCGCCGCTCGCCCTCCACCTCGCGGCGGCCTTCCTCGCGGTGTACACGGCCCACGTGAAGGACGGCTACGTGGACTTCTACCGCCGCGGCGAGGACGACGACCACCCGATGAGCGAGGCCGGGTGTCGCCGCGCGCTCGCGGGCGCCTCGGTCGGGTTCGCCCTCGCGACGGTCGCGCTCGGCGTCGTCGCCGGCCCGGGCGCGGCCGCGCTCGCCGTCCCGATGTGGCTGCTCGGCTTCCTCCACGCGCCGCAGTTCGACACGAACCCCGTGACGACGACGCTCGGCTACCCGCTCGGCATCGCGCTCGCCATCCTCGGCGGGTACTACGCGCAGGCCGGCGCCCTCGCCGCCGAGCCGCTGGCGTTCGGCCTCGTCTTCCTCGTCACGCTCGCGGGGGTGAAGGTGATAGACGACTCGACGGACTACGAGTACGACCGCTCCATCGCGAAGCGGACCGTCGCCGTCGCCCTCGGTCGGGAGCGCGCCCGCGCGTTCGCCTACACGCTCGTGTACGCGGGGTTCGTCCTCGTCCTCCTGTTCTCGGTGGGCGGGACGTTCCCGCCCTCGGCGCCGCTCGCGGCCGTCGCGTTCGGGGTCGTCGCCCTCTACGCGGCCCGGGCCGACGCCGAACTCGCGACGATGCTCCTCATCAGGGGCGCCTACGTCTTCCTCGCCCTGCTCGTCGCGGCGGTGTGGTTCCGCCCGCTCGCCGGGGTACCGCTCCCCGACATCGGCGTCCTCGGTCCGTACACCTACCTCGCGACGGAGGTCGCCTTCGGCGCGCTGGCGTTCGCCCTGCTCGTGCGGGCCGGCGCCCTCGCGCGGGCCGCCCGCACCGTCCTCGTGCTCTACCCGCTCGCGTTCGTCTGGGACTGGTACACCCTCGAAGTGGGCGTGTTCGCCGTCGAACTCGCCACGGGCGTCGAGGCGTTCGGCATCCCGGTTGAGGAACACCTGTTCATGGTCGTGGTGCCGGCGCTCGTCGTCGCCGTCCACGAGACGGTCACAGCTCGCCCCACGCGAGCCACGTCCCGCCGGCCGCGCCCGCCGCGATGAACAGGCTCCGGACGCCGTAGGGGAGGTCGCCGCTCCCGAGCACGGTCGCTTCGAGCGCCAGCCCCGCCAGCGCCGCGACGACGAAGGCTATCGCGGTCGCGCGCCGTCGCTCGGTTGTTCTCATTTCGCCGTGGAGACGATCTTCACCACGTCCCCCTCGGAGAGTTCGTGCTCCTCGCCGACGCGACGGTTCTCCCTCGCGTCGACGGCGTGGAGGTAGCCGTCGCCGATGTCCGAGTGGACGGCGTACGCGAGGTCCTTCGGGGTGGAGCCGCGCGCCAGGAGGAACGCGTCGGGGAGGACGTTCCCCTGCCCGTCGGTCCAGTGCGTCTCGTTCTGGACGGGGAACGCCGTGATGCGGTCGAGCAGGTCGTAAACGGCCGTGTCGATGGCCCCCTGCACGCCCGTCCCCCCGAACTCGGCCATCACGCCGCGGATGCGTTCGAGCCCCTCGGCCTGCGCGTCCGAGAGGTCCCCCAGTATCTCGAAGTCCGGGTCGCCGGGGTCGTAGTCCACGACGCCGGCCTCGGCGGCCGTCCGCAGGGCGAGTTCCCCCTCCGCGGTACAGGGGACGACCGCGCCCTCGGCCGCCTCGCGCAGCGCCTCGACGTTCCCCTCGGGCGCGATGTCGGCCTTGTTCGCGACGACGACGATGGGCTTCGTCTCGGCGCGGAACTCCGCGGCCAGCGACTCCCGGTGGCTGTCCTCCCACGCCTGCGGCGCCTCGGGGTACTCGACGCGCCGGAGGACGCGCGCCACGTCGGCCGCGCTCCCGCCGACGCCCGTCAGCACCTCCGTGAGCGCGTCGTCGATGTCGAAGTCCGGGGAGCGCGACTGTCGCGTCACCGTCTCCCAGTTGCGGTCGAGGATGCCCGCTATCCACAGGTCCATCTCCCGCTCGATGAACGCCA
Source organism: Halosegnis marinus (assembly GCF_029338355.1). Classification (GTDB taxonomy): domain Archaea; phylum Halobacteriota; class Halobacteria; order Halobacteriales; family Haloarculaceae; genus Halosegnis; species Halosegnis marinus. The sequence continues at coordinate 1,997,597 of NZ_CP119802.1, forward strand.
CGTCCTCCGTCGGGTCGTACGACCCCGTCTCGACGGGTTCCCCCTCGGCGTTCGTCCCGCCGGAGGCGTCCACGACGTTCAGGACCACGTCCGCGTTCGACAGCGCGTCGAGGAACTGATTGCCGAGGCCCTTCCCCTCGTGGGCGCCGGGCACGAGGCCGGCCACGTCCAGCAGTTCGACCGGGACGTACCGCTTCCCGTCGTGGCAGTTCTCGTCGCCGCACCGCTCCTCGCGGTCCAGACAGGGACAGTCGGTGCGGGCGTGCGTGACCCCGCGGTTCGGGTCGATGGTCGTGAACGGGTAGTTCCCGATGTCCACGTCGGCCATCGTCGCCGCCTTGTAGAAGGTCGATTTCCCCGCGTTCGGCTTGCCGGCGAGCGCGACCGAGAGCATACCCCGGGTATCGTCGCCCGGTAGAAGGGCCTACCGCTTCTCCGCCTCGGCGAGCGCGCCCGCGAGGCCGTCCGGCGACTCCTCGGACTCCGAGGCCGACTCGGCGGCCGCCGTCTCCTCCGCGTCCGGGATGTGGACCGCGTCGTCGTCGGTCGCGTTGTCATCGTCCGGGTCGCCCTCGGTCGCGTCGCCGTCGTTCCGCTCGTCGGCGTCGTCCGCCACCCGCCGCACGGCCTGCTCGACGCGCACGACGGCCGGTTCCGGCTCCTCCTCCTCGACGGGGACGACGGCCGGAACGGGCTCGTCGTCGGCCGTGTCGTCACCGTCGGCCGGTTCCTCCGCCGTGTCGGCCGCCCCCTCCGTATCCACCACCCGCACCGCGTCGCGGGCGCGAATGGCCCCGTCTATCTCCGCGTCGTCGTCGAGTTCGAGCGCTTCACACGAGACGTCGCCGCGGACGTGGACGCCCGCCGCGATTCGGACGGTCCCGCCCCGGGTCGTCACGTCGCCGTGGACCACCGTTCCCGCGGCGATGGCGATGTCGCCCTTCGCGCGGAGGCTGCCGAATATCTCGGTGTCGGCCCCCACGTCCAGCCGCTCGGCGCGGAGGTTGCCGTGCAGCCGGCACTCGCTGCCGATGGACGCCGGCGCCGAGACGCGCCACGCGTCGTCGGAGATGTGCGACGACCGCGGGACGAGCACGGGGTCGCGCTCGCGCCCGTCGCGCATCTCGTTCCACACCTCCTCGGCGGCCTCCTCCTCGCCCAGCCTGAGCAGCTGTGCGAGGTAGATGAACAGGAACACCACGGTCGGGACGGGGTTGCGGATGACGATCCAGCCGTTCGCCTCGAACCCCTCCTCGATGTCCACGTCGTCGCCGATGTCGAGGTCGCCCGACACCATCAACTGGCCCGCGATGTGGACGCGCTCGCCGAGGTAGGCGTCCTCGCCCACGAGGACGTTGCCGGCCACGTCACACCACATGTCGAGTCGGCAGTCGCCGTCGGCCTCGATGTCGCCGCCGAAGCGCACCCGCTCGCCGGCGATGACGTTCCGCCCGCGGACGCCGAACTCCACCGTGGACTGACCGCCGACGACGACGTCCCCGTCGGCCACGAGGTCGTGTTCCTCGACCACCGTGCCGTCGGGGATGGCGAGACGGTCCAGCGGGTCGGACCGCAGTGACATACCCGTGTGTGGAAACGGCTACACATAATCCCTCCGTCGGACGCGCGTCCGACGCGCCCGCGCCGCGAGCGCACCGCTTTTGCCCGCCCGTCGGCTACCGCCGGTATGACCGTTCTCTCCTTCGACGAGCAGGGCGTGGACGTGGTGTACGAGGGCACGGAGTTCCGGCTGGAGAAGGCGCTCATCGAGGACGCCACCGGCAAGTCGTACCCGGACGTGACCGACCACGAGGTGTTACAGCTCGTGGAGAAGGAGCCGGCGCTGTCGGGCGAACCCCGGCGGGTGCAGGACATCCTCGCGTAGCCGGAACCGCTAAGGAGCGCCCCCCGCACGATGCGGTATGGCACTCGACCGCTCGGAGCTCGACCACCCCTCGTGGCGCACCGTCGCCGGGACGGGCGCGAGCTACCTCGTCGTCCTCACCGTGATGTTCGTCCTGCTCTTCGTCGTCCCGTTCGCGCTGTTCTACTTGCTGTAGCCGCCGGTCCCTGTCGTCACCGGCCGACGGCGCGCGTCGCGAGGAAAGACCACCGCGACGAGCGGCCGCCCCCTCCGCCCCTCGCCCGGTTCGGCCACGAAGTCGCACACAGCCCGTCTCCACGGGCGGCTCATAAGCTTCGGTTTCCGGAGATGCCGCTACGCGGTGTGGGCGCTCGAAAACCGACGGCGGCGAGGCTCGGAAGGAATCAGGCGAAGGTCTTCGAGACCTCGTCGCTCTCGTCCTCCTCGTGCTGTATCTTCTCCCACGCGTTCTCGAAGTCAGCCGTCCGAATCTCCGTACGGTCCTCGCGGATGGCGAACATCCCGGCCTCCGTACAGATGGCCTTGATGTCCGCGCCGGAGGCGTTGTCGGCCAGCTCGGCGAGCGCGGCGAAGTCCACGTCGTCGGCGACGTTCATGCCGCGCGTGTGTATCTCGAAGATGAGCTCCCGCCCCTCGGCGTCGGGCTTGGGCACCTCGATGAGGCGGTCGAAGCGACCTGGCCGGAGGATGGCGCGGTCGAGCATGTCGAAGCGGTTCGTCGCGGCGATGATGGAGATGTCGCCGCGCTCCTCGAAGCCGTCCATCTCGGCGAGCAGCTGCATCATCGTGCGCTGGACCTCGGCGTCGCCGCTCGTCTTCGAGTCGGTCCGCTTCGAGGCGATGGCGTCTATCTCGTCGATGAAGATGACCGCGGGCTGGTGCTGGCGCGCGAGCTCGAACAGGTCGCGCACGAGCTTCGCGCCCTCGCCGATGAACTTGTGAACCAGCTCCGAGCCGGCCATCTTGATGAAGGTGGCGTCGGTCTGGTTCGCGACGGCCTTCGCGAGCATCGTCTTCCCCGTGCCCGGCGGCCCGTACAGCAGGACGCCGCTCGGCGGGTCGATGCCGACCTCGTCGAACATCTCGGGGCTCTTGAGGGGGAGCTCGACCGTCTCGCGAACCTCCTCCATCTGCTCGTCGATGCCGCCGATGTCCTCGTAGCTCACGTCGGGTTTCGTCTCGACCTGCATCACGCGGGCGCGGACGTCCGTCTCGTCGTCCAGCACCTTCACGATGGACAGCGAGTTGTTCACGGCGACGCGGGAGTCCGGCTCGATCTCCTCGCGCATCTCGGCGGTGACCTCGGTCAGCGCCTCCTGGTTGTTGCCGTGCTGTTTGATGACGACGCCGTTGTCCGTTATCTCCTGGACCGTGGCGACGAACAGCGGCGACTGCTTGAGCTTCTTGTTCTCGTGGGTGAGCCGCTCCAGCTTCTGCTGGTACTTGTTGTTCTCCGCGTTCGCGTCGAGCAGCTTGTCGCGCATCTCCTCGTTCTGAGCTTCGAGGATGTCGAGCCGCTCGCGCAGCGACTCCAGCTTGTCCTGCTGCGACGCGTCGTCGTCGTACGGCATATCGACGTCGTCGACAGTGTCAGTCATTGCCCCTACGTAGCGGACCGACTCATAAGAGGCTTCGGGTCGGGGGGTTTTCGCCGGTATCGGGCCGCTCACGTCCGCTGCGCCGAAAACGGCTGTTTCGTGCTGTATGAATGTTGGTTATAGAACGGAACAACAAATATTATCAGTCGGCATCTTGTAGCCGTCGGCAATGAGCGCGACAGAGACCGAGACCGACCCGGACGCGGAGGGCTGGGAGGCCGTCCGCGAACTGCCCCCGAGCGCGAAGCTCGTGGCCAAGGCGCTGGAGTACAACGAGCGGCTGACGCAGTCACAGCTCGCCGAGGAGACGCTGCTGCCCGCCCGAACCGTCCGCTACGCCCTCTCGCGGCTGGAGGAGTGCGACGCCGTGGACTCGCGGTTCTCCTTCACCGACGCCCGCAAGCGCGTCTACACCCTCGCCATCGAGTAACCTTTTCACGACGGCCGGGACCACCCGGCCCGTGTCCGACCGCCACGACGCGAAGCGCGCGCTCTCCCGACTCGTCCGCGACGACCCGCTCGACCGCGGCCAGCGCGCGCTCGCCGACCTCGACCGCGCCGCGACGTTCCGCGAGTCCGGGGGCCTCCGACGGCTCCGCGCGCTGGCCGCGACGGACGACGAGCGAGCCGACCGCGCCGCCCGAGTGCTCGACGCCTTTGACCGCCTCGCCGCGGCCGCACGCGGCCGCGACCAGTTCCGCCGCGGTCGCGATACCCCTATACGGGACGGCGGCCAAGCCGGAGGAAATGACACGGGTGATACACACCGGTGACACCCACCTCGGGTACCAGCAGTACCACCTGCCGGCGCGCCGGCAGGACTTCCTCGACGCGTTCCGGCGCGTGGCCCGCGACGCCGTCGAGGACGGGGTGGACGCCGTCGTCCACGCCGGCGACCTGTTCCACGACCGCCGGCCGGCGCTCCCCGACCTGCTCGGCACGCTCTCCGTCCTCCGGGAACTCGACGACGCCGGGGTCCCCTTCCTCGCCGTCGTCGGCAACCACGAGTCGACCCGCGACGGCCAGTGGCTCGACCTCTTCGAGTCGATGGGGCTCGCCACCCGGCTCGGCGACGAGCCGGTCGTCGTCGGCGACACGGCGTTCTACGGGCTGGACTTCGTCCCGCGGTCGAAGCGCGACGCCCTCGACTACGAGTTCGCCCCCCACGACGCCGACCACGCCGCGCTCGTTTCCCACGGGCTGTTCGAGCCGCTCGTCCCCGACTACGGCAACGTCGAGTGGGACGCCCGCGAGGTGCTCGCCGAGGCGAACCTCGACTTCGACGCGTTCCTGCTCGGGGACGAACACACGCCCGAGCGCGCCGACGTCGAGGGGACGTGGGTCACCTACTGCGGGTCCACCGAGCGCGCCTCCGCGAGCGAGCGCGAGGACCGCGGCTACAACATCGTGGAATTCGCCGACGGCGAGGCGCGCATCTCCCGCCGCGGCATCCCGACCCGGGAGTTCGTCTTCGTCTCCGTTGACCTCGCCGAGGGCGAGGGGGACGAGCGCGTGCGCGAGCAGGTCGGGCAGCACGACCTGACGGACGCCGTCGTTATCGTGGACATCGACGGCGAGGGCGACCCGGTCACCCCCGCGCGCATCGAGGAGTTCGCGAGCGAGGAGGGGGCGCTCGTCGCCCGCGTGAAGGACCGCCGGGAGCTCGCCGACCCCGAGACGGACCTCGACGTGACCTTCGCCGACCCGGACGACGCCGTGCGCGAACGGCTGTCGGGGATGGGCCTCTCCGAAGCGGCCCGCGACCTCGACGAGACGGTCCGCGCCTCGAAGGTGGCGGACGCGAACGTCGCCGACACCGTCGAGGACCGCGTCCGCGCGGCGGTCGACGACGGCGACCTCGACGCCTTCGAGCCGGCGTCCGACCCGGAGCCCGAGGCCGAGACGGTCGCCGACCGGATGGAGGGCGATGGCGATACGGCAGACGGGACGAACGGGACGGAGGGGGCGGCCCCCGCGCCCGACGAGGAGAGCGCGGCCGATACCGCGGACGGAGACGCGGCCGACGAAGGAACCGTGGCCGACACCACGGACGACGAGACGACCGACGAGGCGGACTCCCCGCCGGACCCGGCCCCCGCGGAGGAGGTCGCCGAGGCGGGCGACGACGGCCAGCCCTCGCTGGGTGATTACTCGTGAGGTTCGAGCGGCTCCGGCTGTCGAACTTCAAGTGCTACGCCGACACCGACCTCCGGCTGACGAGCGGCGTGACGGTCATCCACGGGCTGAACGGCTCCGGGAAGTCCTCGCTGCTCGAAGCGTGCTTCTTCGCGCTGTACGGCGCCCGGGCGCTCGACCGCACCCTCGACGAGGTCATCACCATCGGCGCGGAGGAGGCCGCCGTCGAACTGTGGTTCTCGCACGCGGGCGGCGACTACCGCATCGAGCGGGAGCTGACGGTCCGCGGCGGCTCCGCGACCACGACGACCTGTGTGCTGGAGGGGCCCGAGGCGACGGTCGACGGCGCTCGCGACGTGCGCGCCGCCGTCGCCGACCTCCTGCGGATGGACGCCTCGGCGTTCGTCAACTGCGCGTACGTCCGGCAGGGCGAGGTGAACAAGCTCATCAACGCCTCGCCGGGCGAGCGACAGGACATGATAGACGACCTGCTCCAGCTCGGGAAGCTGGAGGACTACCGCGAGCGCGCCTCCGACGCCCGGGTCGGTGTCGGTCGCGTCCGAGACAACAAGCAGGGCGCGCTGGAGGACGTGGAGGCGCAGGTCGCCGCCAAGGAGGACGAGGACCTCCACGACCGGCTGAACGCGCTGAAGTCCGAGCTCGCGGACGTACAGGCGGACATCGAGCGCTTCGAGGAGAACCGCGAGAAGGCGCGGACCCAGCGCGACGAGGCCGCCGAGACGCTGGCCGAGTACGAGGAGCGGCAGGCCGAACTCGCCGGGGTGGAGGACGACGTCGAGGAACTCACGGACGACATCGCGGCGGCCGAGAGCGAGCGCTCGGAGAAGGCCGACCGCATCGCCGCGCTGCGCGAGCGCGCCGACGACCTCCGGGCGGAGGCCGCCGACCTGCTCGCCGACACCGAACTCGACGCCGACGACGCGGCCGCGCTCCCCGACGGCGCGCTCGACGAGCGCCTCGCCGACCTGCGCGAGCGGAAGGACGAGGCCGCCGAGCGGATACGCGAGCAGAGCGTCGAGGTGCAGAAGCACGCCGGCGACGCGGAGAACGCCCGCGAGCGCGCCGACGAGCTCGAATCGGAGGCGGAAGCGAAGCGCGAGGAGGCCGACGAGCTCGAAGCCGACCTCGCGGACGCCCGCGACGACCTCGCCGAGACGCGCGAGCGCATCGGGGCGCTCGGCGACGAGATCGAGGACACCCGCGCGACCTTCGAGGACGCGCCGGTCGAGCCGGACGGGGCCGAGTCGCACCGCGACGACGTGGCCGAGCGCCTGAACGGGACGCGCGAGGAGCTCGCGGGCGTCGAGGCGGACCTGTCGAACGCCCGGGAGGCCGTCGCCGAGGCCGAACGTCTGCTGGAGGAGGGCAAATGCCCCGAGTGCGGCCAGCCCGTCGACGACTCCCCGCACGTGGACTCGGTCGAGGCGGACCGCGAGCGCGTCGCCGACCTCGCCGCCGAGGTCGAGTCGCTCGTGGAGCGGCGCGACGACCTCCGCGAGACCCTCGACCGCGCCGAGGAGCTGGTCGCGGCCGCGGACGAGCTCGCCGACCTGCGCGACGACCGCGACCGGCTGCGCGAGCGCGTCGCGGAGCGCGAGTCGCTGCTCGACGACCGCGAGGCACGCGTCGAGACGCTCCGCGGGGAGGCCGAAACCCTCGGTGCCGAGGCCGAATCGAAGCGCGAGGAGGTCGAGGCGGCGGCGGCGCGGGCCGACGCGGCCCGGGACCGGATGGGGGAGCTCAACGGCGAGTCCGCCGACCTGAAGCGGGCCATCGAGCGGGTCGAGTCGCTCGCCGACCTGCTGGACGACGTCGCCGAGGCCGAGTCGGAGGTCGAGTCCCTGCGCGAGGCGCGCGCGAACCTCGCCGACCGCGCCGACCTCCTGCGCGAGCGGCTGAGCGAGAAGCGCGAGCGGAAGGCCGAGCTCGCCGAGGCGCTGGACGAGGGAACCCTCGACGCGGCCGAGGAGAAGAAGGAGAAGGCGGAGGCGTACCTCTCGAAGGTGGAGCCGAAGCTGGACGGGCTCACGGACGAGCGCGACGAGCTACAGACCAAGATCGGCGGCGTCGAGGGGGAGATAGCCCGACTCGGGGAGCTCCGCGAGCGGCGCGACGAGCTCGCCGAGACGGTCGAGCGGCTGGACTCGCTGTACCGCGAGGCGCGCACGCTCCAGGAGACGTACGCGGACCTCCGCGCCGAGCTTCGCCAGCGGAACGTCCGCAAGCTGGAGCGGATGCTGAACGAGACGTTCGAGCTCGTCTACGGCAACGACGCCTACTCGCACATCGAACTCGACGGCGAGTACGCGCTGACGGTGTACCAGAAGGACGGGGAGCCGCTCGACCCCGAACAGCTGTCGGGCGGCGAGCGCGCGGTGTTCAACCTCTCGCTGCGGTGTGCCATCTACCGCCTGCTCGCGGAGGGCATCGACGGGGCCGCCCCGATGCCGCCGCTCATCCTCGACGAGCCGACGGTGTTCCTCGACTCGGGCCACGTCTCGAAGCTCGTGGGGCTCATCGAGTCGATGACGGAGCTCGGCGTGGACCAGATACTCGTCGTGAGCCACGACGACGAACTCGTCGGCGCGGCGGACGAACTCGTCACGGTGCGGAAGGACCCCACCTCGAACCGCTCGTCCGTCGAGCGGGCCGACGCCGCGGACGCCGCGGCGCTGTCCGCGTTCAACTGACGCCGACGAGCGCCGCGACCGCCGTCTCGCCCTCCGCCGTGAGTTCGTAGCCGCGCTCGCCGGCCACGGTCGTCTCCGCGACGAGGCCCGCGGCCCGGAACTCCGTGACCGTCCCGAGCGCGTCGGACTCGCAGAGGTCGTACTCGTTCATGAGGTCGCGGACGGCGACCGGCCCCCGCGAGAGCTCCACGAGCAGGCCGAGCGCGCGGTCGTCGCGGGTCGCGCGGACGAGCCGCCGCAGGGGCTCGGGGACGGCCGCGGCGGCCGTCTCCAGCGGGCCGTCGTCGAGCGTCGAGAGCTCCGCCGTCGGGAGGTACCGCTCCTCGCCCGTCTCGGGGTCCCGGACGCGCGAGGTGTCGCTCGACCGTTTCACGAGCAGGTAGCGGTCGCCGTCGTGTTCGACGGTCCTCACGCCTCGACACCTCCGTCGTCCTCCTCGGGGTCCTCGCTCCCGTCGTCGCTCGTCGCGCGGTCGTACACCCGGTAGGTGCGGTAGAGCGCGACGGCGCCGACGGCGAACAGCCCCCCGCCGAGCGCCAGCCGGCCCTGGAAGTAGACGAACATCGGCGCGACGGAGACGGCGAGCACGCCGACGTTGGCGAGCACCACGGCGTTCCAGAACGCGTCGGCGAGGTCCCCGCCCTCGGCGTCCGTCTCCGGCGGGGACGGCGAGACGGGGTCGGGCCCGAGGCTGGTCGGGTCGAACTCCTCGGGTTCGTCCGGCCAGCCGCCGTCGTCGCCGGCGGACCGGAGCCGTTCCTTCACCGGGCGTCGCTTGTCGCTCACTACCCCGCGGGAGGTGCCGCGCGCCGAAAAGGGTTCGTCCGTCGGTCAGGCCATCTCGTCGAGGCGGACCGCGGTCCCGGCCTGGAGCCAGGCGGTCGGCTCCGCCGCGTCGTAGAACACGACGCCCTCGTCCGTCTCGTACGCCTCCACGGTGAGTTCCGCCGCTTCGGGTGCCGTCTCCGGGCTGTCCACGTCCTGGGTGGGGGACTCGGGCATGTCGTGTGTCACCGAAGTGTGGTATGCCGTGTCATGGTATATGCCTTGCGGCCCCGGGAATACCCGCCGTCCCGCGGTCGGCGGGGCGCCACCGATGTCTTTACCGGGGGCCGCTGGTAAGGACGCCCAATGAACGACGGCAACGCCAGCCTCGCCGACTTCGGCGGGGGCGCGGCCGACCCCGCGGACGAGGACGGCGAGGAGGCCGAGGCCCGCCACGTCACCGAGGGCGACGAGGTGGCCGAACTCGTGGACCTCTCCGAACACCGCTTCCCCGAGGCCGACGGCGTCGTCGAACTCGCCGTGACGCAGGTGGACTACACCGTCGAGGGGTACGGCGACGACGAGTACCCCGTCCTCCACGTGTTCGGGCGGACGCCCGACCGCGGGACCGAACACGTCCGCGTGCTCGACTTCCAGCCGTACTTCTACACGCCGGTCGCCGACCTCACCCACGAGGAGCCCGAGGAGGACCGCCCGCTCCGCGAGTCGGACTTCGCCGACGACCGGCTGATGGAGGAACGCATCGTCGGGCTCGAAACCGAGGGCGACCTCGACCCGACGCTCGACGCGCCGGCCTCCGATGAGGTCGCCGTCTACGAGTCCATCCGCGGCGAGGACCTCGTCAAGGTGTTCGGCCAGACGCCCCGCGACGTGGGGCAACTGCGCGACCGCTTCGACCACTACGAGGCGGACATCCTCTTCCCGAACCGCCTGCTCATCGACAAGGACGTGACTTCGGGTATCTCCGTTCCGGCCCAGCGGGCCGACGACGGCACGCTGAAGGTCCACCACGGGCAGGTCGCGCCCGTCGACCTCGACGTGGAGCCGCGCGTCCACACCCTCGACATCGAGGTGGACGACCGCTCGGGCTTCCCCGAGGACGGCGAGGAGCCGGTCATCTGCATGACGACCCACGACTCCTACGACGACGAGTACGTGGCGTGGCTATACGACGCGCCCGAGGCGACCGTCGATGCCCCCGAGTCGCTCGACGGTTTCGAGTTCTGGGAGGACGGCTCGGCGGCGGACCTCGACCTCCGCGTGTTCGACAGCGAGGAGGGGATGCACGAGGCGTACCTCGACTACCTCGACGACACGGACCCCGACGTGCTGACGGGGTGGAACTTCGACGACTTCGACGCGCCGTACTACGTCGCCCGCCTCGACGAACTCGGCCTCGAATCCGACCGCCTCTCGCGCGTGGACGAGGTGTGGGACTCCGGGTGGGGGGGCCCGAACATCAAGGGACGCGTCGTCTTCGACCTGCTGTACGCCTACGAGCGCCGACAGTACTCCGAACTCGACTCCTACCGGCTGGACGCCGTCGCCGAGCAGGAACTCGGCGTCGGCAAGGAGCGCTACACGGGCGACATCGGCGACCTCTGGGAGAACGACCCCGAGCGCCTGCTGGAGTACAACGTCAGGGACGTGGAGCTCTGCGTCGAGATCGACCGCAAGGGCGACCTCATCCCGTTCTGGCAGGAGGTCGCCTCCTTCGTCGGCTGTAAGCTGGAGGACGCGACGACGCCCGGCGACGCGGTGGACCTCTACATCCTCCACAAGGTCCACGGCGACTTCGCGCTCCCCTCGAAGGGGACCGTCGAGTCCGAGGACTACGAGGGCGGGGCCGTCTTCGACCCGATCTCGGGCGTCCGCGAGAACGTCACCGTGCTCGACCTGAAGAGCCTCTACCCGATGTGTATGGTGACGACGAACGCCAGCCCCGAGACGAAGGTCGACCCCGCCGAGTACGACGGCGAGACCTACCGTGCGCCCAACGGGACCCACTTCCGCAAGGAGCCGGACGGCATCATCCGGGAGATGGTGGACGAACTCCTCACGGAGCGCGAGGAGAAGAAGGCCGCCCGCGACGAGCACGAGCCCGGGACGGACGCGTACACGCGCTACGATTCCCAGCAGGCCGCGGTGAAGGTCATCATGAACTCGCTGTACGGCGTGCTGGGCTGGGACCGGTTCCGCCTGTACGACAAGGAAATGGGCGCGGCGGTCACCGCCACCGGCCGGGAGGTCATCGAGTTCACGGAGCGCTCGGCGAACGAGATCGGCTACGAGGTCGCGTACGGCGACACCGACTCCGTGATGCTCGAACTCGGCCCCGACTACACGAAGGAGGATGCGCTCGACGCCTCCTTCGAGATAGAGGAGCACATCAACGGCTCGTACGACACGTTCGCCCGCGAGGAGCTGAACGCCGAGGAGCACCGCTTCCAGATCGAGTTCGAGAAGCTCTACCGGCGGTTCTTCCAGGCGGGCAAGAAGAAGCGCTACGCCGGCCACATCGTCTGGAAGGAGGGGAAGGACGTCGACGACATCGACATCACGGGCTTCGAGTACAAGCGCTCGGACATCGCCCCCGTCACGAAGGAGGTCCAGAAGACGGTGCTGGAGATGATCGTCAAGGAGGGCGACGTGGAGGGCGTCAAGGACTACGTCCACGACGTCATCGTCGACTTCCGCGAGGGGGACCGCCCGCTCGACGACATCGCCATCCCCGGCGGCATCGGGAAGAAACTCGACGCCTACGACACGGACACGGCCCACGTCCGCGGCGCGAAGTACGCGAACCTCCTGCTCGGCACCAACTTCCAGCGCGGGTCGAAGCCCAAGCGGCTCTACCTGTCGAAGGTCCACCCGGCCTTCTTCGAGCGGGTCGAGGCCGAGCGGGGACTCGACGCCCGCCAGAACGCGCTGTACGGCGAGTTCAAGCGCGACCCGGACGTCATCTGCTTCGAGTACGCCGACGAGGTGCCCGAGGAGTTCAACGTCGACTGGGACGTGATGCTCGACAAGACGCTCCGCGGCCCCATCGAGCGCATCCTCGAAGCGCTGGACGTCTCGTGGGAGGAGGTCAGAGACGGGCAAGAACAGACCGGATTGGGCTCCTTCATGTAATACCTGCCCTCGGCTCCCTTTCGGAGAAAATTATTTTCCGATAGCACAACTCGGCCCGGGCGAACCCGTAAGCATTAACCCCGTTCTCCGCTAGTATCCGGCTGTTCTACAATGGCAACGCTGGAGATCAAGAACCTGCACGCGAAGGTCGCCGAGGAGGGCGGCGAGACCATCCTCCGCGGCGTCGACCTGGAAGTATCGTCCGGCGAGATTCACGCCCTGATGGGGCCGAACGGTTCGGGCAAGTCGACGACCGCGAAGGTCATCGCCGGCCACCCGGCCTACGAGGTCACCGACGGCGAGGTCCTGCTCCACCTGGAGGAGGGGGAGTTCGGCGAGGACATCGACATCGACGAGGAGACCGCGACCTGGAGCCTCCTCGACCTCGAACCCAACGAGCGCGCGGCGCTCGGCATCTTCCTCGGCTTCCAGTATCCGGCGGAGATCGAGGGCGTCACGATGGTGAACTTCCTGCGGACGGCGCTCAACGCCAAACTGGAGGAGCGCGAGGAGCTGTTCGAGGGCGACGACGCCGAGGAGGAAGAGGAGGAGGAGGCGGGCTACGACACCTCCCCGATGGAGGGGAACCCGGACGACGGCGAGGTCGGCGTCGCGGAGTTCCAGCAGCTCCTCCAGGAGAAGATGGAGCTGCTCGACATGGACGAGCGGTTCGCCCAGCGCTACCTGAACGCTGGCTTCTCCGGCGGGGAGAAGAAGCAGAACGAGGTGCTGCAGGCCGCCATCCTCGAACCGTCCATCGCGGTGCTCGACGAGATCGACTCCGGGCTGGACATCGACCGCCTGCAGGACGTCTCGAACGGTATCAACGCCCTGCGCGACGAGGTCGGCACGGGCATCCTCCAGATCACCCACTACCAGCGCATCCTCGACTACGTGGAGCCGGACTACGTCCACGTGATGCTCGACGGCAAGGTCGTCAAGGAGGGCGACGCCTCCCTCGCCGAGGAGCTGGAGGACAAGGGGTACGACTGGATCCGCGAGGAAGCCTACGAGACCGCGTGACGCGGTGACAGCCTGATAAGTGACCAACCCCAACACCCAAACATGAGTTCAGAACAGGACCAACTGAAGGAGACCGACACCGAGGCCCGCTTCGAGTTCAAGAAGGAGGAGAAGTCCGCCTTCAAGACCGGCAAGGGCCTCACGGAGGAGACCATCCGGGTCATCTCCGAGGACAAGGACGAACCGGAGTGGATGCTGGAGCGCCGTCTGCGCGCGCTCAAGCAGTTCCAGCAGATGCCGATGCCGACGGACTGGCCCGGCCAGCCGGACCTGAGCGAGGTGGACATCGACGAGATCGTCCCCTACATCCGGCCGGACATCGAGGTTCGCGGCGGCGCCGAGGACTGGGACGACCTCCCCGAGGAGATCCGCGACACCTTCGACAAGCTGGGCATCCCCGAGGCGGAGCGCAACGCGCTCTCGGGCGTCGGCGCCCAGTACGAGTCGGAGATCGTCTACCAGAACATGCAGGAGCAGTGGGAGGAGAAGGGCGTCGTCTTCTGCGACATGGACAAGGCGGTCCAGGAGCACGAGGAGCTCGTCAAGGAGTACTTCATGACGAAGAACGTCCCGGCGAGCGACAACAAGTTCGCCGCGCTCCACGGGGCCATCTGGTCGGGCGGCTCGTTCGTGTACGTCCCCGAGGGCGTCACGGTCGAGATGCCCATCCAGGCGTACTTCCGGATGAACTCCGAGGGGATGGGCCAGTTCGAGCACACCCTCATCATCGCGGAGGACAACTCCGAGGTGCACTACATCGAGGGCTGTTCCGCGCCCAAGTACAGCCACTTCAACCTCCACTCCGGCGGCGTCGAGGTGTTCGTCGGCGAGGGGGCCCACGTCCAGTACTCCACGGTACAGAACTGGTCGAAGAACACGTACAACCTCAACACCAAGCGCGCCATCGTCGAGAAGGACGGGACGATGGAGTGGGTCTCCGGGTCGATGGGCTCGAAGGCCACGATGCTGTACCCGGCCACGATTCTGAAGGGCCCGGGTGCGACGGACAACCACATCACCATCGCCTTCGCGGGCGAGGGCCAGAACATCGACACCGGCGCGAAGGTGTACCACAACGCGCCGAACACGAAGTCGACCATCGAGTCGAAGTCCATCTCGAAGGACGGCGGCCGCACGAACTACCGCGGCCTCGTCCACATCGCGGACGGCGCGGAGAACTCCTCGACCTCGGTCGAGTGTGACGCGCTGATGTTCGACAACGAGTCCACGTCGGACACGATGCCGTACATGGAGATCCAGGAGTCGAAGGTCGACGTGGCCCACGAGGCGACCGTCGGCAAGATCGGCGACGAGGACGTGTTCTACCTCCAGTCGCGCGGGCTGGACGACGACGACGCCAAGCAGATGATCGTCGCCGGCTTCATCGAGCCCATCACGGAGGAGCTGCCCATCGAGTACGCGGTCGAGCTGAACCGCCTCATCGAACTGGAGATGGAGGGGTCGCTCGGATGAGTACGGGCGTCCACGCGGCCATCGACGAGGCCACCGTCCGACAGCTCTCCGAGGAACTCGGCGAGCCCGACTGGCTCCTCGAAACGCGCCTCGACGCGCTCGCGGCGCTCTCGGACCTCGACTTCCCGGACGTCATCCAGACGCCCGGTCGCAAGTGGACGGACCTCGAGGACCTCGACTACGAGTCCCTCGTCGACCCGCTGAACGCGGCGGAGTCGAAGGACCAGGTCGGTCCCGAGGGCGTCGAGGTGCTCTCCTTCTCGGAGGCCGTCGAACAGCACGGCGACCTGCTGGAGGAGCGGTTCGGCTCCGTCGTCGACCCGAAGACGAACTACCTGACGGCGCTGTCGACGGCGCTGTTCTCGACGGGGACGGTCGTCTACGTCCCCGAGAAGGTCGACGCCGAGGACGTGAAGGTGCGCACGACGATGAACAGCCGTTCGCTGTTCAACTACACGCTCGTCGTCGCCGAGGAGTCGGCCTCGGTCACCCTGCTCGAACGGCAGGACACCGGTGACGCGGTCGACGGCTCTCGCTACTACAGCGGCGTCGTCGAGATCGTCGCGGGCGAGAACGCCTACGTCCAGTACGGCTCCCTGCAGGACCTCGACCAGGAGACGTACAACTACCAGATCAAGGAGGGTCGCGCCGGCACGTACGGCCAGGTCGACTTCATCGACTGTAACGTCGGCTCCCGGCTCTCGAAGTCCACCGTCGAGACGCACCTCGACGGCGACAGCTCCGAGACGAAAATCGTCGGCGCGTTCTACGGCCACGACGACCAGCACTTCGACATCGACGCGCGCGTCTGGCACCGCGCGGAGAACACGACGGCGGACCTCGTCACCCGCGGCGTCATCGACGACCACGCGCGCTCCGTCTACGAGGGCGTCCAGGACGTCGGCCGCGACGCGTGGAACACGTCGTCGTACCAGCGGGAGAACACCCTCATGCTCTCCGACGAGAGCGAGGCCGACGCCTCCCCGAAGCTCATCATCAACAACCACGACACCGAGGCCTCCCACTCCGCGACGGTCGGGCAGGTCGACGCCGAGGACATGTTCTACATGACCTCGCGCGCGGTCCCCGAGCGACGGGCCCGCAACATGCTCGTGGAGGGCTTCTACGTGCCCGTCCTCGAGGAGATCGAGGTCGACGAACTCCGCGAGGACTTCGAGTCGGTCGTGCGGACGCGCCTCGCGAACCGCGACTGAGCGCGTTCCGTCGACGCGTTTTCGTTCCGTTCTTCCCTACGAGCGGAGCCGCGGCTATTCCCCGTTCCGAATCCTCACGGTGAGCAACGCTTCCGGCGCGCCGTCGGGTCGCGAGAACCGCCGAGCGAAACGGTGCCGGTGCAAGCCCTTATACCACTACACCCCGGATGCGGTGACATGAGCGAGGTATCGGTCCGCGGGGTGGCCGCGTGAGCCTCTCGTACCCGGTGGCGAACGACCACCAGCTCGCGCGCCTGCTCCAGATCGGGATGGTCCTGGAGGAGGTCGTCGAGGCCCGCGCCGGCAAGCACTACGAGACGCTCCCCGAGGCCGAGCGCGACGAGACCATCGAGTCGCTGCTGGAGCACGCGGCGACGGAGTCGGCCGGCCACCGCCAGCGGCTGGAGGGGCTCATCGCCGACCTCGACGCCGACCCGGTGGCGTACGACGAGATAGAGACGCTGGTGGCGGCCCGCTACGAGGCGGACACCGACACCGACGGCGTGTTGTACGACCAGCTCGCGAACGAGGAGACCGCCTACAAGTTCTACGACGACCTCATCACGGCGGTCGAGCGCTCGGACGTGCGGTTCAGCATCGACCGCGACCGCCTGCTCGACACGCTGCGGGCGATCCGCGCGGACGAGGCCGAGGGCGTCGAGGAAGTGACCCGACTGATGGAGGCGCAATGAACACCCAACGACAGTACCTGAAGGCGATCTACCTGATACAGGAGGCGGAGGACGGGCCGGCGTCGACCGGCGACATCGCCGACACCGTCGGCGTCTCGCCCGCGAGCGCCAACGAGATGATCGGCAAGCTCCAGGAGCGCGGCCTCGCCGACCACGAGAAGTACAAGGGCGTCTCGCTCACCGACGAGGGCATCCGCGACGCCCGCGAGGCGCTGGAGACGTACTGCATCATCGAGCGGTTCCTCGTCGAGGTGCTCGAGGTCGAGGAGGAGGCGTTCCGCGGCGAGGCGAAACAGCTGGAGTCCGTCATCGACGGGACGGTCGCCGACCGCCTCGACACCATCATCGACCGCTCGGAGCAGTGTCCCGACTGCTTCGACGCCGAGGGCGACGTCTGTTCCCTCCTGGCGTCGGAACTCCCGGCGTCGTCGGGCGCGGCGGACTGAGAGGGCAAGCGACTTGTAGGCGACTTTCCTAAGACCGAACGCGAAGCTCCGTGGTGTAGTGGCCAATCATAGCGGCCTTTGGAGCCGCTGACAGCGGTTCGAATCCGCTCGGAGCTAGTATAACTATTCTTACACTTCCGCGACCTACATGTACGTCGCGTCCCACCGCGTCGCCTTGCGGACGTTGCCGCACTCCTCGCACTCCATGCGGCCCATCGAGTCCATCGAGACGACGAGCGCGCCGCAGTTGCCACAGGAGAATCCGTAGCGGTCCTCCCGGCGCTCGTCGCTGTAAACGACGTACAGCGGCCCCTTCGAGCCGCGGTCGGAGTCGTCGCGGTCCACGTACAGCGGGGTGCCGTCCGGTCCCGCTATCGTGGCGAGTTCCGAGGGGGCGCGCTCGGCGTAGATGTTCTCGATGTAGTCGGTGCCGTCGATATCGACGTGGCGGTCGCCGACGTGGTAGAAGCCGAGGTCCTCGTAGAAGGCGTTCCCCTCGCGGTTGTCCTCTAGCACCATCCCCCGGACGGACTCGACGCCGCGGTCGGAGAGCGCCGCGTGGGTCGCCTCGAAGAAGTCCTCGCCGATGCCCCCGCCGCGAGCCATCGGGTCGACGTGGAGCCAGAGGATGTCGCCCTGCTCGTCGACGACGGCGCTCTCGGAGAAGGCGACGACGCCGTCGTCCGTCTCGGCCACGAGCACGAGCACCTCGGGGTCGCCGAGCTTCTCCGCCAGGGTGTCGTCGTCGTACCACCCCTCGACGGCCCCGCGGATGGTCTCCGGGCTGAGCGAGTAGGAGGCCTCCATCGACGCGTTCGCCACCGCCCGGATCGTCTCCGCGTCCTCGACCGTCGCTTCCCGTACGTTCATGTCAACTCCTACGGCAGCCTCCGTCAAAAAACCGCGCTCGATTCGACAGCCGCTGCGTGTTCGTAAAGAAACGCGCCGCCCGGTCAGTCGAGCCGGAACCGGACGCGCTCCTCGCCGGCGCCGGCGGTCTCGCGACCGGTGACGGTCACCTCCCCGATAGCCCCCGTCGCGGGGACGTGCGTGCCGGCACAGGCCGTCCGGTCGAACACCTCGCCGTCGGGCCCCTCGATCTCGACGATGCGGAGTTCGGTGATGGAGTCGGGCAGCAGTTCGATGCGGGTGCGTTCGGGGTCGAGTTCCGCCTCCGCGACCTCGCGGTCCATCGTGTACCACGTCACGGGCGTGTCGGCCTCGACCAGCGCGTTCAGCCGCGCCTCCACGTCCGCGAGGTCGGTCCCGGTGAAGCGGTCGCGGGCGGCGTCGAGGCGGGCGTAGTCCGTGTATATCTGGTTGCCGGTCGTCTCGGCGTCGAACTCGTCGAGCAACACCGCCGACAGCAGGTGTTGGGCGGTGTGGTAGCGGGTCAGCGTGTCGCGGCGCTCGCCGTCGAGTTCGCCGCGCACGACCGTCCCCTCCGCCGGCGGCTCCCCAGAGACGTGGTGGTACACCGTGTCGCGCTTCTGCACGTCGGTCACGGTCCACGCCTCGCCGTCGGCCGCGAGCGTTCCCCGGTCGGCGGGCTGGCCGCCGCCCTCGGGGTAGAAGTGCGTGCGGTCGAGGACGACCCGGTCGTCGAGCGCGCGGGTCACCGTCGCGTCGAAGGTACGCACCGAGGAGTCGTCGAGGTAGAGCGCGTCGGTCACGCCCGTCGGGAGGGGTGCGGCGTATTTAGGCGCTGTCGTGTGCTACGGGGTGGCGCGCCTGTCGTAAACCTGAAGAGACGGAACCCCGTCCGTTCGAGTAAGATGACTATCGTACGTGCGGTTTCCACCGGGGGCGGTTCGGATGGGCGTTGAGATACGCGAGGAGCCCGTTTCCGACGAGGAGTTCGAGCGGATGAAGCAGTTCGTCCACGACTACCTGGAGGCCTCCGTCGAGAACGAGGAGGAGGGCGGGCGGATGCGGTGGTACCCGTGGCACTCCGCCGACTACCGCTTCAACCACATCCTCAACGTGACGGAGCTCGCGACCCACATCGCGCGCCGCGAGGGGGCGAACGTCGACGTGACCCGCGTCGCCGCCCTCTTTCACGACATCGCGAAGCTGGAGGCCGACCAGGACGTCCACGCCGAGTCCGGCGCGGAGGTCGCCCGCCAGTACCTCGAAACGCAGGGCGAGTACCCCGACTCGTTCATCGAGCAGGTGTGTGCGGCCGTGCGCGACCACTCGTACCAGGGCGACCTGAACGACGTCCCGCTCGAAGCGCGGTGTCTCATGGAGGCCGACCTGCTCGACAAGGTGGGCGCCAACGGGACGACCCTGATGCTCCTGCGGATGGGGTACGAGGCCCGCACCCACATGGACTCGAACGAGATGGTGACGCGCGTGCTCGAACGCGGCGAGGACGCCGTCTCCCGCGTCGTCTCCGACACCGCCGAGTCCATCGCCCACCAGCGCATCAAGCGCGTCCGGTGGTTCAAGGAGTGGCTCGAAGGGGAGATATCCGACATGGACCCCGTCGAGCCGCCGGTCGAGGACCCGCGCTAGACGAACACGGAGAGGGCGTCGTAGAGGAAGTACGCCCCGAACCCGGCCAGCACCAGCGCCGACAGCGAGGCGACGGCGGGAGCGAGCGCGTCCACCCGGTCGCGCGCCGCGGTCAGCGCCGCCGGGAAGCCGGTCACCCACAGGCCGATACCGACGAACAGCCCGACGAGCAGCGCCGGCGACCCCGTTCGAACGACGAACACGTCGGCGAGCGACGCCGACAGCGGCGCGAGCACGTCCACGGTGCCCGGTTCCAGCAGGCCGACGCCGACGGTGAGCCAGAACAGTATCTGGTAGGGGTTCGTCAGGGCGAGCACGAACGCCTTGCGGAACCCCTTCCCCTCGTTGGGGGCGTCCGCCTCGGTGTAGCTCGCGCGCGCCTCCGTCGCCGCGCCGTACGCGAAGTACAGCATCAGCAGGCCGCCGACGAACACCATCGCCGCGCGCAACAGGGTCAGCCGCTCGACGACGGCGACGACGCCCAGCAGCGCGAGGACGAAGAAGACGAAGTCGGCGAGCGCCGCGCCCAGCCCCGCCCGCGCGCCGGCCGCCCAGCCCCGGAGGACGGACTCCTCGGCGATGACGGCGTTCATCGGCCCGGGCGGCGCGGCGAGCGCCAGCCCGAACGCGACGCCGGCGACGAGGGACACGGCCGTCTGTATCACTGTTCGTCGGTGGCCCGCTCGCGTGAAAGAGGTTGTGAGACGCCGCCGCGCCGACTCAGATTCCCTTGCTCATCAGGTGCGAGCGAATCACGTCGGCGTCCTTGCTCCCGGCACCGGTGTTGAGTAGGACGACCGTGTCGTCCTCGCCGAAGTCGCCCCGCTCGGACAGTTCCCACGCGCCCGAGGCCGCGGCCGAACAGGTGACGCCCATCTCGACGCCCTCGTGCTGGGCGACGGTGACCGCCGAGTCGAGTATCTCCTCGTCGCTCGTCGCCACCGCGCCGCCGCCGGACTCGCGCAGGGCCTCGAGGATGAGCGGGGACGCGCCGGGGTCCGGTATCTCGATGCCGCCGCAGATGGTGTCGGGCACTTCCCACGCCTCGTGGACCTCCTTCCCCTCGTCGAACGCCTTCACGACCGGGGCACACCCCTCGGACTGGGCGGCCCACATCGCCGGCAGGTCGTCCGTGAGGCCGAGGTCGCGCAGTTCCGTCGCGGCCTTGTGCATTCCGACGAGGCCGACACCCCCGCCCGTCGGGTAGACGACGTGGTCGGGGACCTCCCAGTCCATCTGCTCGATTATCTCGTACAGCATCGTCTTCTTCCCCTCGTGGCGGTACGGGGTGACGAACGTCTTGACGGAGTGCCAGTCGTCGTGCTCGGCGAAGGCGTCCTCGTAGGCCGCGCCGGCGTCGCCGATGCGCCCCTCCACGACGGTCATCTCGCCGCCGTGGACGTTTATCATCGCCTTGTTGATGAACGACGCCCGCGAGGGGACGAAGACGTGCGAGTCGAGGCCGGCGCGCGCCGCGTATGCGCTGGCGGCCTGCCCGGCGTTGCCCGCCGTGGCGAGCGCCACGTCCGTCGCGTCGTGCCCGACCGCGGCCGTGACGGCGAGCGCCTGGCCGCGGTCCTTGAACGTCCCCGTCGGGTTACGTCCCTCGTCCTTGATGAGGACGCGCCCGACGCCGAGTTCCTCGGCGAGACGCGGGGCCTCGACCAGCGGCGTCGAGCCCTCGTCCATCGTCACGGCCGCCTCCCGCGTGAACGGCATCAGCTGCTCGTAGCGCCACAGCCCCGGGCCGTCCCCGGAGAACGTCTCCCGGGTGAGGTCGAGCGCGTCGTAGTCGTAGTCGGGGTCGAGGATGCCGCCGCAGTCCGGACAGCGGCCGGGCGCCTCGGCCGCGTCGAACGTCTCCCCGCAGTCCACGCACGTCAGGCCGACGAAGGCCGCGGTCGTCTCCATACCCCGCCTAGCGCCGCGCGCGACTAACCTCTGTCCGTTCCGGCCGACGGGGGCGCTTTTGTCGCCCGCGCCCGAACGCCGCGTATGCACGCAATCGTCGCCGGGGCCGGCCTCTCGGGGCTGGTCGCCGCCGCCCGCCTCGCCGAGGCCGGCCACGAGGTCACCGTCCTCGAAGCCAACGACGAGGTCGGGGGGCGCGTCCGCTCGACCCACGAGGACGGCTTCACCTTCGACCGCGGGTATCAGGTGCTGTTCACGGGGTATCCCGCGGTCCGGCGGGAACTCGACCTCGACGCGCTCGATATCGGCGAGTTCGTCCCCGGCGCGACGCTCGCGCGCCCGAACCACCGCTCGACGCTCGCGGACCCGCTGCGCGCGCCCTCGACGCTCGTCGACACCGTCCTCAACCCCGACGTGAAGCTCCGCGACAAGGTGAACACGTTCCGACTCCAGCGCGCCCTCGCCCGCCGCGACCCCGAGTCCCTGCTCGACGGCGACGGGCGGGACATCGAGACGTACCTCGCCGACGAGGGGTTCTCGCGGGCGTACGTCGAGCGGTTCGTCGCCCCCTTCTACGGCGGTATCACGCTCGACCGCTCGCTGTCGACCGCGGCCGGCGTGTTCGCGTACACCTACAAGATGCTCTCCGAGGGGAAGATCGGCCTTCCAGCGGGGGGGATGGGCGCGATTCCCGAACAGCTCGGCGCCCGCGCCCGCGAGGCCGGCGCGAGCATCGAACTCGGCGCGGAGGTCGCGGCCGTCGCCCCGGACGGCGACCGCGTGACCGTCGAGACGGCGGGCGAGACCATCGACGCGGACGCGGCCGTCGTCGCCACGGACCCGAAGACGGCCGGCGACCTCACCGGCGTCGCGACCCCGACCGGGGCGAAGGCCTGCGTCACCCAACACCTCTCGCTGCCGGCCCACCGGGACCTCCGCACCGGGCGGCGCATCGTCCTCAACAGCGCCGACGACCGGCCGAACACGGTGTCGCCCACCTCGGAGGCCCAGCCGGCGTACGCGCCCGACGACGAACAGCTGTTCGTGGCGAACTTCCTCGGCGAGCAGGACGCCTCCGACGAAGAGCTGGCCGACGAGGTGCGCGACGCGATGGCGTCGTGGTTCCCCGAGGCGCGGTTCGACGACCTCGAACTGCGCCACACGGACCGGGTCGACTTCGCGCAGTTCCCCCAACCGCCGGGCTTCCGCGACGACCTGCCGGCCCCCGACGCGCCCGAGGGGAACGTCGTCCTCGCGGGCGACTACACCCGGTGGTGTTCGATTCAGGGGTCGATGGAGTCCGGAAAGGTCGCCGCGGACCGCCTCGACTAGAGCAGGCGCCGGAGCTTCCCGAGCGGCGGGAACGTCAGCGTCTCGTCGCCGTCGGCGTCGCGCACGACGGGTCGGAGCGCGTCCGCGTCCGTCACGAGCGGCGACTGGAAGTCGCGGGCGCGCATCCGGTTGACGACGACGCCCGGCGCGAGCGGCGTGAACGCCGGCAGCATCAGCAGGTCCGCGTCCCGATAGACGCCGTCGCCGCGGAGGTAGCAGGGCCGGCGCTGCCCCTCTATCTCTATCGCGGGGTGGTCGTGGCCGACGAGGTAGCCCGCCGCCTCGGTCTCCGGCGGCTCGTGTCCGTGACAGACGACCCAGTCGCCGACGCGATACTCCGTCGCGGTCGGCCCGTCCCACACCTCGTCGAGCATCGTGTCGTGGTTACCGCGGACGACGACCGCGCGCGCGCCGGCGTCGCGGGCCGTCGTTTCCAGCGCCGAGAGCGACTCCATGACCCCCCGCGGGAGCGTCGAGAAGGAGTGGAGCAGGTCGCCGGCGACGACGACCGCCTCGGGGGCGAAGCGGTCGCACAGCGCCGCGACCCGCCCGGTGATGTCCTCGTGTTCCCCGAGACGGAGCTCCACGGCGGAGGTCTCGTCGCGCCCGAGATGCACGTCGGCGACCACGAGGGTGTCGTGGTCCGGGAGGAAGGCGGCACGGTCGCGGTACTCGACGCGCACCTCAGGGGAGGGGCACGTCGGCGTCCGCCTCCTTCGCGGCGCGCGACAGCGCCTCGTAGTAGGTCGCGGCGTCCGCCTCGAAGACGAACGTCGCCAGCTCCTCGTGGCCGAAGTCCTGTGCGAGGAACTGGGCGCCCATCCAGTTGGTCGGTTGTTCGAGCTCGCCGCTGTCGAGCAGGTCGGCCAGTTGCGATACCACGTCGTCGGTGATGGGGACTCTCGTCATGTCATGCCTCGGCGCGCTGTTTCGCGGCGGTGTACGCCTCGCGGACGCGCTTGAACTCGTCGCGGTCGCCGCCGTGGTCGGGGTGGACCTCCTTCACCTTCGCGCGGTACGCCTCGCGCACCTCGTCGGCGCTCGCGCCGGTCGGGAGCCCGAGCGTCGCGAAGGCGGCCTCGCCGGGGTCGCGCCCGGGGACGCCCGCGCCGATACCGTCCGTGGGGTCCGCGCGGCCGTCGTCGCCGTCGCGGGGGTCCGGCGTGTCGAACGGGAGCCGGTAGCCGAGGTTGACGCCCGGCATCTCGTGTTCGACGAGCACGGCGTGGGTGCCCGACCGCTCGATGCGGTAGAACGCCCGCGCGTCGAAGGTGATGGCCACGTCGCGTTTCGGCAGGTAGAAGGCGACCGTCTCGTCCTCGACGGGGTGGTTCTCGGCGAACGGCTCGCCGATACCGTCGAGGTACTCGCGTATCTCCGTGCGGCGGCGGGTGTCGCCGTCGAACCGCCCGGCGGGGTCGCGCGCCCTGGTCGGGAACAGCCGCATCCCGACGAGGAACACGCCCGCGGCGCCGAGGCTGGCGAGCAGCCCCAGCGCGACCCCGAGCACGAGCCACTCCGGGAGCCCGCCCAGTACCTCCGTGAGCACACCTCCGATAGGCGAACCGCGCATAAGAATCCCTCGTCCGGGGCCGTCTCAGCCGATGTACCGCAGGTCGTCCTCGCTGGGCGCCTGTGCGGCCTGCATCTCCTGCATCTTCTCCATGACCTCCTCCATCTCGTCGGCGCGCTCCTCCAGCGAGGCGTAGTCCACGTCGAAGCCGACCAGTTCGCCGAGCGCCTCCAGCACGGCGCGCGCGCTCTTGGGGTCCACGAGGTAGCCGGAGGTCTCGCCCATCAGACAGCCGGCCGGGAGGCCGCGCCGCTCGCCGAGGCCGAGCACCAGCCCGGAGATGCCGACGACGCCGCCGGCCGGCTCGTCGTCGCGGAACTCCACGTCGACCGACTCCATCGGCTCCAGGAGCGCCTCGTCGTTCACCGCGCCGACGACGGCGTACTCCTCGATGAGTTCGCCCGTCGGCACGCCGCCGAGCGCGTAGGCGCGCTCACAGCCGAACTCCGCCGCGATGTCGAGGAACAGCGACGCCGTCCGGTAGTGGCCCGGGCCGTCGCCGGCCTGGTGGTCGCCGGTGAGCACGAGCAGGTCCGTTCCGTCGGCGTCCACGGCGTGGAACTCCGCGGCCGCGAGCGACGCGATCCCGTCCTCGACGGTCACCTGCGGCGGGAAGTGTTCGGAGTACACCGTGGCGACGCGCTCGCTCTCGAACTCCTCCAGGAGGTGTTCGGCCGCGAGCTTGCCGACGTGGCCGACGCCGGGCAGTCCCTCCACCAGCACCGGCGCGTCGAGCGCCGGGTCCGCGTGTCGCTCGACCTCGAACTCGTCCATACCCCGTGTTGCGGCCGTGGCGGCATAAGTGAGGTTCGGTCCGACCGCCCCGGTCGGCCCCGTTACTCGCGGGCCCGTCGCTTCGCGCGCCGGCGGTACTCCCCGTAGCGGTCCTCGGGGTTGTACGGGGCCGGCGCGCTGTTCTCGGCATCCGCGCCGCAGTCCGGGCAGACCCCGGCGAGCGTGTAGACTGGGCGGTCGTGTTCCGTCCGCCACGCGCTACAGACGCGGATGTCCGACTTCATCCGTCGCTACTCCTCGTCGGTGCGCCGCTCGCGGTGGAAGTCGGCCGTGCCGCCCGCGGCCTCGATAGCCTCCGTCGCGCGGGCCGCGCTGGCCTCCAGTTCGGTCTCGGCGGTCTTGTAGTTGGGCGCCTGCACGCGGATGCGGTACTCCGGCGCGCCGACGTAGGTGACCTCGAGGTCTATCTCGTCGGGCACCTCGCCGTTCCCCCCGGCGGCTTCCAGCGCGCCGCGGATGTCCTCGACGCCGTCGGCCGCGGTGGAGGTCAGGTCGACGTAGCCGGTGACCTGGACGTACGGGACGGAGACGTTCTGGCGGGCGGTGTCCACGAGCGCCTCGACCTCGTCGTCGGTGAGGTCGAGCCCGTCGAGCGCCCCGGGGCCGTGGATGGCCGCCTGCTCGAACCCCTCGTAGAGGCCGCCGAACTCCCCGACGAGCGCGTTCGCGACCGTCGAGTACTGCTCGTCGGACACGTCCTCGCCGAAGGCCAGTTCCATCCACTTGTCGGCCTTCCGCTCGTTCTTCCACTCCTGTATCTTGTCGGAGCGCTGGTGGTCGTTGACGTCCTTGATGGAGAGGTCGATCTGCTGGCTCGACTCGTCGACGTCGAGCACCTTGCAGACGACGACCTGTCCCGTGTTGACGTGGTCGCGGACGTTCTTGATCCAGCCGCTCGCCACCTCGGAGACGTGGACGAGCCCGCGCTTGTCCTCGTACTCCAGCATGTCCACGAAGACCCCGAAGTCCTCTATCTCGTCGACCTCGCCGACGACGAGCTCCCCGGATTCGGGCCAGCCTGAGTATTGCATATCCGTGGGTAGCGCGTTGGGTCGGATAAAGGGTTCGTAAGCCCGCGAGGCGGTGGCTGGCGGGGTTGAAGACGGACGCAGAAGGTGACGCCCGTTTACGCGAGCGCGTCGGCGGTGCGGTCCTCGACGACCTCGACGACCTCGCCCTCCAGCTCGGCGATGCCGCCGGTCGGGTGCGCGAGGGTGTGGCCGCACACCGCGCAGGCGACCTCGCTGGAGACCTTCTCGAAGACGACCTGTTCGTTCTCGCAGTCCGGGCAGGCGACGCGGAAGAAGCTCCCCGCCATTATTCCTGGAACTCCAGTCGGCCGGCGCGCCATCCGGGGCGGAGGTGGGCCTTGCCGCAGTCGGCACAGCGGTACTTGAGGTTCGTCTTCTTGGTCGGCTTGTCGCCGCCGGGCACCTTCGAGTAGCGCCCCGCGTTGCCGATGACCGAGCGGCCGCGGCGCGTCTTGCGCTGTTCGAGCGTCATCCCTGACGTGCGACCGCGTCGGACCTTCTCCACCTCGTGCTCGTGGTGGGTGTTGCAGTGCGGGCAGTACGTGTTGAACCGGCGTGGCATCTGCATGGTTGTTGGGCGACCGTAGCGGAGCCGCCGATAAAAGGCGTGTGGTTCGCCGCCTCCCTGTACGGCGACCCGTCGTCCGGGTCGTGTCGGCGGCTGAGGCTTCGAAGCCCTTACTACGGGTTCGCACGAAGCCGCGGCCATGAAGCGACTCATCATCCACGGCGACCCCGGCATCCGCAAGGACGCGGTCATCGAGGTCGACGGTGAGGAGTACACCTGTTTCTCCGTGACGCGCAACGGCGACTGGCACGGTCCCGAGGAGGTCCAGCTGTGGTGTACCGTGGGCGACGCCGACGAGCGCGAGGACTTCGCGCGCCGGAACTTCATCCCGATGCACCTCGACGTCGTGGACGTGGACGCCGGGGCGGTCACCGTCGTGAAGGCGAAGGGCGACCTCGCGGTCTGACTCCGCCGAACCGCACCGTTCAGTACCCCTCCCCCGCAGGTGGCGGTATGAGCGACACGAAGCGGGCGGTCGTCGTCGGCGCCTCCTCTGGCATCGGCGAGGCGCTGGCGCGGCGGCTCGCGGCCGACGGCTACGAGGTCGGGCTCTGTGCCCGCCGGCGCGACCGGCTCGTGGACATCGGCGACGACCTGCCGACGAAGGCGTACGTCGCCCGCATCGACGTGACCGACACCGAGGACGCGCGCGAGGGCTTCTCCGAACTGACCGACGCCATGGGGAGCGTGGACCTCGTCGTGGTCAACGCCGGCGTCGGCTACGAGAACCGGGAACTGGACCCCGAGCAGGAGCACGCCACCGTGGCGACGAACGCGCTCGGCTACACGACGATGGCCGTCGCCGCGATGCGGCTGTTCGAGGAGCAGGGCCACGGTCACCTCGTCGGTATCTCCTCGCTCGCCGCGCACTTCCCGAACGGCGCGACGGCCGCGTACAACGCCTCGAAAGCGTTCGTCACCCGCTACACCGACGGCCTGCGCTACCGCGCCCGCGGGCTCGACGCCGACGTGGCCGTGACCGTCATCGAACCCGGGTTCGTGGACACCGACCTCGCGGGCGGCGACCTCTGGAAGTGTTCGCCCGAGACGGCCGCGGATCACATCATCCGCGCGGTCCGCAAGGAGAAACGGCACGCGTACGTCACCCGGCGGTGGCGCGTCGTCGCGTGGCTGTTCGCGCTCATGCCCGACGCCCTCGCGCGCCGGCTGTTCGGCTGACTACCCGGCCGACTCGGCGACGTATATCGTCACGCCGCCGCGCTCCACCACGCGTAGGCCCGGCAGGTCGCCTATCGTTATCTCGCCGTAGCGCGCGCGCTCTGCCGGCCCGACGTAGACGTACTCGACATCGTACTCGTCGAGGAGCGCGCGCTGTTCGGCCGGCGTCCCGGTGTAGATGGTCTCAACGTCCGCGACCCGGGTCCCGTACGCCTCGGGGCTCCGGTACTGTCGCTCGTGGAACCACCCGGCGACGGTCGGCACCCCCGTGAGGCTCGCGGGCGCGCTCGCCCCGTCGCCGCCGCTCGGGTTCCACCGGTAGCCGGCGGGCGCGGCGGTGACGATGGTCGGGCGGCCCTCCAGCGCGTCGATGTAGTCGATGGCCGGGGCCTCGGCGGGGTGGGTCACGTCCACGAACGCCGTCGCGTCGAGCGTCGGCCCGAGTTCGTTCGCCGTGGCGCTCCCGGCATCGACGTGGGCCGGCACCGCGAGCGCGGCGTAGACGCCGGTCGTGAGGAGGAGGACCGCGACGAGGACGCGGCCGGCCGTCCCGACGCGCGCGCTCCCGAACGAGGGTGCGGCGTCGCGGCCCGCGGCCGCGAGCCGCGTCAGCGCGACGCCCGCGGCGGGGGCCCACAGCACCCACACCTGCGCGTACGTCTTGAACACGGTGTTCATCCGGTCGAGGCCGGTGCCGGCGTACTGCGGTTCCGCGACGTAGACGTACTCGACGAGGAGGACGATGCCCGCGCCCGCGACGACGAGCATCGTCTCGAAGCCGACGTCCTCGCGGGCACGGAGCAGGAGCCACGCCGCGAGCAGGACCGGGCCGACCAGCGCGACGGCGTTCGCCCCGAGGCCGAGGCCGGCCAGCAGGAGCGCGACGGTCCCGGCCAGCGCCGCGGTCCGCACCGCGGGCGCGGCCTCCCGGCCGACGGCGACGAGGTAGGCGACGAACGCGGCGAGGAAGCCGCCGTGAACGACGACGAGGCCGCCGAGGCTCGCCCCTGGGGGGAACAGGCCGATAGGCCGACCCGAGGCGGTGGAGAACCAGAACGGCGCGACCCAGACGACGGCGAGCAGGAGGACGCCGGCTGCGAGCGCGAGCGCCGTCCCCGAGCGGGCGAGTTCCGTCCGGAGGAGGGTTCCCGCGGTGACGGTTCCGCCGTCCGTCTCCGCGCCCTCCGGCGCGGCCTCGACCGACGGCAGGGCCGCCCGAAGCCGAGCGGGGAGGAGCGTTCGCGGGTCCGCGGGCGCGAAGGTGAGCGTCAGGAACGCGAGGCCGAGGGTGACGCTCGGGAACGACCACGTGTTGACCGTGGCGACGTAGCCCCCGAGCGGGGGGAGCAGGCCGAACACGAGCAGCCGTCGGCGACCCACCTCGGCCTCGGGGGTCCGCCAGTAGGCGTACAGCAGGGCGACCCCGAGCAGGAGGAAGTTCGTGCTCATCATGTGGGCGTGGAGGTCGCCGTTGAGCCAGGCGAACAGCGGGAACTCGTTGATGGTCCCCTCGATGACGCGCGAGGCGGGCCAGTAGTAGAAGTCGCCCGGCGTCCACGCGAGCGCCTCCTCGACGGGGAGGCCGAGCGCGGCCACGACCGGGCGCGCCAGCGCGTCGGGGAGCGTCCAGACGAGCAGTTGCCCGGCGGTGTAGAGGTTCGCGGCGAGCGCGACGAAGAAGGCGCCGAGCGCCCCCGCGACGCGCCCCGAGACGCCGTGGTCGGCGGCGACGGTCGCGGCGATTCCGTACGCGGCGGTGACGACGGCGGCGTAGAAGCCCGCGAGCGCGAGGTTGTACGCGTAGCGTGCGGGCGTGAAGGTGAGTTCCGCGAGCAGCGCCGCGAGGACGTGGCCGCCGTAGTAGTAGCGCACCGACTCGCCCGCGAACCACATGTCCTCGGGCGGGAGCGCGTCGGCCCGTAGCAGCGACTTGAGCAGGCCGAAGTCGAGGAACTTCTCGCCCCCGATGGGCGTGACGGCGGGGTCGAGCGCCCGGAGCGCGACGACGAACAGGAAGGCGAGCGCGAAGACGGCGGCGGGCACGGCGGCGCGCCGCAGGTCGGCCGGACCGTCGCTCGCGCGGTAGGAGACGAACGCGAGGACGGCGAGCCCGGCGAGGGCGGCGGGAAGCCCGAACGCGCCCGGCAGGTGCCCCACGAGGAAGCCGACGAGGCCGAGCGTCGCCAGCGCGAACGGGACGGAGAGCGCCGCGCCCCGGTCGCGGAAGCCGCCGAACAGCCGGCCGACGACCGGGAGCGCCGCGAGGCCGAGCGCGAGGTAGGTGACGAGCCAGACGGCGACGTAGCCGTACTCCATTACCGACGACACGGCCCCGCCGCGAAATACGTCTTGTGGACGCAGGCGGGCGATTGAACGGTGTAAACGGCGGGCGAACGGTCCGAACGGAGACGGCGCTTGATGGGGGAGTCCGTTCACGTCCCGTGTATGACCGACCCCGACGGACGCCGTCCGCCGGTTCGTGCCCGCACCCCCGAGCGCGACCGGCCGGCGATGGCTACCGACGCGGTTCTCTACTCCCCGGAGGCCGATGACGAGTACGAGCGCCCGCTGTGTGGCCTCGACGTCCGCATCGTCCCCGACGACGAGGTGGCGCTCGTCGTCGCGCCCGAGGCCGACGCGGAGCGCGTGGCGCGGCTCGAACGCCTCGTCGAGTTCGACATCGCCATGAACTGCCGGTACGGGAGCGCCGCCGCCGGCCGGTGTGACCCCTCGACGGACGACCGCCTCTGTGAGCTCTCCGCGTGTCTCGGCACCGACGCGCTCCGCGTCGCCGAGCGGGGACTCCTCTCGCCCCGCGGCGGCGGCTCCTGCCCGACGTTCGGCTGAGCCGGCGGCCATCGAACGGCTTTTCATCGCCGCCCCGGCAATCGCCGGTATGAACCGGTCGCTCGGGGTCGTGGTTCCCGCCTTCCAGCCCGACGTCCGGCGGCTCGAACGCTACCTCGCCGCCCTCCGCGAGGAACTGTCGCCCGCCGTCGTCCGGGTCGAACTCGACGACCCGGACGAGGACACGCTCGCCGCGGTTCGGGCGCTCGACGCCGAGGTACACGCCGTCCCCTATCGCCGGGGGAAGGGCGCGGCCGTCACCGCCGGCTTCGAGGCGCTGGACACGGACGACTACTGCTTCCTCGACGCCGACGGCTCGACGCCCGCCGCCTCCGCCGCGCGCGTGGTCGCGGCCCTCGACGAGGCCCCGGTCGCCGTCGGGTCACGCCGGCACCCGGACGCCCACGTCGCCGGCCACCAGACGGTCGCGCGCCGCTTCCTCGGCGACGGCTTCGCGTGGGTCGCGCGGCGCCTGCTCGACGCCGACCTCTACGACTACCAGTGCGGCGCGAAGGCCGTCCGGGCGGAGGCCTGGGAGCGCGTGCGCGACCACCTCTACGAGCCCGGGTTCGCCTGGGACGTGGAGTTCGTCGCGATGGCCGCCGCGCTCGGCTACCGGGTCGCGGAGGTCCCCATCGAGTGGGAGGACGCGCCCGGCTCCACCGTGGACCCGCTCCGGACCGCCCTCGACATGGGCCGGGCGCTCTTCGTCGCCCGCCACCGCGCGAAGCGCCTCCAGAACAGTCGGCTCCACGACGCGCTGGCCGCGAGCCGCGCCGACCCCGTCGCGCTCGTGGACCGGGAGGAGTCGGAGCGGTGAGCGGTCGCCAGCGGCTCCGCGCGCTCGCCTCCGCCGGACGGCTCGGCCGCTTCGTCTCGGTCGGCGTCGTCGGCGCCGGCTTCGACATCACGACCTCGACGCTGCTGCGCGAACTCGGCGTCTATCCCGAACTCGCGGTGTTCGTCGGCATCGAGGTGGCCGTCGTGGTGATGTTCCTGCTCAACGACAACTGGACGTTCGCGAGCGAGGGGCGCGCCGGCGTCGGCAACGCGCTCCGGCGGCTGGCGCGCTCGAACCTCGTCCGCGTCGGGGGCATCACGGTCCAGCTCGTCACCTTCCGCGCGCTCTACCGCTGGACCGGCGTGGAGCTCTCGCTCCTCGGCATCGACGCGTGGTTCGTCGCCGCGAAGGTCGCCGGCATCGGCGTCGGCATGGTCGTCAACTACGTCGCGGAGAGCCTGTTCACGTGGCGCGTCGCGGGGGAGTAACACACAGCCGGCGGTCGAATGACAACCCTTATCCGAAGCCGTCGGATACGAGATAGTAGCGGGATGGGATAGCCAGGAGATTCCGCCGGGCTCATAACCCGGAGATCGGTAGTTCAAATCTACCTCCCGCTATGTTCTCGTCGTCGCCACCGTCCGAGCGCCGAGCAACGCGAGGCGCGAGCCGGCGACGACGGCATAGCGACGGAGTGGATTTGAATCAGGGAACGTCGTGACCGTGGTTCGAATCCACCTCCCGCTACTTCCGGCCGACACGCTTCCCCTCGGAAACGACGAGTACCCTCCCTCGACGCGAGTCCTTCCGCCGCCCGTAGCGTTTACCGACCGGCGTTCGAAGTCCGGGTATGCACTACTTCGTCGCCTACGACGGCTCCGACCTGAGCGAGGCGGCCCTCCGTCGCGTCGCGTCGTTGGCCGACCCCGAGGAGGACGCCGTCGCGGTCGGGACGGCGCTGCCGCGCAACGATACCGAGTTCGCCCGCGAGCGCGGCTGGCTCGACGAGGACGAGGCGTTCGACGCGGCCCTCGTCGCGGAACGGGCGCGCCGTGATGTCCGGCGGACGCTCCCCGCCGCGGAGTACGCGACCGCGGACGTCGGGCGGCACGCGCCCGCCGGGAAGGTCGGCAGCGCCCTCCGGCGGATGGCCCGCGAGGCCGACGCCGAGACGGTCGTCGTCGGGTCGGACAACGCGGGCGGCGTCGTCACCTCGGTGAGCAGCGTCGCCTCCTCCGTCGCGGCCGACGACGAGTACGACGTCCTCATCGTCAGGCACGACCGCCGCTAGTCGAGCGCGTCGAGGAGCGCGTCCGCGGCGGCCGACGAGGAGCCGGGCCCCCGGGCCGTGATGAGGTCGCCGTCCGTCGTGACCGACGTGTCGGCGTCGAGTTCGGCGTCCCAGTTCGCGCCGGCGGCCTTCACCTCGTCCTCGACCCAGTACGGGAGCTTCCGGCCGTCCGGCATCAGGTCGTCCCCGTCGACGATACCCTCCTCCCACGCGTTCGGGAAGCCGGTCACGTCGCGGCCGGCGACGAGGAACTCGCCCGCCGCGTCGCGCGTGAACGCCAGAATCCCGACGGCGTGACAGACGACGAGCGCGGTTCCCTCGTCCCCCGCGACCGCGTCGCGCAGCAGCGCGCGGGCGTGTCGGTCCTGGTTCACGTCCCACTCGGTGCCGTGCCCGCCGGGGAACACCACCGCGTCGTACCCCTCGGCGGATACCCGCGCCAGCGGCTCGGGGTCGTTCAGCCCCTCGTGTTCCTCGTCCACGCGCCGGACGAACTCGGCCGTCTCCTCGCCGACGTTCTCCGGGTCGGCGGAGCGCTCGTCCATGACGGGCGGCGACCCGGACGGCGTGGCGACGGTCACGTCGACGCCCGCGGATTCGAGCGTCGTGAGCGGCTCGGCACACTCCTCTCCCCAGTACCCCTCCTCGCTGACGACGAACAGCGCTGTGGTCATGCGGGCAGGTGTTGACGAGCGACCGGGGAAAAGAGCCGGCTCGCGGCCCGCGTTGCCGCAAGCCCGACGGAATCAGTCGTCGCCGCGCGGGTCCACGACGACGACCTCGCCGTCCTCCACGTCGACGTTGATGAGCGTCTTGGCGCGGTACGGCGAGTCGTCCAGCTTGTTCTCGCCGCCGACCTTCTTGATGACCGCGACCACGTCCACGATGTCGGCGCCGATGTCGTCGAGCGCGTCCACGATGGCCGAGAGCGTGCCGCCCGTCGAGAGCACGTCGTCGAGGACGAGCACGCGGTCGCCCGCCTCCACGTCGTTGATGTACATCTGGGACTCGGAGTAGCCCGTCTGCTGGAACAGCGGCGTCTCGCCCTCCAGCCCGTACTCGCGCTTGCGGATGACGACGAGCGGCACGTCCGTCATCAGCGAGACGGCGGTGGAGATGTGGATGCCCATCGCCGCGGGCGTGACGATCTTGTCCACGTCCTCCAGGTCCGCCTTCCGGATGATCTTGATGACGATCTCCCGGAGGAGCGACGGCTCCAGCATCGGGACGCCGTCGGAGATGGGGTGGACGAAGTAGTGGTAGCCGTCCTTCTCGATGATGGGCGCGTCGCGAAGCGACTGGGCCAACTGGTCCATGTCGCGGGTGCGGCAGGCGGGGGGTAAAAGCTGACGACTCCCCGTTCAGGACGGGACGGTGCTCGTCGCGACGGTGTTGGAGGTACTGCCGTCGGCGGCGCGCCAGACGACGCGGACGGTGTCGCCGGGCGCGAGGTCGGTGCCGCCGCTGTCGTCGTAAGTGTACGTGACGCCGGTCGAGACGGTCGTCTCGGACCAGCTTCCGGCGAGGTCGTTCCCGCCGGCCTGTACCGTGAGCCGCGAGGCGTCCACGTTCGGTCCGCGCTCGTGGGTGACGACCACCTCGTCGCCGTCGGTGCCGGCGAAGTCCCCGTTCGCGGCCGTGTACGCGAAGTCGAAATCGACGGCGGGGGCGGTGTTCGACACCTCGCCGCCGATGCCGAGCGCGAACGTGCCGATGACCGCGGCCAGGATGACCGTGATGGCGACCATCAGGATGACCCCGATGACCGGCGAGACGGCGCTGTCGTCGTCGAGGAGTGCGCGTGGGTTCATGATATGACCGTGCCGTGGTGTTCCGTCTCTCGGGGGAGGACATGAATCGGGGGCCGTGTTCTCGCGCCGTGAGAGGACCCCGGCGACGGGGTCGCCGACTTCCGTGCGCGACCGCAGAGAGAACGATTAAAGGTCGGCGCACCCGCGTCTCGGGTGTGCAACCGAGTCCCGTCGTGCTGCTCGCAGCCCTCGCGCTCCCCTTCCTCGGCGCGGCCGCGACGCCGCTCGTCCACCGTGCGCTCGGCGAGCGGACGGCCTACTACGCGGCGGCCGTCGCGGCCGTGTCGTTCGCCCTGCTCGCCGGGGAGTACGGGGTCGCGCTCGCGGCCGACCCCGCCGCGTCCGGCGTCACCTTCGAGTGGATACCGGCGCTCGGGGTCTCCTTCACGCTGTATCTGGACGGTCTCTCGCTGCTGATCGGCTTCCTCGCGTCCGGCGTGGGTGTGCTCGTCTTCACCTACTCCGGCGGCTACATGCACGGGGAACCGGGGCAGGCGAAGTACTACGCCACGCTGCTCGCGTTCATGGGGTCGATGCTCGGCGTCGCGCTCGCCGCCGACCTCGTCGCGCTGTTCGTCTTCTGGGAACTCACGTCCGTCACGTCGTTCCTGCTCATCGGCCACTACCAGCGCACCGACTCCGGCCGGTACGCGGCCCGCAAGTCGATGCTCATCACCGTCTCCGGCGGGCTGTTCATGCTCGTCGGCTTCCTGATACTCGCGTTCGTCTCCGGGCAGTCGGCCGAACTCGCGCGGACGTTCACCCTCGTCGGGACGCCCGACTCGCTGATAGCGAACGCCGAGGCGGTGCGCGCGGCGCTCGAATCGCGCGGCCTCCTCGTCCCGGTCATCGCGCTCGTCGCCGTCGGCGCGGCGACGAAGTCCGCGCAGATACCGTTCCACATCTGGCTCCCGAACGCGATGGAGGCCCCGACCCCGGTGTCGGCGTTCCTCCACTCCGCGACGATGGTCAAAGCCGGCGTCTACCTCGTCGGGCGCACGCGACCCCTGTTCCTCCCCGAGGCCGCCGTCCCCGACTGGATGCTCATCGTCGCCACGCTCGGCCTCGTCTCGATGACCGTCACCGCGATACTCGCCGTCGGGGCGACCGACATCAAGGAACTGCTCGCCTACTCGACGGCTTCTCACTTGGGACTCATCGTCGCGGGCTACGGCCTCGCGACCGAGTACGGCGCGGAGACCGGCGCGTTCCACATCCTCAACCACGCGGTGTTCAAGGCGACGCTGTTCATGGTCGCCGGCATCGTCGCCCACGAGGCCGGGACGCGCTACATGCCCGAGATATCGGGCCTCAGGAAGGAACTCCCCATCACCGCCGGCATCACCGCCGTCGCGGCGCTCGGGATGGCCGGCGTCCCGCCGTTCAACGGCTTCTATTCGAAGGAACTGCTGTTCGAGGCGACCTACGAGATAGCTCACACGCAGGGCGGCCTGTTCTGGCTCTACCCCGCTATCGCGGTGTTCGGCTCCGTGTTCACGTTCCTCTACTCGATACGCTTCCTGATGCTGTTCTTCGGCGAGAAGCCCGACGAGCTCCACGCCCACCGGCCGCCGCTCGCCATGCTCGCCCCGCCGCTGCTGCTCGCGGGCATCGCCACGTACATCGGCCTCGGCGGCATCGCCGGAACCTTCGACGTGGGTGTGCCGGTCGTGGGCGAGTTCGTCGCCGCGGTGACGGCCTCCAGCGCGCTCCACGCGCCGGCGGGCTTCACCTACTACGTCCCCACGGAACTGTCCCCGTACTTCCTCATGAGCCTGCTCACCATCGCGCTCGGCGCGGCCGCGTACCCGTTCTACGACCGCTTCCACCGGGCCGTGCGCCGCGCCCGCGCGCTCCCGGTCACCAGCCCGAACTGGTACTACGACACGGCGCTGTCGGGCGCGAACGGCCTCTCCGCGGCGACGGCCCGCGTCGTCCACAACGGCGTGTTCCGCCGCTACGCCTACACCGTCCTCGCGGCGGTGTGCGCGCTCGCGCTCGGCGGCTACGTCGCGGCGTCCGCGTCGCTGCCGGCCTTCACCGGCATCGCGGTCTCCGCGCCGCTCGCCGTCGTCCTCGTCACGGCCGTGCTCGGCGCGGTGGCGGTCATCCGCGCGCCCTCCCACATCGCGGGCGTGCTCACGCTCTCGATTCTGGGCTTCATGGTCGCCATCTTCTTCGTGCTCTCGGACGCGCCGGACCTCGCGCTGACCCAGCTGGTCATCGAGACGCTGGTGCTCGTCATCTTCCTGCTCGTGCTCGACAAACTGCCGTCGTGGTACGGGGACCTGAAGCGCCGGGAGGTGGCCGCCGACGTTCTGCTGTCGGGCACCGTCGGCGTGACGGTCTTCTTCACCGTCCTGCTGTCGACGGGCGCGACCGCGCCCGACCCCATCTGGCGCGACATCGCGACGCTCGCACCCGTCCCCGAGGAACACGGCCTGTGGATACTCGAACAGGGCGGGGGGAACAACATCGTGAACGTCATCCTCGTCGACTTCCGGGCGTTCGACACGCTCGGCGAGATAGCCGTCGTCGCGATGGCGGCGCTGTCCGTGCTCACCCTCGTCGGGATGCGCGGGCGCGGCGAGGACGCCGGGGGCGACGGCCCCGAGGAGGGAGGTGAGACGGCGTGACGACGGAACGCGAGACGACCGTCATCGCCAAGACGGTGACGCGGGTCGTCACCCCGTTCATCTTCGTGGTCGCGATCGCGCTGCTGTTCCAGGGACACAACCTCCCCGGCGGCGGCTTCATCGCCGGCGTCCTGACGTGTACCGGCTTCGCGCTCGTCTACGTCATCTACGGCCGCGAGTCGCTGCGGACCCTGCTCGGGGCGGGCAGCGAGGACAGCGGCGTCCTCTCGGGGCTGACCGGCACCTACGCGACGCTGTTCGCCGCGGGGCTTTCGGTCGCCGTGCTGGGCGGCCTCGCCGCGATGGCGCTCGGCTACCCGTTCCTCACGCAGGCCGTGTTGTACCTGAGCGACCTCGGACCCGTGGGCGCGCTCACGGCCGAGGGGACCGGCGTCGGTACCCTCGAAGTCGCCAGCGCGTTCGTCTTCGACCTCGGGGTGTACCTCGTGGTCGTGGGGGGTCTCCTCTCGATCCTCTCGGTGGTGGGACGCGAATGACCGCGACGTACCTCATGGCCGCCGTGCTCGGTCTGCTGTTCGCGTTCGGGACGTTCCTCGTCCTCCGGCGCGACCTCGTGCGGGTCGTCTGGGGGGTCACCATCATGTCGCAGGCGACGAACACCTACCTCGTCACGATGGGCGGGTTCGCCGGGAGCGTCCCCGTCCTCGGCGGCTACGGCGCGGACCCCTCGACGGTGCAGGACCCGCTCGTGCAGGCGCTCGTCCTGACGGCTATCGTCATCGGCTTCGGGACCACGGCGTTCGCGCTCGTGCTCACCTACCGGGTGTACGAGGAGCACGGCACCATCGACCTCGCCGACCTCGGCGAGGGGGGTGACGCCTGATGGCGCCCGAACACGTCGTCGTCGCGCCGCTGCTCGTCGCGCTCGTCACGGCCATCGCCACCCTGCTCCTCCGCGCCGCGCCGCGCGTCCAGCGCGGCCTCAGCGTTCTCGGCGGTGTCGCCTACGCCGTCGCCGTCGCGGCCGTCTTCCGCGCCGTCGCCCGCGAGGGCCACCTCGTCTACGCGCTGGCGGACTGGGACGCCCCGGTCGGTATCGTGCTCGTCGCGGACTCGCTGTCGGCGTTCATGCTCGTCATCGCGGCCGTGGTCGGCCTCGCGGCCGTCGTCTTCTCCGTCGGCTACCTCGACCCCGCGAACCAGACGCTCTCGTACCACTCGCTGTTCCACTTCATGCTCGCGGGCGTAACCGGTGCGTTCCTCACGGGCGACCTGTTCAACCTCTTCGTCTGGTTCGAGGTGATGCTCATGTCGAGTTACGTGCTCGTCGTCTTCTACTCCGGGCCGGAGCACACCCGCGCGGCGCTCCACTACGCGGTGTTGAACCTCGTCGGCAGCGCCGTGATGCTGCTCGCCATCGGCGGCATCTACGCCGTCACCGGGACGCTGAACATGGCCGACATCGCCGCGCGCCTCGGGTCGGGCGCCGCGGACCCCGCGCCCGTCCTCGGCCTCTCGGCCGTGCTGTTCGCGGTCTTCGCGCTGAAGGCCGGCATCGTCCCGTTCCAGTTCTGGGTGCCGGCGGCGTACCGCGCCGCGCCCGCCCCGGTCACCGCGGTCCTCGCGGGCGTCGTGAAGAAGGTCGGCATCTACGCGGTCGTGCGCCTCTACTTCACGGTGTTCGCGGCCGCGACCCTCCCCGTCTCGCTCCCGTTCGTCGCGGGCGACTCCTTCCTCGCCTTCTTCGGCCCCGTCATGTTCGCGATGGCCGTCGGGAGCATCCTGCTCGGGGGCATCGGCGCCGTCAATCAGCCGGACGTGGACGGCCTGCTCGCGTACTCCTCCATCGGCCAGGTGGGCTTCATCGTCCTCCCGCTGGCGGTGGCCGCGACGGCCCCGTTCGGCGGCGAGGTGATGGTGCTCGGCATCGCCGCCGCGCTCGTCTACTCGCTCAACCACGGACTGGCGAAGGGCCTGCTGTTCCTCGCGGCGGGGGCGACCCGCCGGGCGACGGGCGCGACCCGCTTCGCCGACCTCGGCGGCATCTCCGAGCGCGACCCCGTGTTCGCCGGGGCGTTCTTCCTCGGCGCGCTCGCGCTCGTCGGTATCCCGCCGCTGTCGGGCTTCTTCGGGAAGTTCCTCGTCTTCGACGTGGGCGTCCGGGCGGGCGCGACCGGCGCGCTCGCCGTGGCGCTGGTCGGCGCGATACTCACCATCGCCTACTTCTCGCGGGCGTGGAACCGCGCCTTCTGGGGCGAGCCGGTCGCCTACGAGCGGAAGCCCCTGCTCGTTGGCGTCGTCTGCGTGCTGGCGGTGGCGCTCGTCGTCGCCGGCCTCGCCTTCGACCCCGTCTTCCGGGCCGCGGAGGCCGCGGCGGAGGCGGCCGTGAACCGGAGCGGCTACGTGGACGCCGTCCTGGAGGTGGGAACGTGACCCGGAAGTGGCCCGCCGTCGGCGTCGCGCTCGCGGTGCTGTGGCTGTTCGTGCGCGGCGTGACGCGCGCCGACGTGGTCGGCGAGGCGGTCATCGGCCTCGCCGTCGGCCTCCCGCTCGCGTACGGCCTGCGGCGCTTCTACGCCGACGAGTTCGCCGTCGGCGGCGGCATCGCGGCGGCCCCGTACGCCGTCCGCTACGTCGCCGTCTTCCTGCGCGAACTGGCGACGGCGAACGTCGACGTGGCCTACCGCGTGCTGTCGCCGTCGATGCCCATCGACCCGGACGTGGTGGCCGTGCCGCTGCGCGTCGAGTCCGACGCCGCGGTGACGACCATCGCCAACTCCATCACGCTCACGCCCGGCACGCTGACGATGGACCACGACGAGGCGACGAACACGCTGTACGTCCACGCCATCGTCGCGGACACCGACAGCGTCGTCGCGCCCATCCGCACGTGGGAGGACTACGCTATCCGTATCTTCGACGAGGACGCCTCGCCGTCGGACCCGGCCCGGCCGGCCCGCGCCGGCCGCGACATCGCCGCCGTTCGCGAGGGGGGTGACGATGGCGAGTAGCGCCCTGCTGGACGCGGCCGTGACCGGGGGGCTGGTCGTCGCCGCGCTCGTCACCCTGCTCGCGGGCTACCGCGTCGTCGTCGGCCCGACGACCCCCGACCGCGTCGTCGGCCTCGACACCATCGGCACGAACGTCGTCGCCGTCGCCGCGCTGTACGCGTTGGGGACGGACCGCGGCCTGTTCATCGACGTGGCGCTCGTGCTCTGCATCATCGGCTTCATCAGCACCATCGCCGTGGCGCGGTACGTCACGGAGGGGGACATCATCGAATGACCGCACTCGCCACCTACGTCACCGTCGCGCTCGTCGCTATCGGCGCGTTCTTCCTGTTCATCGGCACCGTCGGCCTGCTCCGCCTGCCCGACGTGTACAACCGGATGCACGCGACCTCGAAGGCGACCACCATCGGCGCCTCCTCCATCCTGCTCGCCGCGACGGTCCACTTCGGGCCGAGCGGCGCGGGGCTGGTCGCGTTCGCGGGCATCGTCTTCCTGTTCGTCACCGCGCCGACCGGCGCGCACATGATCAGCCGGAGTGCCCAGCGAATGGGCGTCGACTTCGCGCTCGGCGCGCACTGGCCGGGCGGCGAGGGCGAGGGCGTCGACGACCCGACGGAGGACTAGCCCGCCCGCAGTTCGACCGTCACGCACGCGCCCCCGTCGTTCTCGACGCGCACGTCGCCGCCCGCGGCGGTGACGAGCGTGTTCACCAGATACAGCCCGAACCCGCCGTCCGGGTCGCGGGAGGGGTCGAACGGCGCGTCGGCGTCGATACCGGGGCCGTCGTCGCGGACGACCACGTCGATTCCGCGGCCCCGGTCGCGGACCGTCACCCACACGCGCGGCGCGTCGCCGTCGTTGTGGACCACCGCGTTCGACAGCAGGTGCTCGAACACGACCGCGAGGAACTCCCCGCCCGCCGCCGTCGCCGACGCCGGCGTGTCGAGCGACACGGTCGCGTGGGGGTACCGTGCTTCGAGCGCCCCCACCTCCTGTTCGACCAGCGGCACCACGTCCGTCGGGACGGAGACGCGCTCGCCCGCGAGCGTGTCGCTCACGACCCGGGCGTCCGCGACCAGCCGCGCGATGGCGTCGCTGCGCGACCGGATGCTGTCCACGTGTTCCGCCCGCGTTCCCGTGCCGTCGGCGAGCATCCCCGCCGCCCCGTCGATGACGTTCAGCCCGTTGAGGACGTGGTGGCGGAGCATCCGGTTCATGAAGAGGAAGGCGTCCCGCTGGGCCGCGACGGTGCGGGTCGCCCCGACGCTCCGGCCGCGCGCCCGACCGAGATAGAGACCGCCGACCGCCCCCAGCGCCGCGGCGACGGCGACCCCCTGGGCCGCCGCCTGTGGGTCGAGCACCGCGTCCCCGGAGATGAGGACGGCGCTCGTCGCCGCCAACAGCGACCCCCCGGCGACGCCCCACAGCGCCGCGTACCGTGCGGCCTCCGGTTCGATGTCCCGGCGCGTGACGACCCCGCCGGCCACGAGCGCGAGCGCCGCGACCCCGACCACGGCGGGTTCGACCGGCCCCGGCATCGTCCGGCCGCCGCCGTACGCGACCGTCGCGAGCGCGTACCCCCCGACGGACAGCGCGGCGAGCAGCGGGCCGGCGAGCCACCACGGGCGACGGCGGTGCATACCCCCGCGACGCTCCCCCGTCGCTTAGGTCGTTCGGGCCAGTTCGTCGGCGATACGGAGCCCGAGCCCGCCCTTCGACCCGCTGTACGTGGCCGCCGAGTCGGCGCGTACGAGGAGCGCGCGCGTTCCCTCGCCGGCCAGCGCGTCCGCGCCGTTCGCCACGACGAAGGCGAGGCCGACCCGCTCCAGCTGCTCGCGGGCCCTCGCCGCGAGCGCGTCGTCGTCGCCCTCGGTTTCGAGCTTGAACCCCACCATCGTCAGGTCCGGGTACGCCTCCCGGACGGTGTCGAGCAGCTTCGGCGTCGGGGTCAGTTCGAGCGTCACGTCGCCGCCCGAGCGTATCTTCTCGTCGCTCGCCTCGACGGTGTAGTCGGAGATGGCCGCCGCGCTCACGAGCGCGTCCGCGTCCCCGGCCGCCGCGACGGCCGCCTCCGTCATCTCCGCCGCGGACTCGACGGCGACCACGTCCGCGTAGGGCACGTCCGGCCCGTCGTGGACGAGGGTCACGTCCGCGCCGCGGGCGTAACAGGCGCGCGCCACCGCCCGCCCCGTCCGCCCCGAGGAACGGTTCGTGAGCACGCGGACGGGGTCGACCCGCTCGCTCGTCGCGCCGCTCGTGACGACGACGTGCTCCCCGGCGAGGGACCCCGGGCCGGCCGCGCGCGCCGTCTCGGTCACGATGGCTTCCTCCGAGGCTATCTTCGCCTTCCCCTCCTCGACGCGCGGGTCGACGAACGAGACGCCCCACGATTCGAGGGTGTCGAGCGCCTCCAGCACGCCCGGGTGGTCGTACATCGGCTCGTGCATCGCGGGCGCGACGACGAGCGGTATCCCCTGTCCGAGCGCCGTCGTCGCGCAGGTGGTGACGGGCGTGTCGTCTATCGCGCCGGCTGTCTTCCCGACCGTGTTCGCGGTCGCCGGCGCGAGCAGGAAGACGTCGGCCCACCCGTCCGCGCCGAACAGTTCGACGTGCTCGACGGCGCCCGTTATCTCCGTGACGACGTCGTGTTCGGTCGCGAACTCCACGGCCCACGGGTGGACGATGCCCGTCGCGCTGTCGGTCATCACCGCCCGGACGCTCGCGCCCTGCCGGCGGAGTTCGTGGGCGAGTTCGACCGTCTTCACGGCCGCGATGGACCCCGAGACGCCGAGGACGACGTTCGTGTCCGCGAGGAGGCTCATACGCGGGGTGGGGCGGCGGCGCTAATCAACGTTCGGCGTTCGCTCGACTACTCCCCGCCCTCCTCCTCGCGCGCGGCGACGACGGAGGGGTGCATCGTCGGTGCTTCGGACTGCGGCTCGGCGAACGCCTCGCGCATCCGCTCGGTGGCTCGGGCCTCGCGTTCCCGCCGTTCCTCGTCGTCGATCTCCTCACAGCCCGGCGGCACCTCCCGGCCGCGCTCCGTGAAGTACCCCTCCGGCGCGACCCAGTCGTGGTAGTAGGGGGTGTCGCTGTCCTCGATGACGGTCAGGGCGACCTCCGCGCCGTGGCCGGCACAGACGGCGACCTGGTGGGGCTTCTCCGCGAGACGCCCCGCGGCGTACAGCCCGTCCGGGCCGGCGCGGCCGAAGTCGTCCGTATCGACGTAGGTCTTCGACCCGCGCCTCGTCAGGCCGACGGCCTCGACCTCGTCGAGGTACGACGAGTCCGACCACGACGCGGCGACGACGAACCGCGCGGTGCGGTCGGTGCCGTCGGCCGTCCGGACGAGAAAGCCCTCCTCGGTGGGTTCGACGCGCGTCACCCGCCCCTCGGCGAGGGCCGCGCCCGACTCCGTCGCGCCCTCCCGACAGAGGTCGAGGAAGGTGCGCGCGTTCACCCCGAGCGGGAAGCCGGGAACGTTCTCCAGGTTGGCGTTGCGGGCGACGATGGGTTCGCCCTCGCTCACGACGGTCGTGTCGAGTCCGGCGCGGGCGGTGTACGTCGCGGCGGTGAGGCCGGCGACGCCGGCACCCACGACGAGTACGTCCGTATCCATACCGGTGGGTTCGCGCGCGCCGCCGTCAACCGTGCGGTTCGGCGGAACGCTTAGGCCCCGGTCGCCCGAGGTGGGGCCGTGG
Source organism: Halosegnis marinus (assembly GCF_029338355.1). Classification (GTDB taxonomy): domain Archaea; phylum Halobacteriota; class Halobacteria; order Halobacteriales; family Haloarculaceae; genus Halosegnis; species Halosegnis marinus. The sequence goes on from NZ_CP119802.1 coordinate 2,041,638, forward strand.
ACGCAGTCGAACTGAGCACGGTCGTGTACGCCCCGCGCGAGGAGGTGTTCGAGTTCCTGCTCGACTTCCCCGGGTACGCCCGCTACTCCGAGCACCTCGACCGCGTCGAGGCGTTCGGCCCCGGCGGCGAGGGGACGGAGTACGGCCTCACCTTCTCGTGGTGGAAGCTCTCCTACACAGCCCGCTCGCGCGTGACCGAGGTAATCGACGACGAGCGCATCCGGTGGGAACTGACGAAGGACCTCGACGCCGCGGGCTACTGGCGCGTCGAGGACGCCGACCCGCCGGAGAGCGAGGAACACGCGACCCGGGTGGTGTTCCGCGCGGAGTTCGCGCCCGACTCCGCCAACTCGGACGCCATCAGTCTCCCGTCCCTCGTGTCGTGGGACTGGGTCATCGACAAGGCGAAACCGAAGATACAGACGGAGGCGGAGCGGGTCGTCCGGCGCGCCGTTCGGGACCTCGAGGGCCGAGCCCGCCACGTCGATATCCACATCCGGACGACACCGGACGCCGTCTGAGCGCCGTCGCCGCCCGTTCGTCGAGAGCGTGAGCGGCCGAAAGGAGAGAGAACTTACTGCTCGTAGTCGCCGCCGAAGCGCATCAGGAAGTACGCGAGCCCCAGCGTCGAGCCGAGACCGATGGTCGCGGCGATGCCGAGCGTCTTCGCGCTGTCCGGAATCGGCGGCGGCCCCTGTGCCGGCTCCGGCGTGGATATCTCCTCGACGACCTCGATGGTGCCGACCATGCCGGCCTGCCGGTGGGGCGCACACGCGTACTCGTAGGTGCCGAGCGTGTCGAAGGTGTGGCTGTACTCGTAGCCGGTGTCGTACAGCTGGCTCGCGCCGCCCTCGGTCCCCTCCCAGCCCGCGCCGTCGGGCTGGGAGTCGACGACGATGTTGTGGCCGTCCGACTCCCAGACGAAGTTCACGGTGGTGCCCTGGAGGACGGTGAGGTTCTCGGGGTCGAACACCAGACTGCTGAGCAGCGCGACCGTCTCCGTCTGGCCCGCGCCCGGCAGTCCGCCGCCGCCGCTGTCGGTACCGTTGCCGCCCGTCTCGTTGCCCTCCTGTGCGGCCGCGCCGCCCACGGCGGCGCTCGCCGCGCCCGCGCCGGCCGCCGCGCGGATGAAGCCGCGCCGGCTGACCGCGGAGTCGTCCGTGTCCATGTACGCGCGTACGAAACAGTCACCCCTGAAGCTTCCGCTTCGCCTCGCCTACAGCGTGTAGTCCGCGCCGTCCGTCTCGGCCTCCAGCGCGGCGACGAGCAGGTCGATGGCCGCGGCCACGTCCTCGGCGTGGACGCTCTCCGTCACGGTGTGGAGATACCGCGTCGGGAACGAGATGGCGCCCGCGGGCGTCGCGCCGCCGGCGAACTGCAGTCCAGCGGTGTCGGTGCCGCCCGCGGGCAGCACCTCCATCTGGTAGTCGATGTCGTGCTCCTCGGCGAGCGCGCGGAAGTGGCGGTGGACCTTCGGGTTCGCGATGGCCGAGGAGTCCTTCAGCTTGATGCCCGCGCCGTCGCCGAGCGCCGTGACGTGGTCCGCCTCCTCGAAGCCGGGCACGTCGTTCGCGACGGTCGTGTCCAGCCCGATAGCGAGGTCCGCGTCGATATCGACGCCGAGCGCCTTCGCGCCGCGCAGGCCGACCTCCTCCTGCACCGTCGCGGCGAGGTGGACCGTCGCCTCCGGGTCGTCGATGCGCCGTGCCGCCTCCACGAGCGCGAACACCGAGACGCGGTTGTCGAGCGCCTTCCCGGTGACGTGCTCGCCGAGCAGTTCGGTCGTCTGGCGCGTCGTCACGAGGTCGCCGACGGCGACCCGCTCCTCGACCTCGTCGCCGTCCAGCCCGAGGTCGACGTGGACGTCCGCGACCTCGTCTTTCCCTTCGAGGTCCTTCTCGTCCATCGTGTGGGGCGGCGGACTGCCGATGAGGCCGTCGATGTCGCCGTTCTCGGTGTGGACGGTGACGCGCTGGGCCTTCAGGACGCGGGCGTCCCAGCCGCCGAGCGCGTCGAGCCGGAGGTAGCCGTCGTCGGTGACGTGGCGCACCATGAACCCGATCTCGTCCATGTGGGCCGCGACGACGACGCTGCGGTCGCCGCTCCCCTCGATGGTGCCCACGACGTTTCCCATGCCGTCGGACTCGACGCGGTCCACCTCGTTCTCGAACTCCCGGCGCACGACGTCGCGGACGCGGTCCTCGTAGCCGGGGACGCCGCTCGTCTCCGTCAGTTCGCGAAGCAGGTCGAAGTCGTAGGGCAGGTCGCTCGTCTCCATACTCGCGCTCGGGACGGTCCCGACTTAAGCCCGGCCGTTCGCCACCGGCTCGCACGGAGGGAAACCACTAACCCGACCCGGTCCCGCCACCGAGTATGCACGACACCGGCTGGATCGGCGACACCTTCGTCTCGGACACGGGCTGGGACCACCTCGAAACGCTCGTCGATATCGGCAACCGCATGGCGGGCTCCGAGGGCGAACTGCGGGCGGCCCACGCGACCCGCGACGCCCTCGCCGAGCACGCCCGCGACGCCCGCGTCGAGACGTTCGACGTGCAGGGGTGGACGCGCGGCTCCTCCGAGATACGGATCGACGGCGAGGGGTACGACTGCATCGCGCTCCCGCGCTCGCCCGGCGAGGAGGTCGCCGGCGAACTCGTCGACCTCGGCTACGGCCTGCCCGAGGACTTCGAGGAGACGGACATCGAGGGGAAGGTCGTGATGTGCGCGACGAACGTCCCCTCGTGGTACGAGCGATTCATCCACCGGCGCGAGAAGTACTACTACGCCGTCGAGGGCGGGGCCGAGGCCTTCGTGTTCAAGAACCACGTCGAGGGGTGTCTCGCGCCGACCGGGAGCGTCGGTACCGACGCCCGGCCGATGGGCGATATCCCCGCAGTCGGCGTCTCGAAGGAGGTCGGCTCCGAACTCGGCCGCCGCCACGAGGGCCAGCGGCTCGACGTGACCGTCGATATCGAGGCCGCGAGCGCCGACGCGACGAGCCAGAACGTCCACGCGGAACTCGGCCCGGACACCGACGAGGCCGTCCTCGTGACGAGCCACGTCGACGCTCACGACATCGCCGTCGGCGCGATGGACAACGGCGCCGGCACCGCGATGGTCGTCGAGCTCGCGCGCACGCTCGCCGCCCGCGAGGACGAACTGGAAACGCGCGTCGAGTTCGTCTGCTTCGGGGCCGAGGAGGTCGGCCTCGACGGCTCCGGCTACCTCGCCGACGACCGCGACCCCGACGACGTGAAGGCGGTCGTCAACTTCGACGGCGTCGTCCGCGGGCGCGACCTCGGGGCGTACACCCACGGCTTCCCCGAGCTCCGCGAGGCCGTCGAGGCGGTGTCCGACGCGACTGACCACCCGTTCACGGCGAACCCCCACCACGGCCCCCACTCGGACCACTGGCCCTTCGTCGAGTACGGCGTTCCCGGCTACCACGTCTACTCGGAGACGGGCGACGAGGGGCGCGGCTGGGGCCACACGCGCGCCGACACGCTCGACAAGCTGGAGAAGCGCGACCTGCGCGAGCAGGCGGTCGTCCTGACCGAACTCGTGGTGGACGTGACCGGCCGGGATATCGCCCACCGCGACACCGACGACATCGCCGCGGAACTCGAGGAGCAGGACCTCGCCGAGGGGATGAAAGTCACCGGCGACTGGGCGTTCGGCGACGACTGAGACGGGGCGGTACTCCTCCTCGACGTGCGCGACCGGCGACGGAGCGGAGAAACGAGGCGACGCGGCGCCGTCAGATGACGGCGTTCCAGACCGGGGCGATGACGAAGAAGAGCGTCTGGTAGAGGATGTACAGCAGCGCGAGGACGGAGGCGGCGATGGCGCCCTTCGGGGTATCGAGCGTCCGGTCGTTGCGCACCTCGACCTGCCGGGACTCGAACTCGAAGAGGTCGGTGAGGAAGACGCCCAGCACGAGCACGGAGAATACCATGCCGCCGTGGGGGGCGACGGTGAGGTAGTAGAAGGAACCGACGACGAGCAGGAAGCTCGTGGCGACGCGGAGCGGGTGGCGCGAGAGCTGCGTCCAGTCGCCCGACTCGGCCTCGCTCTTGTGTCGCGAGTGTTCGACCGCGCGGCCGACCATGTTGAGCACCAGCAGCCCCAACAGGACGTACGCGATGAGCGGCGCCTCCAGGACCGGCTGCGCGAGCACCGCGTCGATGGGACCGAACAGCGAATAGACCATGTCCGAGCGTCCGTACCCGGCGCATTAAGACCTTTCCAAATCCCCGACGGCTACGCGAACCGGCCGCCGCTCCCGTCGACGACGGCCACGTCGAGCGACCCCTCAGTCGCGACGCGGACCGACTCGCCGGGGACGACGGAGCCCGCGGTTCGGTCGTCGGCGAGCAGCTCGACGGGCGTCTCGTCGCGCTCGACGTCGAGCCGGAGTCCCTCGGTCGGCAGCACCCAGCTGTCCTCGCTCGTCGCGAACGGCGCGACGGGGACGACGACCACGGCGCCGAGTTCGGGGGCGAGCACCGGGCCGTCCGCCCGGCGGGCGTACCCGTGCGAGCCGGCCGGGGTCGCGACGACGACGCCGTCCGCGCGGAACGAGGCGACCGTCTCCGTCCCCGAGCGGACGGTGTACTCGGAGATGCGCGCCGGCTCGCCGGTGACGAGCATCAGGTCACACAGCGCGCGCGTCTCCCCGAGCGGCGAGCGCGCCACGAGCAGCGGGAGCGACGCCGTGTCGTACTCGCCCGCGACGAGCGCGGCTATCGCTCCGGGCGCGTCCGAGCGCGCCACGGAACGGACGCCCGGCCCCGCGTCCACGGGGAGCACCGGGACGTCCGGGGCCGCGGCCGCCACGGCGAGCAGCGCCGACTCGCCGCCGGCGACGACGGCCTCGGGCCCGGCGGCGAGCACGTCGGCGACGGCGCCCGCGACGGGGTCGCCGCCCGCCTCGCGGACGGGTTCGGTCGGGGCGTCGCCGACGACGCCGACCGGCGGAGTGTCCATACGGCGGCGTGGCTCGGGAGGGGGAAAAACGGTCGGATACGCGGCGGCTTACTCCGGGATCTCCGGCGTGCCCGCGTACGCGTCGCGCGCCTTGCGGAGCGCCGGGATGACGAAGACGAACGTGAGGAAGCCGAGGATGGCGAACCAGAAGAACCCCTCCTTCAGCACGAGCGCGAGGGTGTCGTACACCGTCAGCCCCGTCTCCGGGTCGGGCGCGGTGAGCTGTGTGCCCTCGAACGACGGCGTGTTGTACCAGCCGGCGAGGGTCATCCACGCGAGCCCGGACCCGACGAGGATCGTGAAGCCCTTGGCGAATTCGTCAGCCATTATCGAAGGTTAGGTAGCGTCGTCTTTAGAGTTTCCCATTTCCCGGGCACGGAAGCGCGTCGAGAAGGCGTAGACGCCCGCCCCGAGCGCGATGGCGCCGAGGCCGACGACGGCCAACACGACGTTCACGTCCTCCGGCGCGGCCGTTGCCCGCTGGGTGGCGGCGTCGAGGACGACGAACCCGACGACGACACACAACACGGCGAACAGCGTCGAGAACACCGTTACGGCCTTGTACACGTCCATCGGCACCTCTACGTCGCGACCCCCCGTCTCGGCGTCGGCGCTCGCCGTCGGCTCGTCGTCGGTCATCGAGCGGAGAAAGGGACCGCAGGGACTTCCGTGTTACTTCGGCGGCCGCAGCCGGTAGTACCGGCGGTTCAGCTCGAACATGTACCCCTCGCGCATGGACTTGAACACCGCGTAGCTGATGAACCCGGCCACGAAGGGCAGCAGGAACGTCAGGTCCAGCAGCAGGTTCGAGTCCATCGGGAGCAGGTTCTTCACCGACAGCGCCGAGATGGTGACGGCGTAGACGACGCCGCCGACGCCGACGGCCGCCCAGAACGGCTGCTCGACCGGGCGCCGGGCCGACCCCTTGTTCAGGAACGGCACGATGGCGATGAAGCCGACGACGACGAGGTTCGCGACGACGCCGTACGTCCGGTCGGCCATCAGCTGCTGGCCGCCGAGCAGCGCCAGCTCGGGGTTGAGCGGGCCGAGCTTGAGCAGGCCGAACGACCAGTAGAGGTACCAGTCGGGCAGGATGATGGCGGGCGTGCTGGACGGGTTCGCCGGCGCGCCGATGTGCGGCGGCAGCGCCGCGGCGAGGAACACCATCATGCCGACGAAGAAGCTCGTCAGCGCGAGGTTCCGCACCATCTCGTGGGGCCACGCGGGGAACGCGAGCACGTCGCGCTCCACGTAGTCCGACTCGATGCGCAGGTCCTGGTCCTCGCGGCGGGCCCGCTCGAAGTACTCGTACGTCAGCCGGGGGAGCCCCTCGGTGCGCTGCTTGCGCTCGCTCCACGTCGGGGTCTCGTCGTCCGGCGCGACGATACCGGTGCCGTCGGCCGCTATCTCCTTGCCCTCGTTGGGGTTGTCTTCTTGACTCATTGTATCAGTGCGGTTCCGCGATGCCCTGCATCCAGACGATGCCGATGTGGATGGCGATGATGGCGGTCGTGATGAACGGCAGGAAGAACACGTGCAGGATGTACATCCGCTGCAGCGTGGACTGGCTCAGCGAGAAGCCGCCGAACAGTAGCTGTGCCACCCACTCTCCCGCCACCGGGACCGAGAGGCTCATCTCGACGCCGATCTGGCCGGCCCAGAAGGCGAGCTGGTCCCACGGGAGCAGGTAGCCCGTGTAGCCGAACACCATCGTCAGCGAGATGAGGACGATGCCGATGATCCAGTTGAGTTCGCGCGGTTCCTTGTACGCGCCGGTGAAGTAGACGCGCAGCATGTGGAGGAACACGGCCGCGACCATCACTTGGGCGGACCAGCGGTGGAGGCTCCGGAGGAAGAAGCCGAACCGGAGCTCCGTCATGATGAACGTGATGGAGTTGTACGCGGTCGTCGGGTCGCCGGTGGTCGCCGGGCTGTAGTAGAAGCCGAGCAACGCGCCGGAGATCGCCGCGACGACGTACGCGATGGTACTGAAGCTCCCCAGCGCGTAGAGGGGGTACCAGTACCAGAACTTGTTGTCGAGGTTGTACTGTTCGGTGTGGCTCTTCGGCATCTGCATGTTGACCTTGTAGTAGAGGTCCTCGAGTATCTCGAGGTAGTCAACGACGCGCAGCCGCTTGTCGAGCCACATCAGCACGGTCAGGTAGGTGGTTTCGACGGGCGTGAGGTCACGCTCCTGCATCCACCCCTTGTGGTCGTGGTCGTCCTTGCGTTCCAGGCTCATTGTCCCTCCTTGTCGGTAGTGTAGTGCCCCAGCATCTTATTCCCCCGGTCGCGGAAGCGCGACGAACTGTGTCTGGACCGGACTGAACGGGTCGTACACCGACTGGTGACACTGACAGTACACCCGGTTCTCGGCCCCGAAGTTGGCCGACCCCGCGATGGACTTGAAGCCGGGCACACAGCAGAAGTGCGTACACTTGTTCAGCCACGCGATGAAGCCGTCCTGGGTCGCCGCCGCCAGGAACTCGTCCTCCTGTGCCAGTTCCTCGATGCGCGTCGAGCGCAGCACCTGAACCGGCATCGTGGACTGCGGCTCGACGTCCTCCGAGCGCCAGGTCCCGACGGCGGGCTTGCCGAGGCCGCTCTGGCCGATACCGTTGCCCCACGACTCGTAGTCGTCGAACATATCGACCGTGAGCGGCTCGCCGGCCTCCAGGTCGGACATCCACTCGTAGGTGTTGCCCGCGCCCGAAGCGACCCGGAACGTGTTGTTCTGGTCGGTGCCGGGTTCGACGCCCGGGTACGTCTGGACGCCGCAGTACTGGAACCACTGCGACGAGTAGGTGACGCCGCCGAGTTCCTGCTCCGCGACCTGCACCGTCCGGCCGCCCTCCGTTATCTCCTGCACCTCGGGCCAGACGCCCGTCAGCTCGCCGTCCTCGATGGTGAGCGGAACGATGGGCATCCCGCGCGGCGCGGGGCCGTCGGTGTTCTCGATGGCCATGTACTGCGTGATACCGCCGCCGGCACCGGTGGACGAGGTCGCGGTGCCGAGGGCGGCGAAGCCGCCGGTCCCGACGCCCGCGAGCGTCGCGGAGCCGACGACTCCCTTCACGAAGCGTCTGCGGCCCGACTCTGTCGGATACTTGTCTTCGTCAGCTGGCATTATTTCTTGTAGTAGGGGTAGACCGCTCGTTTGATGTTCTCCCACGCGTCGCCGCCGAGGTCGGTACCGTCCATGTCCTCCTCGCGGATGTAGAGGTCCTCCCACTTCCGCCGGCGCTTCTTGACGATCATCACGTCGGGGAGGAACTCCTTGCGGTACAGCAGCATCACGAAGGCGAGGTCGATGAGTATCATCGCGAGCAACCCGCCGAGGAACATGTTCCCGAACTCGGAGAAGCCCCAGCCGGCCACCAGCCCGTAGGTGAACAGGCCGATGAACACGACCTCCAGCACCGTCAGCAGGACGATGCCGATGGCCGCCGCCGTCGATTCGCGCGCCGGCTCGTACCGGTGGATGTCGCCGTAGGTGTTGTTTCCGGAGCTCATATCAGTTCCCTCCGCTGGCGTGTGGCGACTCGCCGTACTTCAGCAGGAAGAACGTGAACATGAGCGACACCGCGATGGCGAGGATGGTGGCGATGCCGACGAAGTGCGCCTGAATCGGCACGCCCATCTCCTCGGGCTCGACCTCGCCGCCGCCTCCCGACGGCGGGGCGCCGCTCTCGTTCACGACGACCGTGCCGACCATGCCGGCCTGTCGGTGGGGGGCACAGACGTACTCGTACTCGCCGAGTTCCTCGAAGGTGTGGCTGTACTCGTAGCCGGTGTCGTACAGCTGGCTCGCGCCGCCCTCGGTCCCTTCCCAGTTCGCGCCCTCGGGCTGGGAGTCGACGACGATGTTGTGGCCGTCCGACTCCCACACCCAGGTGACGGTGGTCCCCGGCGAGACGTACACCTCCGCCGGGTCGAAGACCAGACTACCCAACAGCGCGACCTCGGGGCCGCCGCTCTGGGCTGCTGCGGACCCGGAGGCGCTCACGGCGCCGGCCACGGCCGTCGCGCCGCCCGCGGTTCGCAGAAACTCCCGTCTGTTCATAGACGTTCTACCCTCGGGACTGTCCGCGTATAAATTCTCCGAACCCCCCGCCCCGCGCGTCCGTTTTCGACCGATTCGGGGGGTCGCGGCTCGGGGCGCCGAGCGGCCCTCAGTCGCGGTTCTCGCCGTCGGGGGCGTCGGCCGCCGCGCCCCGGTCGAGCCCCGGCGTCTCGCGGGCGCTCTCCGGGAGCCACTCGGGCAGTTCGTCGTCCTCCATCCCGACCGCGCGCAGGCGGTTGCGGTACTCCTCCGCGCGGAAGCGGTCCGAGAGGCGCGCGTTTGCGACGGTGAAGAAGAGCACGCCGCCCGCGACGAGGAAGAGGATGCCGGCGGTGCCGGCGATGACTCCGAGGTCGGCCGTGAACAGGGCCGCCCCCCCGAGGACGGCGCCCGACAGGAACAGCGCGCCCGCCACGAGCTGTATCATCAGGTTCCCGAACTCCCCGGAGCCCTGCGGGACCTCCATCGGCCGGGGGAGCAGGTCCTCGTCGGGGAGGTCGGGCGCCTCGTAGCTGTCCATCGAACACAGCGCGACGGACGGCTTCAGGTCGCGCAGCACCGTCCCCTCGCCCTCGATGGAGCCGTCCTCGTACACCACCGCGTACCCCTCGTCGGAGTACGCGACGACGCGGTCGGGGTTCGCCATCCGCTCGACGCGCGCGAACACGTCGCGGTCGAGGACGCGCCGCTTCGTGTCCGCCTCCACGCGGTCGAGCAGCTCCGGCCCCGTTATCCACGTGTCCGGGTCGAAGACGGCCTCCCACTCCTCGGGACTCATCCGCTTCATGTCCGCGGGGGTGAAGTCCTCGAAGTCGTACTCGTCCTCGACGCGGCGACGGAGCTCCTCGGTCGAGAGTTCCTCGGACTCGTCCGGCTCCACCCGCCGAACCGCCGACTCGACGGTTCCCTCCTCCGGTTCCGCGGGGTCGGAGCTGGCGTCTGCCATCGCCGTGGAGTTCGGGTTCGCCCGGTAAACAGTTATCGGGAGCCGCCGGAGTCGGCACCCCTAAACGCGGTCCGGCCCTACGCCGACGCGATGGTCGCCGACGGCACTATCGCCGCCGTGGTCGCGCTCGCGGTCACGGTCAGTCTGCCGTGTTTCCTCTACGGCGCGTGGATAATGATCGACAACGACCCCGTGACGTGGGGCGTCCTGACGTGGCACCTCAAGTACATCCTCACCGGGCTGGCGCTGACGACCGTGCCGCTCGCGCTGTGGATGTTCCCCCGACTGTTCGGGCTGGCCGGACACTCCGCCCAGTTCGGCGGCTACGCCGTCATCCACGCCTTCCTCGGGCTGACGGCCTACGCCTTCCTGCTGTTCGGCTTCACGGGCATCGTTCGCATCTTCCGCGCGAAGTACGAACACGACCTCTACAACGCCTACGACGAGGACGTCCTGCTCGACGAGATCGGCGGCGAGCGGATGAGCCACTGGCGCTCGCGGCTCCGCGTCGGCGTCTTCGGCTACACCTTCTTCTGGATACTCGCGTGGCTCACCGGGCTTACCCGCTACGCGATTCGCTACATCTAGGCGGCGAGAGGACGTGCGTCTCCTCCCCACGGAGCAGGCGTTCGATGCCGGCCGGTAACAGTCGCTTCCCGTCGCCGAAGGAGTCGAGCCGTTCCCACGTCGCCGGCCGCCGCGACCCGTCGCTCTCGGTCACCGTGAACCGCTCGCGCTCGTAGCGGGTCCCGTCGCGGAACGACACCGCGCGGACGACGACCAGCTGATGGAACGGCTCGTCGGCCCACCGGAACCGGTTCTCCATCGTCCCGAGCACCTCGCCGGCCGCGACGACCGCGTCGAGTTCCTCAGCGAACTCCCGGACGACTGCCTCGTCGCTCGGCTCGCCGAACTCGATGCCGCCGCCGAGCGGCCGGTAGAACTGCTCGTCGGCCTCGTCGTAGTACTCGACCAGTAGCTCGTCGCCGCGCCGCGGCACCCCGAGGACCTGCGGGCGGACGTTCCGCCGGTCTTTCACCACGCCTCGCCGCTCGCGAGGTCGGTGTCCGAGTCGCCCTTCTCCGAGGGACAGATGTCCGCGAGTACGCACTCCCCGCAGTCGGGGTTCCGGGCGTCGCAGACGGCCCGCCCGTGGTCTATCATCAGGTGGGTGAACTCCTTCCAGTCGCGCTCGGGGACGATTCCCATCAGGTCCGTCTCTATCTTCCCGGGCGTCTCCTCCTCCGTGAGCCCCAGCCGTCGGGTGAGCCGCTGGACGTGGGTGTCCACGACGATGCCCTCCGTCAGGTCGTGGCCGTGCTGGAGGACGACGTTCGCCGTCTTCCGGCCCACGCCGGGCAGGTCCGTGAGCGCGCTCATCGTGTCGGGGACCTCGCCGCCGTGCTCCGCGACCAGCTTCTCGCCGATACCCTTCAGGTAGCCGCCCTTGCTGTTGTGGAAGGTGATGCCGTAGATGTCCTCCGCGAGCTGTTCCTCCGAGGCCGCGGCGTAGTCCTCGGCGGACTCGTACGTCTCGAACAGGTCCGCCGTCACCTCGTTGACGCGCTCGTCGGTACACTGCGCGGAGAGGACGACCGCTATCAGCAGCTCCAGCCGCGTCGAGAAGTCGAGCGAGATGGTCGGGTCGGGGTACTCCTCGTAGAGGCGGTCGACGACCTCGACCGCCTGTGCCTCGCGGGTGTCGAGCGGGGTTCCCATACCGGGCGGCGGGCCGCGCCGGGCATAAGTCCCCGCGCTCGGCCGTGAGGTTCATGCGCCCCGGCACGGACGCCCGAGTATGGACCGCCGCCGCCACGCCGCGTGGACGCCCCGATACGGGACCGTCCGCGCGCTCGTGCTCTACGCCCTGCTCGTCGTCGTCGTCCTCCGCGGCGCGGCCCCGCTCCGCGAGACGCTCGTCGCCGTCGCCGGGGTCGACCCCGGCACCGCGGAGACTGTTCTCCTGGCGTTCCTCGTCGTCGTCGGCCTCGCCGTCGTGGCCGTCGAGGTGCGCCGGCAGGCCCGCGGCGAGCCGGAGTTCACCCTGAAGGCCGCGCGGCAGGCCTACCTCGAATCGCGCGTCCCGGCCCGGCCGATGTTCGGCGCGTACGTCCTGCTGCTCGTCGCGGGCACGTACGTCGCCCTGTTCGCCCGGGAGACGTTCTTCGCGCGCCTCGACAACGCCCTGCTCGTGGTGCGACGGGTCGCCGAGTCGGGCGACCCCGGCGCGTTCTCCGCCGACGCGCTCGCCTTCGGGGCGGCGTTCGTCGTCGCCGCCGTCACCGTCGCCCACGCCGCCGACCGCGTGCTCGTCGCCGCCCTCCGGCGGGTACTCGCGAGCCGTCGCTGACCCGTCCCCGTCTCAGTCCGTGCCGGGGAAGTGTTCGAACGACTCCAGCGCGATGTCGTAGCCGCCGGCCGTGCGCCGGACGACGTACTCGGTGGGGTATCGCCCGCCGTCGGTGAACCGCTCGGGCACGGGGAGGGGGGTGCGGTACTCGCCCTCGGCCAGCCCGTCGAGGTACGCCGTCGTCACCATCGGTTCCATGAAGATCACGTCGCCGGAGCCGTCGCCGTCGAAGTCGTACGCGCCGTAGATGAACACCGACCAGTCGGTCCGTCCCGGCGTGGGGAGGCTGACCGGGACGCTCACGAGGTGTTCACCCATCGCCGGCACGACGCCCCGGACGGGCGCGGAGGGGAACGGGGCGGGCAGGTCGTCGGCGTAGTAGGTGTCCGCCGGCAGCTGCTCGTCGGGTATCGTGTACGTGGCGACGCCCGGCGCGATGGTCGCTACCTCCGCGGCCCGCGGGAAGTAGAAGTGTACGTCGAAGTGCGGGTGGGTGTAGACGCCCTCCGGCTCGTGGCCGCCGGGGTTCCAGTCGAGGGTGGCGTGCGAGAAGTGACCCGTGTTGCCGCGCGGGAGGTCGAGCGCGTACTCGACCGTGTAGGGCACGTCGGCCGGAACGCCGGGGAACGGCCATCCCTCCGGCTCCTCGGGGAGGTTCGACAGCGCGTCCGCGGTCAGGTGGACGCCGATGGCGGACAGGCGGCCCCGCCCGGGACCCTCGTATTCGACGTAGGCGTGTGCGGAGCCGTCGCCCACGCTCTCGGGGTGTCCCTCCGCGCCGCCGCCGTGGGCGGCCGCCGTGCCCGCGAGCGTCGTCGCTGCGAGGCCCGCGCCCGCGTACTTCAGTGCGTCACGCCGCGATAGCCGATACGTCTCGGACATACCCGACCGGATGCCGAGGGCGGGCATAGCTATGGTTCCCTGCCGCCGAATCCCGGCGCGTGAGAACGGTTCGGAACCGTTCGATTCCCCCGAAACCGGGCGTTACAGCCCGAGTTCGCGCCCGACGACGAGGTGCTGTATCTCGGAGGTTCCCTCGCCGATCTCCATCAGCTTCGCGTCGCGGTAGAACCGCTGGGGCGCGAAGTCGGTCGTGTAGCCGTAGCCGCCGTGGACCTGCACGGCGTCCTCCGCGACCTCGCGGGAGATCTCCGAGGCGTCGAGCTTCGCCAGCGAGGAGATGCGCGTCACGTCCTCGCCCGCGTCGTACTGCGTCGCGGCCTTGTGGGTGAGCAGCCGCGCCCGCTCTATCTTCCGGTCCATGTCCACGACCATGTCGCGGACGGCGTCGAACTTCGAGATGGGCGAACCGAACTGCTCGCGCTCGGTCGCGTAGTCGCGCGCGGCCTCGAACGCGCCCTGTGCCAGCCCCGTCGACAGCGCCGCGATGGAGATGCGCCCGCCGTTGAGCGTCTTCTTCGTCTGCTCCCAGCCCTCGCCCTCCTCGCCGAGCAGGCGGTCCTCCGGCACGCGGAGGTCGTTGAACTGTATCTCGCAGGTGGGCGAGGCGTTCAGCCCCATCTTGTCCCACACCTCGATGACCTCGAAGCCGTCGTCCTCCTCGGGGTCCACGATGAACGTGGAGATGCCGCCGTAGCCCGCGCCGGGGTCCGTCACGGCCTTCACGAGGATCGACCCGGCGACGTTCGCGTTCGTGATGAACTGCTTCGTCCCGTTGATGACGTACTCGTCGCCGTCCTTCTCGGCCGTCGTGTCCATGTCGCTCGCGTCCGACCCCGACGAGGGCTCCGTGAGCGCCCACGCGCCGAGGTAGTCGCCCCGGGCCAGCGGCGTCGCCCACTCCTCCTTCTGGGCCTCCGTGCCGAACATCACGATGGGCATCAGCGACAGGGAGGTGTGGGCGACGTACGAGAGGCCCACGGAGCCGGAGACCCGGCCGAGTTCCTCCGCGACGAGCGCGTACATCAGGTAGTCGCCGCCCGCGCCGCCGTACGCCTCGGGGGCCGGCACGCCCATCAGGTCCAGCGCGGCGAGTTCGTCGAAGACCTCCGCGGGGAACCGATGCTCGTCCTCTATCTCCTGCGCGATGGGCGCGATTTCCGCCTCGCAGAAGTCGCGGACGGTGTCCCGTATCATCCGGTGTTCGCTCGGGAGGTCGAAGTCCATATCGGGGGATGCGACGGCGCGAGTATAAGCCGTTCGGGATATTCGCCGCAACCGAAACGCGCCGCGACGGCCGACTCCGAACCGATTAAGACCGCCCCGTTCGGAGCCCGGAGTATGAACGCACTCCTACAGGCGGGCGGGAACCCGGCCGTCATCGACGCCGCCGGCTGGCTCGTCGCGCTCGTCAGCGTCGCCATCACCGTCGGCTGGCTCTACCGGCTCACGAACTGACCGCGTCGGCGTTGTCGCGGAGCCACGCCGCGGCCGCCCGCACGGCCTCGGCGTCCTCGCTCTCCAGTTTCACCCGTACCGTCTCGCCCGGGTACGACCCGACCTTGACGCCGAACCGCTCGCGGAGCCGGTCGAACCGTTCGACGAGGGCGCTCTCGGGTTCGTCCACGACCACGCTCTCGACGTGGCGGACGGTTCCCTCGAAGCGGTCCGCGACCGCGTCGAACATCGCCTTCATCTCGGCCGGCACCCCCGGCAGGACGTACACGTTCTCCAGGGCACAGCCCGGGGCGACCCCGACGTCGTTGTGGAGGGGGTTGCTCCCGGCCGGGAGGTCGGCGGTGCCCGCCGCGAGGTCGTCGGCGCTGTAGCCGCCCTCCTCGGTGAGCCACGCCAGCGCCCGCTCGTCGGTTTCGAGTCCGCGGTCGAAGGCGGCCGCGACGCCGTCCATCGTCACGTCGTCGTGGGTCGGGCCGAGGCCGCCGGTGACGACGACGGCGTCGTAGCGGTCGGCGTGCTCGCGGACGACCTCGGCGATGTCGTCGACCCGGTCGGGGACCGTCGTGACCCGCTCGACGGTCGCGCCGCGGGCCGTGAGCCGCTCGCCGAGCCACGCGGCGTTCGTGTTCACCGTGTCGCCGGCGAGCAGTTCGTCGCCGACGGTGAGGATGGAGACGCGCATGGGCTTCGTTCGGCGGGCGGCGACTTCAGGCGTTCCCCTCCGGGGACTACCGCATCCCGGGCGGCGGGCCGTCGTCGCGGTCGTCGTCGCCGGTCTCCACGTCGAGGGCGACCTCCTCGCGCCGCCGGCGCGTCTCGCGCAGTTGGTAGACGAAGTACGCCGCGCCCCCGAGTGCCAGCGCCGTGCCGCCGACCGCGAGCGCGCCGAACAGCAGGAGGTCGCGCCCGAGGTAGTAGCGCACGACGAGGTTGCTCGCCGTCAGGCTCTCCCATCGGATACGGACGCGGCCGTCCACGAGTTCGCGCTCGGTCGCGCCGGGGCGCACCTGTCCGAGCAGGGGGACGCCGACCTCCGCGTTCTCGGGCAGCACCATCTCGTAGCTCCCGGCGACGTAGGCGGGCATCGCGACCTGCTTGCCGTTCTTCGGCGTCGTGACGCCGAGCTTTCCGGTGTCGTTCGCCGGCAGGCCGACGACGGTCCGCCGGCGCGTCCGGTCCACGGTCAGGAGGTCGGGGGCCGCGCGGCTCGTCCCGTTCGGGTAGGTGACGTACGCCGTCGCGTTGCCGTCGGCCTCTCGGAAGGCGACGTGCGTCCCGTTCGGGTAGCGGAACTGCACCGCCGACACCGTCTCCGGCTGTTCCGTCCCGAGGGTGTCGCGCGTGTATATCTCGACGGTCGGGTCCGTCGCGTTCAGCCGACCCGTGGTCCGGTTCGCCACGCGGTAGACGGCGGTGACGTTGTTCCGGTTCACCTCCAGATACGCGTCGGCCGACTCGTTCCACTCGTACGTCTCGCTGGCCGCGAGGTCCGAGGGGTTCGCCTGGCCGGGGCCGAGGAAGCCCGAACAGCCGGCGGTGACCGCGAGGAGGGCGAGCGCCGCGAAGCCGGCGAGGACCCGTCGGTTCATGGAACGACGCAGAGCATCTCCGCCGGCAGGTGGGGGCCGATGTCGGAGAGCAGGCCCGGCGGGTCGGTCTCCGGCTTGCAGACGACGCTCTGTTCGAGCAGCCCCAGCCGCTCGACGGTCACGATGTCGTCGGCGTGGCCGGCGCGGTTCACCGTCGCGCGCACCTCGGCGCGCGTCGCGGAGTTCACGTTGACGCGGCCGGTGTCGGCGCGCGTCCAGTCGTAGAGGCGGTCGCGTTCGGCGTCGGCCAGCCGCGCCGTGCCGTCCTCCTCGACGAACCGGAGCGGCGTGTGCTGGACCAGCCCGTAGCGGGTGCGTATCTGCGAGGGCGTGCCCTGTCCGAGGCCGAGGTCGTCGCGCTCGACCCGGACCGGTTCGCCCGCGTCGAGGACGACGCCGTCCTCGTCCCACGAGTCGAGGGTACCGACGTACGTCTCCCCCTCCTCCCGGTGGGGGGTGATGGCGCCCCACTCCTCCGCGAGGACGTTGCGCGCGGCGGGCGCGTCCTCGCCAGTCACGGTGATGGAGGGGAAACCGTCGTCGCGCAGGCCGGTGGTCCACTCCACGTCGAGCGCGCCGATGTCGTTCCCGACGAGCGAGTCGAGCGAGTCGAGCGCGCGCTCGCCCGCGTCGCCGCCGACGTACACCTTCGTCGCGAGGACGACCATCAGGCCTCGGCCTCTCGCTCGGCCGGTCGGTTCAGCTCGTCGCGCAGGTCGGCGATGCGCTCGTCCATCGCGTCCACGAGCCGCGCGTTGTCCATGTCCACGAGCTGTTCGCCGCAGTTGGGGCACTCGAAGCCGAAGTCCATCGCCTCGCCGAACTCGAAGCGGATGGAGTCGTTCTCGCAGAGGTAGAACTCGTTGTTCATCTCGTACTCGCGGCGCTCGGCCAGCGCGTCGAGCAGGCGGTGCATCTCCTCCTCCAGCTTCTCCGGGATGTTGTCGTACTCGAACGTCCACAGGTACGTGAGCCAGCCGGAGTCCTCGTCGCGGAGCCGGCGGTACGTGGCGAGGTCGTTCTCGTAGAGAATGAACAGCGCCCGCCGCACGTCGTTGAGTTCGAGCCCGAGGTCCTCCGCGAGCTCCTCGTCCGTTACCTCCCCGTCCGGGGGTGCCGCGGCCACGGGCATCCCGGTCGGGCCGACGAGCTCGTGGAGGTATTTCTGTATCACGGGGTCCTCCAGAAGTTCCTCGTACGCCATTACCCCATACCGGGTGAGGAAGCCGTTTAAAAGCCCCGGTCGGCGCTACTCCCCGTCGTCCGGCTCGACGACCTCCTTGCCCGTCGCCTTCGGCACGACGACCCGGTCGGCGTCCGTCCACTCGCGGTCGAGTTCGCGGCCCTCGAACAGCCGGTCCAGCACGACCGCCAGCCCCGCGATCTCGGAGTGGGGCTGGTTCGTCACGGCGACGTTGTGGTCGGCGTGTTCGTACACCTCGAACGGGACCTTCTCGCCCCCGACGACGACGAGCAGCGGCTCCTCGGCGTGGGCCGCGCGCAGGTCCGCCTCCACGTCCTGTACGGGGAGGCCGTACATCGTCAGGTGGGCGACGGTGCCGGGCCACTCGCGCACCAGCCGCTTCGGCGAGGCGTTGAGCTCCACGTCGAAGGGGCCGCCGAACCGGCCCGTGATGTCCTCGACCGTCTCCGCGGGGCCCGTGGCGTTGTCGGGGAACACGACGCGGTCCGCACCGAGCGCGCGCGCCGTGAGGCCGACGTGGGTCGTCATCCGGTCGTCGCGGCCGGGTCGGTGGGAGAGCCGACACACCGCGACCTCGTGGTCGTCCATACGCTCCCTCTCTCGTGCCGGCGTTTCCTGCTTTCGGAACGCCTACGTCGGCACGCTCGCCAGAGGGGCCATGGAGCTCTCCGAGAAGCGCGTGGTCGTGACCGGGGGCGCGGGCTTCGTCGGCTCGCACCTCGCCGAGCGGCTGGTCGCCGACAACGAGGTCGTCGTCGCCGACGACTTCCGCAACAGCCGCCGCGAGTGGGTCCCCGACGCGGCCGCGGTCGTCGAGGGCGACCTCACGGACCCCGAGGTCGTCGCCGAGGCCATCACCCCCGACACCGATATCGTCTTCCACCTCGCGGCGGACAAGGACGCCGCCGCGGACACCGTCGAGCAGTACCGCGTCAACAACACGCTGACCGAGAACGTCGTCGAGCGGATGGACGCGGTCGGGGTCGACAACGTCGCCTTCACCTCCTCCGGGACGGTGTACGGCGAGGCCCCGCGGCCGACGCCCGAGGACTACGCGCCGCTCGAACCCATCTCGGTGTACGGCGCCTCGAAGCTCGGCGAGGAGGGCCTGCTCTCCGTGTTCGCCCACAGCCACGACTTCACCGTCTGGACGTTCCGCTTCGCCAACATCGTCGGCCCCCGGGCCCAGCTCGGGGCGGTCGTCCCGGACTTCATCGCCAAGCTCGCCGACGACCCCGAGGAGCTGGAGATACTCGGCGACGGCCGCCAGGAGAAGTCGTATATGCACGTCGACGACTGCGTGGACGCGATGTGTCACGTCGTGGAACACGCCGACGCGCCGGTCAACACGTACAACCTCGGGACGCGGACGACGACGAGCGTGACGACCATCGCCGACATCGTCGCCGACGAGATGGGCCTCGACCCGGCGTACAGCTACACCGGCGGCGACCGCGGCTGGACGGGCGACGTGCCGCGGATGCGCCTCTCGGTGGAGAAGCTCTCCGCGCTCGGCTGGGAACCCCCGGAATCGAGCGACGACGCCGTCCGCCGGGCGACGCGCGCGCTCGTCGCCGAGCACGCGCCCGAGTACGCGTAGGCCGGCGGACCGACAGCGGTTTGCCGGGCGGCGCGAACGGAGGGGCGTGCAGGTCGTCGGCTACCGCCCCGCGCCCGACCCGGCCCTCCTCCTCGCCGACGGCGGGCCCGTGGAGCGGCTCGAACTCGAACCGGGCGCCGAACTCGCCTACGGGCTCGGCGCGCGGCGCTGTGCGGGCGCGATACGCAACGGCAACCACATCCCCTGCGACCGCGAGCGCGCGCCGAAGTGTTCGCGCCACGAGCGCGTCTTCGACGAGTCCACGCTCCGCGAGCGCGAGGGCGAACACGCCGTCTATCTCGCGGCGTTCGCGCCCGCGACGTTCAAGGTGGGTATCACGCGGCTCGACCGGCTGGAGACGCGCCTGCGCGAGCAGGGCGCGGACCGCGGCGCGCACGTCTTCACCGTCGCGGACGGCGACATCGCCCGCGACGTGGAGGAGGACCTCGGCCGGGACCTCGCCCAGCGCGTCCGCGTCGCGACCAAGCTCGACGGCTTCGGCCGCGACGTCGACGCCGGGGCGTGGAACGAACTGCTCGCCGAACACGAGCCCATCGAGACGTACGACCTCGACTACGGCTTCGCCCTCGACGCCGCGCCCGTCCCCGAGACGATGGCCGCCGGCACCGTGGTCGGTGTCCAGGGACGCGTCCTCCTGCTCGACCGCGACGACACGGTGTACGCCGTCGATATGCGCGACCTCGTGGGGTACGAACTCCGCGAGGGCGAGACGACGCGCGACCGGCAGGCCTCGCTCGGCTCCTTCTGAGCTTCCGGGAGCCTTTTCCGGCCCGCGACGGAACCCTGTCGCATGGCAGACGACGAGGAACGACCGGACGAGTCGGCCGACGAGGGAGACGCGGACGGCGAGAAGTCCTTCCGCGAGCGCGTCGAGGAGATCCGCCAGCAGCGCGCCGAGCGCGAGGAGGGCGAGGGCGACGAGCGCTCGCGCGAGGAGCGCATGGAGGAGATGATGGGCGGCGGCGGCCCCGGCGGCATGGGCGGCGGCGGCAACCCCTTCGCGCAGATGATGGGCGGCATGATGGGCGGCGGCGGCCCCGGCGGCGCGCTCGGCGGACAGCCGGGCGGCCGCGAGGGCGGCGGCTCCTCGAAGGCCGACGAGGAACTCGTCCGCGAGGTCCGCAAGGTCCGCGACGAGCTCCACGACATCCGGCGCGAACTGGAGCGTATCGGCGACGCGCTGGAGTAGTCAGACCACCTTCTCGTACACCGCGGCGAGCGTATCGACCGCGGCCTCCATCGCCACGTCCTCGCGAGTGGCGAGACACGACTCGCGCAGGCGCTCGCGCTCGTCGAGCGCCCGCTCGATGCCCGCCCGGAAGGCGTCGGTGTCGCCGCGCGGGTAGTGGTAGCCGGTCTCGCCCTCGACCACCGTCTCGGCGAGGGCACCCGCGTCCACGCCGACGACGGGCGTGCCGCAGGCGTTCGCCTCCAGCGCGACGAGGCCCTGCGTCTCGACGGGGCTGGGGAAGGCGAACACGTCGAGCGTCGCGTAGAAGGCGGGGAGCTCCTCGCGGTCGAGGAAGCCGAGGAAGCGCACGTCGGCGGCCATCCCCTCGGCGCGCGCTTCGAGTCCCGACCGGGCGGGGCCGTCGCCGCCGAAGACGACCGTCGCGTCCAGCCCCGTCGCGGCGTCGAGTATCGCGTCGAGGTCCTTCTCGTAGCCGTGTCTGCCGGTGTAGCCGACGAGCGGCCCCTCGGGCAGGCCGTGGCGCTCGCGGAACGCCGCGCGCTCGTCCTCGCCGACGGGGGCGAACCGCTCCGTATCGACGCCGTTGGGGACGACCTCGACGGGTGCCTCGACGCCCAGTTCGCGGAGGTGGTCGCGCGTCGGCGCCGAGGGGACGACCACCGCGTCCGCGCGGTTCAGGTACCAGCGCTCGTAGCGGCCGGCGACCGACTCTACGACGGAGGCGAGCGGCCCCTTCGCGAGGTAGTCGGCGTACTCCGCGGTCGGGGTGTGGTAGGAGGCGACGAGCGGGAGGTCGCGCTTGCGGGCGAGCCGTCGCGCCGCGAGGCCGAGCGAGAACGGGGTGTGGGCGTGGACGGCGTCGAGGTCGCCGAGCCCCGACGGGACGGTCGGGAGCCCGGCGTAGAACCCCTCGTAGAACGGGAAGGTAAGGCTCCGGACCGGGAACTCGCCCTCCCCGGGGTCGTGGGGGCTGTCCGGGTAGACGACCGGCATCCGGCCGCCGCGGCGCACCCAGCGGTCGCGCCACGACTCGACCGTGTAGGTGACGCCGTTGACCGTCGGGAGGAACGTGTCCGTGAAGGCGGCGACGGCCGGTGGCATGGGCGCGCTTCGGCGCTCCCCCGTTAATCGGTTGCGTTCTCCGTCAGGTCGCGGTAGAGGCCGACGAGCGACTCGCCTACGGTATCGAGGGTAAAATCCGCGGACTTCTCCCTCGCGTTCGCGCCGATACGCTCGCGCTCGTCGGGGTCGTCGAGGAGGTCGCGCAGCGCGGCCTCGAACCCCTCGACCGAGTCGGCCTTCCGGCACGTCTCGCCCTCCGCGAGCCACTCGTACGTGTCGATGGACCGGACGACGGGCGGCGCGCCGACGGACATCGCCTCCAGCAGCGCCATCCCCTCGTTCTCGTTGTGGGTCGGGAAGTAGAACACGTCGCCGGCGGCGAACGCGCCCGCGATGTCCTCGACGTAGCCCGTGAAGGTGCAGTTCTCGGGCGCGGACTCGACGAGCCGCTTCGAGGCGCTCGACTGGAGGAACTGCCCGAGGAAGCCGCCCGTCGGATTGAGGTAGCCGAACCAGACGAAGTCCGTGTCGGGCATCCGCCGGGCCGTCTCGACGAACGTCGCGAGCCCCTTCCGTTCGAGGACGTGCGCGACGTTGAACACGACCGGCGGGTCGAGGTCGTAGCGGTCGAGGTACTCCTGCCTGAGCGCGGGGTCGTCGTGCCCGGCGAGCTTCGCCGGGTCGAAGCCGTTCGATATCACCCGCGTCGGCGTGTCGGTGTACTCCGCGACGACCGCGCGGTTGTGCTCGGAGGGACAGACGAGCACGTCCGCGAGCGAGTAGGCGCGTTCGAGGTAGGGCCGCATCGGCTTCGCCAGGACGTTCGAGAACGCGAAGCTGTTCTCGAAGTCGGCGGCCGTCTGGTGGGTGTGCGCGACCACGGGGACGCCCGCCCGGCGGGCGCGGGCCGCGTAGTAGGTCGAGCGCGGCCCCATGTTGTTGAGGTGGAGCAGGTCCGCGGAGAGGTCCGGCTTCGTGGTGTACTCGATGCCGTGGTCGTCCATGACCCGGCGCTGGTTCCGCACCGACTGGGCCTGCCCGCCGGTGACGAACCGCTCCCACTCGAAGTAGTGGCTGACGCGCATCCGTTCGCCCGGACGGGGTCGGCCGGCGAGCATGAACCTGCCGGAACGCCGTCCGAAACCTACATCCCCGGCCGCCGCCACCTCGCGACCGATGGGAATCGCCGCAGAGCGCATCGACCGGCTCGACGAACTGGCCCGCGAGGCCGCCCGCGACGGCGACGCCGAGCGCGCGCGGTCGTACGTCCGGCGGGCGCGCCGCGTCGCGGAGCGGAACCGGCTGACGCTGCCGGTTCGGTTCCGGCGGTTCACCTGCGACGACTGCGACGGGTACCTCGTTCCGGGCCGGAACGCGCGGGTCCGCACCCGCGACGGCCACGTCGTCGTCGCCTGCGACTGCGGCGCGCACGCGCGCTACCCCTATCGGTAAGCGACAAGCTTCAAACCGGGGCCCGCCGAACGACGCGCTATGACAGACGACCTGCGCGCCCGCGCCCACGACGTGGACGCGACGCTTCGCATCGGGAAGGCCGGTATCGAGTCGGCCGCCGACGAACTCCGCACGCAGCTGAAGGAGCGCGAGCTGGTGAAGGTGAAGTTCCTCCGGTCGGCCCGCGGCGGGACGACGACGGAGGAGCTGGCCGAGGACCTCGCCGACCTCGTGAACGCCGAGCTG
Source organism: Halosegnis marinus (assembly GCF_029338355.1). Lineage (GTDB taxonomy): Archaea > Halobacteriota > Halobacteria > Halobacteriales > Haloarculaceae > Halosegnis > Halosegnis marinus. Next base: position 2,064,710 of record NZ_CP119802.1, read on the forward strand.
GTGGAGACGCGCGGCCACACGGCGGTGTTCCACTGATGTTCCTGCCGCTGCAGGCGGGGACGGACGCGACCGGCTTCGTCGCGGAGTTCCTGAACCGGGTCCTGGGCGGGACGGCCCTGGAGCCGCTCTCCCAGCCGCTCGCGCAGGCCATCGTCTTCGTCGTCGTCTTCGTCCTCATCTACCTTATCGGCCGCACCCTCCTGCGGCCGCTCACGGACCGCGCGCTCGACCGTCGCGAGCTCGACGCCCACGCCAAGCGCCCTATCAAGCGGCTGGTCGGGCTCGTCGTCGTCTTCGTCGCCGTCGCCGTGGCGTTCGGGCTGGCCGGCTTCGGCGACTTCCTCCAGTCGCTCGCGACCGTCGCCGCGGCCGCGACCCTCGCCATCGGCTTCGCGATGCAGGACGTGCTGAAGAACTTCGTCGCGGGGCTGTTCATCTACACGGACAAGCCGTTCCGCATCGGCGACTGGATCGAGTGGGACGGCAATCAGGGCATCGTCGAGGACATCTCGCTGCGCGTCTCCCGCGTGCGCACGTTCGACAACGAACTGCTCACGGTGCCGAACGGCCAGCTCACCGACGGCGTCATCAAGAACCCCGTCGCGAAGGACAAGCTCCGTCTGAAGTTCGTCTTCGGCATCGATTACGAGGACGACATCGACGAGGCCACCGAGATAATCGTCGAGGAGGCGGAGGCGCACGACGAGATACTCGACGACCCCGCGCCCTCGGTCCGGCTGACGGAGCTCGCGGACTCGTACGTCGGGCTCCAGTCGCGCATCTGGATCGCCCAGCCGTCGCGGGCCGACTTCGTCCGCACGCGCGGCGAGTACGTCACCGCCGTCAAGAAGCGGTTCGACGAGGCCGGCATCACCATCCCGTTCCCGCAGACGACCCTCTCGGGCCGGTCGGGGGCGGCGGACGCGATCCGGACGCGCCAGCTCGTCGAGGGCGACGACTGAGCCCGTTCCCGGCGACCCGAAAGGCCCTTATGGCACACCGGGATACGGTGAAGTGGACTAGGTCGGGCGGTTAGGCCCCGCTCGTCACCCGCGCTATGGTCTTCAGCGGGGACCGAATCCCGGTAGCGTCCGACCCGACCGGTTCGGGCCCCGGGAGCCAACGTAGAAACCTCGTCCCACGAGGGCAGCGGTCCGCGTACCGACCTCTGCAGGGAGGTCGCGGCGCGGTTAGTCGCGGGCACTCCGTCAGGCACGGAAGTGAGCAGCGGACCCGCGGACACCTGTCGCCCGTGGGGTCGCGGGGTGGAGGAGGCAACCGGGATTCCCCGAGTCGGAACGGCCGGGCAACGCCGGGCGTCCACCCATTCATTCCGTCATTCCTCGTCGAGCCGCGGTACCCGGAACGCCCGGAGCGTGTCGCGGCCCATGTCGCCGACGGCGACCTGTTCGAGCCCGCGACCCGCGAACACCTCGCGCCAGTCCCGGTGGTAGAGGGGTATCGTGTCGTTGACGCGCGTCACGTCGTCGCCGCTCCCGTCCATCGGCGTCTCGTTCTCCACCGTGACGAGGAGCGACCCGGCAACCCGAGCGACGTCGTCGAACACCGACGCGTCGGCCGGCGCGACGTGCTGGAGCGTCTCGACCGAGTAAACGACGTCGAACGCCCCCGCTCCGAGGTCCGCGAACGTCGCGACGAGGTCCGCGACGAGAAACTCTCCGGCCGCGGCGAGGTCGGGGTACGTCTCGCGGAGTTCGGCGATGGCCTCCGCGTTGATGTCGAGCCCCGTCAGGTCGGCGAACCCCTCGTCGTGGAGGTGGGCGAGGTGGCGGCCGACGTTACAGCCGACCTCCAGCACGGAGGCGTCGCGCCCGAGGCGCGCGGCGAGCAGGTCGGCGAGGGCCTCGCTCGTCGCGTCGGGCCCCTTGTGGGCGTAGTAGGTCGGCGAGAACTCGCCGTCGCGCCCGCGCCACGGCTCCGTGGAGTCGTCTGTCACTGCGAGTACGGAGCGGACGGGCGCGTAAACCCCCGTCGCTTGCCGGGCCGACGGCGGCTACAGCAGGCGGAGGACCCGCGCGTACCACGCGCCGGCCCCGGCGACGCCCGCGGCCGCGAGCGTGACGAGGAAGCGGTGGTACTCCAGGAAGACCGCGACGGGACCGTCGGCGGTGCCGAGCTGGAGCGCCACCGACGCGGGCACCGTCGCGGCCCACGCGAGACACACGGCGAGCGAGAAGCCGCCGAACACGAGGCCGGCCCCGGCGGCCAGCGGCGGGTCGGTGCGCTCCTCGCGGCCGGCCGCGAACACGATGACCCCGACGAGCGAGAACAGCCCGGCCGCGAGCGGGGTGATGGCCCCGGCGTCGTAGTAGGCGCTCACGGCGGAGCCGGGCGCGACGAGCAGGTAGGGAACGAGGAGGGCGACCACCACGAGCAGGCAGGCGGCGATGCCGGCGGTCGGCGCGGCGCGGACGTCGTCCATGTCGCGAACCCCGAACGGGCGACCCTTAACCGTGCCGAGAAGCGGAAGGGTCAGGGGGGTCCGGCTCCGGGAACCGGTATGGTCGGACTCGGCGACACGACGAAGAAGCTCCAGAAGCTCGCGGACACCGCTGAACAGCTGTTCGAGCGGATGAACGAGCTCCGCCAGCAGGTGCAGGAGACCCGCGAGCGGGTCAACGACACCCACGACAAGGTGGAGGAGCTGGCGGCCGAACAGGGCGAACAGCGCGCCATCGTCGAGGCGCTCGCGGAGGCGCAGGGCGTCGACGTGGACCAGGTGCTCACGGAGGCGGCCATCGAGGAGGCCGAACCCGCCATCGAGGAAGCCGAACCCTCCGACACGTAGCCGGGCCGAACCCGGGCCGCTTTAGTCGGGCGGCAACCTTTGCCGGCACATGACCACCCACCGGGAACCGCTCGACTCGGTGCTCGACACCGTCGGCGAGACGCCGCTCGTCCGGGTCCACGGCTCGCCCGACGCGGTCCCCGTTTACGCCAAGCTGGAGTCGTTCAACCCCGGCGCCTCGATAAAGGACCGCATCGGGAAGTACATGCTCGAAGCGATGCTCGACTCGGGCGAGTTGCCCGAGGGCGGAACCGTCGTGGAGCCGACGGCCGGCAACACGGGCATCGGCTTCGCCGTCGCCGCGCGCCAACTCGACATCCGGGCCGTCTTCGTCGTGCCCGAGCGCTTCTCGGTCGAGAAGCAGACGCTGATGCGCGCGCTCGGCGCGGACGTCATCAACACGCCCACCGACGCCGGGATGGGCGGGGCCATCGAGCGCGCCCGCGAACTCGCCGACGAACTCGACGACGCGGTCGTCCCCCAGCAGTTCTCGAACCCGCTGAACGCGGAGGCCCACTACGCCACCACGGGGCCGGAGATATACGACGCGCTCGACGGCGAGGTGGGCGCCGTCGTCGCCGGCTGTGGCACCGCGGGGACGCTCATGGGTATCGCGCGGTACGCCCGCGAGCAGCACCCCGACACCTACGTCTGTGCCGTCGAGCCGACCGGGTCGATGTACGCCGCGAAGTTCGGGAGCGACCCCGACGAGGGCGACTACAAGACGGAGGGCATCGGCACCCACGACCCCGCGACGAACGAACTGTTCGACCCGGACCTCGTGGACGAACTCCGGGCGGTCCCGGACGAGCGCGCCCACGAGGAACTGGGACGACTGGCCGCCGAGGAGGGCCACCTCGTCGCCTCGTCGGCGGGCGCGGCCTCGGTCGCGGCCCGCTCGGTCGCCGAGCGCGCGGCCGCGGGCGACATCGACCTCCCCCACGACTCGGTGGTCACGGTCTTTCCCGACTCCTCCGAGCGCTACCTCTCGAAGGGCATCTACCGCGAGTTCGAGGCGTGGGAGGGGTGACGCTTTTGCCCGCGCCGGCCCACGCCTGAGGCGTGAAACTCCGCTACGCCGCACTCGGTCTCGCCGGGGCCGTCGGGGGCCTCGCCGCCGCGAACGGCGGTCTGCGCGCCGACGGCTTCGAGCCGCCGCTCTCCCGCGAGCAGGACACCTACCGCTGGCGCGGCTTCGACGTGGCCTACACCGACCTCGGCGACCCCTCGGACCCGGACCTCGTCCTCCTCCACGGGCTGAACGCCGCCGGCTCCTCCCACGAGTTCCGGGAGATAGCGGAGGAACTCGCCGAGGAGTACCACGTCGTCGCGCCGGACCTGCCCGGCTTCGGCGGCTCCGACCGCCCGCCGCTGATGTACTCGGGGTCGCTGTACGTCGCCTTCGTGACCGACTTCCTGCGCGAGGCGGTCGACGACCCCGTCGTCGTCGCCTCGTCGCTGTCGGCCGCGTACGCGACGAAGGCCGCCGCCGAGGTTCCTGTCTCCGAACTGTTCCTCGTCGTTCCGACGGCGACGACGGTTCCGGGCCGGCGGACGTGGCTCCGCTCCGTACTCCGGTCGCCGGTCGTCGGCGAGGCGCTGTACAACGCCCTCACGTCGAAGCGCTCCATCCGGTGGTTCCTCGCGGACCACGGGTTCGCGCGCGAGGAGTCGATAACCGACGAGTGGGTCGACTACGACTGGAACACGGCCCACCAGCCGAACGCGCGGTTCGCGCCCGCGTCGTTCGTCGCGGGCTTCCTCGACCTCGACACCGACCTCGGCGCGGACCTCGCGGCGCTCGACTGCCCCGTAACTATCGTCTGGGGCGGCGAGGCGCGGATGCCCGACCCCGACACGGGGAGAGAACTCGCGGCGGCGGCGGACGCGCCGTTCGTCGGGATACCCGACACCGACCTGCTCCCCCACGCCGAGGAGCCGGCGGCGTTCCTCGACGCGTTCCGGGAGCGGTAGGCTACATCCCCATGTCGGCGGCGTCCTCCGGCACGGGGAGGTCGTGCGGCGAGACGCCGAGCAGTTCCGCGGCGTGGTCGAGCGCCATGTCGAAGCCGTAGTACCGCTCCAGTTCGTCGCCGTCCGCGGTCGGCCGCACCTTCAACATGGCGTACCCCTCGATGTTCTGTGCGACCGCGGCGGTCGCGCCGTCGCGCTCGAACACCAGCAGTCGCTCGTCGTCCGTCTCGGTGTACTCGGCGGTGACGCCGTCGGCCTCGGCGGTGCTCATGGGTTCCCTTGGAACCGACGGTAATCGAACCCTGCGGTTCCGGTGCGGGTACGCTTATCACGGTTCGCTCGGAGAGACGAACAATGACGCAGGGCGATAGATTGCCGACGGGGGACGCCGTCGTCGACCGGATGCTGCGGGGCGGCATTCCCGAGGGACGCGCGGTGCTCGTTCGGGGGGGCCCGGGAACCGGGAAGACGACGTTCGCGATGCAGTTCCTCCAGGAGGGTATCGCGACGGGCGAACGGTGTCTGTTCGTCTCCACCGAACAGACCCGCGAGGAGCTACGCGACTCCTTCGCGGGCTACGAGTTCGACCTCGACCACGAGCTGCTGGGCGTGACGACGCTCCACCCCTCCCCCTCGGGAACGGGCGACGGGGACAGCCTCACGCTCCGCACGCTGGAGGGCGGCAACACGGTCGACGACCGCGAGATACCGTTCACGACCGAGAACGTCGCGCGGTACTTCGAGAGCGCGCGCGGCTGCGACCGGCTGGTGCTCGACTCCGTCTCCGCGCTCCGCGCGGTGACCGACGACGGCGAACTGTTCCGCCGGCAGCTGCTCGAACTCATCCGGGTGTTCTCCGACCAGTTGGGCGCGACGACGCTGTTCACCGCCGAGAACAACGACGGGCACGACCCGCTCTCCTTTACGACCCACGGGGTCATCGGGCTGCGGCGCGAGCGCATCGACGACGACCCGCACCGGTTCCTCGAGGTCGAGAAGATGCGGGGCGTGGACCACGACCGCCGCACCGTCGAGTACACGCTCGAACCGACCGGCATCGAGGCGGGACCGGTGCGCCGCTCCCAGCCGCCGGAGCTCAAGACGCACAAGCACACGAGCATCGGCATCGACGGGCTGGACGCGCTGTGCGGGGGCGGGCTCGCCACCGGCGCGGGCGTCCTGCTCGAACACGACGGGCACGCGAACCTGACGGCGCTGTTCGGCGCGCTGCTGTCGCGGGCCGTCGAGCGCGACTCGACGCTCGTGCTCTCGCCGACCATCCGGATGCGACCCTCCTCCGTGCGCACGATACTGGAGGGGCACGACGTGTCGCTCGACGACCTGCTGGAGCGGGACCGGCTGTTCGTCATCGACATGATCGGCGCGTGGGACGGGAGCCGCGAGAACGTGTACGCCGACTGCCACACCGCCGACGCGGTGGCCGCGGCGTACGACGACATCGCGCGCCGCGCGGGCGACGCGCCCCGCTTCTCGCTCGTCAACGCCGACGCGATGGTGAACACGCTCGGCCCGGAGGAGGCGCGCGCCTCCCGCTACGCGCTCGAATCGGACTGGCTCCGCCCGGAGGACCTGCTCGTCCACATCCAGAACCCGAAGGAGACCTCCGAGCAGATGAACGGCTTCTACACCAACGCGGCCGAACAGATACTCCGGACGTGGGTGACCGACGCCGGCCTCCAGTACGTCTCGCTGCGGAAGTCGCCGTGCGGCTTCGTCGGCACCACCTCGCTCGTGGAGTACACGACCGAGCCGCCGTACCTGACGGTCCAGGAGCCGCCGGAGGAGCGGGAGAACCCCTACGCGGAATAGCAACGCCTTCGGCGCGGCCCCCGCTCGTCGGGGTATGGAGTGGTTCGCGAGCGGGATGCGCCGCGACGTCTGCCTGCTGTTGTACGGCGAGGAGCGGAAGGTACAGAAGCTCAAGACCGCGCTCGGGCGACGGTACGACCGCCGCGTGCGCCCGAAACAGTTCGACGGCGCGATACGGGCGCTGGAGGAGGCGGGCCACGTCGAGCGCCGCACCGAGGGCATCGCGGACGTGCTCGCGCTCACCGAGCGCGGAGAGCGGGGGGTCGAGACGCAGTACGAGTTCTTCCGCGAACGGGTCGCCGGCTCAGGCGAGTAGCTCGTTCGCGATGGTGTTGCGCAGCACCTCGCTGGTCCCCTCGTATATCTCGTTGAGCTTCGCGTCGCGGTAGAACCGCTCGGCGGGGAAGTCCTTCGTGTAGCCGTAGCCGCCGTGGATCTGGATGCCCTCGTTCGCCACCTCGCGGGAGACCTCCGAGGCGCGGAGCTTCGCCTGCGCGGCCTCCTTGACGTAGTTCTCGCCGCGCATCTTCCGGTCGGCGGCGTCGTGCATCAGCAGGCGGGCCGCCCGCGTCTTCGTGTCCATGTCCGCCAGCTTGTGCTGGATGGCCTGGAACTCCGAGATGGGGTTGCCGAACTGCTCGCGGTCCTGTGCGTACGCCGTCGCCTCGTCGAGCGCGGCCTGCGCGATGCCGACCGAGCGGGCCGCGATGGTGATGCGCCCGCCGTTGAGCGTCTTCAGCGCGTGGACGAAGCCCGCGCCCTCCTCGTCGAGCAGGCGCTCCTCCGGGATCCACATGTCGTCGAAGCGGAGTTCGGCGGTGGGACAGCCCTTGTCGCCGAGCTTGTCCTCCGTCCCCTCCACGATGAAGCCGTCGTCCTCCTCCGGACGGACGATGAACGAGGAGATGCCCTTGTTGCCGGCCTCGGGGTCGGTCTTGGCGAACAGCGTCACGGTGTCCGCGACGGAGCCGTTCGATATCCAGAGCTTGTTCCCGTCAACACGGTAGCCGTCGCCGTCCTTCTCGGCGGTCGTCCCCATCGCCGGCACGTCGGAGCCGGCCTGCGGCTCCGAGAGCGCGAACGCGCCGATGTCGCTCCCCTCGGCGAGCGGGGTGAGGTACTCCTCCTTCTGGGCCTCGCTCCCGAACTCGTACACCATGTTGCCCGCCAGCGAGATGTGCGCGGCGACGATGGTGCCGAGGCCGCCCGACCCGCGGCTTATCTCCTCTAACGCCATCGGGTAGGCGTGGTAGTCGAGCCCCGCGCCGCCGTACTCCTCCGGGAACGGCATCCCCATCAGGCCGAGGTCGGCGAGTTCGCCCACGAGGTCGGCCGGGAACTCGTCCTCCTTGTCGATCTCCGCGGCGCGGGGGACGACCTCCTCGTCCACGAACTCCGCGACCATCTCCTTGATCTGTTTCTGTTCGGGCGTGAGGCTCAGGTCCATACTGCAGCCTTCGACGCGCCGTACTTGGCCCTTTCGAGGCCGTCGAGCCCCGTTCTAAGCCAGAAAACACATACCCCCCGCGTGAGTACCCTCGGGTGACGGCGGACACGGGTAGGGGTACACGGCGTCCGCCCGGGCCGATTCTTTCGCGCGCTACTCGTACTCGTAGAAGCCTCGCCCGGTCTTCTTCCCGAGGTCGCCCGCGTCCACCTTCCGGCGGAGCAGGTACGCCGGCTTGTAGCGGTCGCCCAGCTCCTCGTGGAGCGTCTCGGAGGCGTCGAGACAGATGTCGAGGCCGATGTGGTCGGCGAGTTCGAGCGGCCCCATCGGGACGTTCGTGCCGAGCGTCATCCCGCGGTCGATGTCCTCCTTCGCGGCGACGCCCTCGTCGAACGCGCGCACGCCCTCGTTTATCCACGGCATGAGGATGCGGTTGGTGACGAAGCCGGGCTTGTCGTCGGACTCCCACGTCTCCTTGCCCAGCGCCTCGGAGAACCCGTGTGCGAGCTCGGTCGCCCCGTCGCTCGTGTGCTCGCCCGTCACCACCTCGACGCCCTTCATCACGGGCACGGGGTTCATGAAGTGGAGGCCGACGACGAGGTCGGGCCGCTCCGTCGCGGCCGCGATGGTCGTGATGGAGAGCGTCGAGGTGTTCGTCGCCAGCACGACGTCCTCGTCCGTCACCTCGTCGAGGTCCGCGAAGATATCGCGCTTGATGTCCATCTTCTCGACCGCGGCCTCGACGACGAGGTCGCAGTCCCCGAGGTCGGCGAGGTCCGTCGTCCCCGCGATGCGGTCCAGCGCGTCGGCCTTCTCCGCCTCGGTCATCTCCTCCTTGCGGACGAACCGCGACAGCGAGTCGTCGATGGCATCGAGGCCCTTCTCGACGAACTCCGTCTCGATGTCGCGCATCACCACGTCGTAGCCGGCCGCCGCGGCGACCTGCGCGATGCCGTTGCCCATCGTGCCCGCGCCGACGACGCCCACCCGCTCTACCTCGTCCAGTTCGCGCATGGTCCCCGTTCGACGCGGCGGGTCGTAAAGACTGCCGAACGCGACTCAGGGCTCGACCCGGTCGTGGAACGCGGCGACCCGGTCGAACAGCGCCCCGCGCCGGCGCTCGACGGCGAGGAAGTGCGACCCGCCCGCGAGTTCGGCGTACTCGCGGTCGTCGCTCCCGAGCGCGTCGTAGAGGCCGAGCGCGTCCGCCCGGGTCGCGGTGCGGTCGAGCGACCCCCGGACGACGAGCGCCGGCGCCGTCACCGCACCGGCGTCGTAGGCGCGCTCGCCCCGCGCCGCGGCGGTCAGGTCCGCGAGCGTGCCGTTCGGGGCCGCTATGCTGTCCGGGCCGACGCCCTGTCCCTCGTGGAGCGTCTCCCAGAACGCGTCGAACGCGCCGGGGTCCCGGTAGTCGTCCGGTTCCGATTCCCCGAAGTGCGCGTCCCACCGCTCGCGGGTTTCCTCGCGCGTCGCCTCCCGCTTCGGGGCCGGCGGGTCGCCGGGGTCGAAGGCCGAGACGCGTTCCGGGTCGGGTCGGTACACGGGTGCGTAGAGGACCACGGAATCGACCGACACGCCGCGTTCGAGCGCGACGCCGGCTATCATCGACCCCCACGAGTAACCGACGAGGTGGACGACCTCGTGGCGCTTCCGCACGAAGTCGAGCGCGGCCGCGAGGTCGCCGGCCGCCTCCGGGGCGCGTACCGGGGGGTCGCCGCCGGGCGGGTCGTCCATCGCGGCGGGCCGGTCGCTGTCGCCGTACCCACGCACGTCGAGCGCGTAGGCCGCGCGACCCGCGTCCGCGACCGCGGCGAGCCACGAGCGGTCGGGGGTGTCGAACGCCGGGCGCGCGCCGAACGTCGCGCCGTGGACGAACACGACGGCGGTGTCGCCCGCGCCCGCGGCGTGGAGCGCGAGGCCGGTACCGTCGGGTGCCGCGAGCCGATGGGTCGTGGACATACCCGTTCCCGACGCCCGCACGACATAGTTCCCCGCGCCGCGTGGGGCATCAGTAGCTTCTTTGTCGCCCTGACTGGAGTGGCGCGTATGCGACCCTTCGACGACACGCCGCTCGCCCGCGACGGCAAGGTACTCATCCTCGCGTACGACCACGGCCTCGAACACGGCCCGGTGGACTTCGAGGGACTGGCCGGGAGCGAGGACCCCGCCCGGACCTTCGAGGCGGCTACCCACCCCGCGGTCACCTCCCTCGCGGTCCAGAAGGGGCCGGCGGAGGCGTACTACCCCTCCTACGAGGACGACGTGGACCTGCTCCTGAAGCTCAACGGCACGTCGAACCTCTGGATGGGCGAACCGGACTCGGCGGTTAACTGCACGGTCGACTACGCCCACGATATCGGCGCGTCGTCGGTCGGGTTCACCGTCTACGGCGGCTCGAACCACGAGATAGAGATGGTCGAGGAGTTCCGCGACGCACAGGAGGCCGCCCGCGCCCGCGACCTCCCCGTCGTGATGTGGTCGTACCCGCGCGGCCAGGGGCTGAAGAACGACACCGCGCCGGACACCATCGCGTACGCGGCGCGACAGGCGCTCGAACTCGGCGCGGACGTGGCGAAGGTGAAGTACCCCGGCTCGCGCGAGGCGATGGAACACGCCGTCTCGATGGCCGGGCGCACGAAGGTCGTCATGTCCGGCGGCTCGAAGACCACCGACCGGGAGTTCCTCTCCTCGGTGAAGGACGTCATCGACGCGGGCGGCGCCGGCCTCGCCGTCGGCCGCAACGTCTGGCAGCGCGAGGACCCGACGCGCATCCTCGACGCGCTCGAAGCCGTCATCTTCGACGAGACGACGGTGGACGAAGCGCTCGCTCGCGCCGAGTAGCATGGTCGGGGAGATACTCGACGCCGTCGCCCGCACCGCGCCCGAGGTCCGCGCCGGCCTGCCGGGGCGGCGCGCCTACGGCGACGAGGAGAACCCCTCCGGCGAGCGCCGCCTCGCGGCCGACGAGTACGCCGACTCCCTCCTCGAGGAACGCCTGCTGGCGCTCGACTCGGTCGGGAGCTACGCCAGCGAGGAGCAGTCGGGGGTCGTCGACGACGACGGGGAGTACCACGTCGCCTGCGACCCGCTCGACGGCTCCTCGAACCTCAAGTCGAACAACGCGATGGGCACTATCGTCGGCGTGTACGACGAACCGCTCCCCGCCGGCGGCCGGAGCCTCGTCGCCAGCGCGTTCGTCCTGTTCGGTCCCATCACGACGATGACCGTCGCCCGCGACGGGACGGTGACCGAATATCTCCTCGAGGACGGCGAGCGCACCGCGGTCACCGAGGACCTCGCGCTCCCCGACGACCCCGTTGTCTACGGCTTCGGCGGGCGCGTCCCGGACTGGCCCGCCGACTTCGCGGGCTACGTCGAGTCCGTCGAGCAGGAGCTGAAACTCCGCTACGGCGGCGCGATGATAGCCGACGTGAACCAGGTGCTCACCTACGGGGGAATCTTCGCCTACCCGGCGCTCGACTCCGCGCCCGCGGGCAAACTCCGGCTCCAGTTCGAGGGGAACCCCATCGCGCACATCGTTGAGACGGCCGGCGGCGCGTCCTCGGACGGCGAGCGGTCGCTCCTCGACGTGGAACCGACGGACCTCCATCAGCGGGTCCCGGTCCACGTCGGGAACGAGTCGCTTATCGACCGGCTCGAAGCCGCGCTGTCGTAGGCCGGTCCGCGCGTCGCGTTTCACGTCACTTTCTCCCATACGGACGGAGGGCTGAAACCCCGCCGCGCCGAGCGACCGACATGGACCTCGTCGAAGCCACGGCCGACGACCTCGACGCGCTCGCCGAGCGCTGGTACGCGCTCGCGACGGCGATGGAGGGCCACTCCGACCTGAACGAACTGGCCTACGCGGACGCGGACGAGGTGCCGGTCGACGGTTTCCGCGCACACCTCGACGACGACTCGGTTACGGACTACCTCGTCCGCGAGGACGGCGGGACCGTCGGGTTCGTCACGCTCTCGGAGGGCACCCATCCCTCGCGGGAGTACTCGCGGTACCTCCGGGTCGTGAACCTCGCCATCGACGAGGGGCACCGGAACCGGGGCCTCGGTGCGGCGGTGCTGGACCGCGTTCGGGAACTGGCCCGCGAACGGGGCTGTGACCACCTGAAGGTGTCCTGCGAGTGGGGCAACGAGGGCGCGCGCCGGTTCTACCGCGAGGCGGGGTTCGAGCCGAAGCAGGTGGACTTCGCGACGCCGCTGGAGTGAATCCCCCCTCGCGGGCGGCTCACGACAATACTTGCGAACGGAAACCGATTAGTCGCGGGCGGGGGCAGAACGGGTATGGACGTCACTATCGGGGCCGACGCGACCGAGGAGGAGGCCTCGGCCATCGCCAGCGCGCTGTCGGAACACACCGACGACGACGAGATACGCGTCTTCGTCGGGGACAGCGACGAGCCCGTCCTCGTGCGCGAGGTGGACCTCACCGCGCCCATCGAGGACGACCTCGGGCCGACGGAGCGCGAGGAACGGCTCCGCGAGGAGATCGCCGACATCGAGGCGGGCGGCCCGTCGAAGTACAAGGAGCGCCTGTCGGAACAGGGGAAGCTGTTCGTCCGCGACCGGCTGGACCTGTGGTTCGGCGACGACGTCCACTTCGAGGACGGGAAGTTCGCCCACTTCGACGCGTGGCACGGGAACAGTCCCGAGGTCGAGGAGGCCGAGGAGTCCGACCGCGTGCCGGCCGACGGCCTGCTCACGGGCGCGGCGGAGTTCGAGGGGCGCGACCTCCACTTCATGGCGAACGACTTCACGGTGAAGGCCGGGTCGATGGCCGGCCGCGGCGTCGAGAAGTTCCTCCGGATGCAACAGCGCGCGCTCAAGACGGGCAAGCCGGTCCTCTACCTGATGGACTCCTCGGGCGGGCGCATCGACCAGCAGACGGGCTTCTTCGCCAATAGGGAAGGAATCGGGAAGTACTACTACAACCACTCGATGCTCTCCGGGCGCGTCCCGCAGATATGCGTCCTCTACGGGCCGTGTATCGCCGGCGCGGCGTACACCCCGGTGTTCGCCGACTTCACCGTCATGGTCGAGGGGATGAGCGCGATGGCCATCGCCTCCCCGCGGATGGTGAAGATGGTCACGGGCGAGGACATCGACATGCAGGACCTCGGCGGCCCGGAGATACACGCGAAGTACTCCTCCAGCGCGGACCTCGTGGCCCGAGACGAGGAGCACGCTCGCGAACTCGTCTCCCAGCTCGTCACCTACCTGCCGGACAACAGCGACGAGGACCCGCCGATGTCGAAGCCGAAGGCCCCGCGCAAGGACCCGAAGGGCATCGACGCCGTCGTCCCCGAGGCCCCGAACGAGCCGTACGACATGGAGCGGGTCATCGAGCGCGTGGTCGACCACGGCTCGTACTTCGAGCTCCAGCCGGAGTTCGGCAAGGAGATCATCACCGCGTTCGCCCGCGTGGACGGCCGCCCGGTCGGCATCGTGGCGAACCAGCCGAACGAGCGCGCGGGCGCCATCTTCCCCGACGCCGCGGAGAAGGCCGCCGGCTTCGTCTGGAAGTGCGACGCCTACGACATCCCGCTCCTCTACCTCTGTGACACGCCCGGCTTCATGGCCGGGTCGTCGGTGGAGAAGGAGGGTATCCTGGAGAAGGGGAAGAAGATGATCTACGCCACCTCCGAGGCCACCGTCCCCAAGCAGTCCGTCATCGTCCGGAAGGCGTACGGTGCGGGCATCTACGCCATGTCGGGGCCGGCCTACGACCCGGAAGCCACCCTCGGCCTCCCGTCCGGGGAAATCGGCATCATGGGTCCCGAAGCCGCCATCAACGCCGTGTACGCGAACAAGCTGAACGACATCGACGACCCCGAGGAGCGCGCCGAGACGGAGGAGCGCCTGCGCGAGGAGTACCGCCGCGACATCGACGTCCACCGGATGGCGAGCGAGGTCGTCATCGACGAGATAATCCCGCCGTCCGAACTCCGCGAGGAACTCGCGGCGCGGTTCGCGTTCTACGAGGACGTCGAGAAGGACCGTCCCTCGAAGAAACACGGCACCGTCTTCTAGCGGCGGAGCGCGCCCACCGTCACGGCCCACGCCAGCCCCGCGAGGCCCACGTCGCGCGCGAGCACGTCCCCGAACAGCCCCGCTGTCGCCCAGACTGCGGCGAGGTAGAGACACGTCGCCGAGAGCGAGACGGCCGCGACGAACGCCGCGAACGCGGTGTAGCGGTCCACGAGCAGGGCGACGCCGAACGCGACCTCGAGCCAGCCGTTCGCGAGCATGAACGTCGTCGGCGAGACGACGAGGAACGGTTCGAGCCAGTCCACGACGTAGAGGGTCCAGGCGGCGGGGTCGAGCAGTTTGTGGACGCCCGCGAGCAGTACCATCCCGCCGAGGCCGACGCGCGCGAACACGCCCGGCCGCGGCGCGCGCTCCGCCGTCCGCCGCGCCGCGTCCGTCACGCGCCCCCGTGTCGTGGTCATGGCGGGGGTAGGCGAGGCCCCGACGAAAAGCTACCGCGGCCGCGACTCGACCGCGCGGCGCAGCGCCCGCGTCTCCGCGAGCACCGCGCGCCACTGGTCGAGGCTCCCCGGAATCTCGTCGCCCGTCGCGCGGTCGACGGTCCGGCGCACCCCCTTCGGGTCGTCGATGCGCCGGAAGCGCACGTCGTTGCCACCCGCTATCTCGAAGGTCACCGTCCCGTAGCCGAAGGCGGCGCCGAGCGCGTCCTGCGAGAACGCGGAGTTCTGGACGCGCGACAGCGCCGCCTCGGTGACACGAACCCCGACGATGCCCGACTTCGCGTACAGCGCGCGGTCGCTGACGACGTACTCGGTGTTCACGACGGCGAGGTACGCGCCGACGGCGGCGGCGACCCCGGCCGCGGCGAGGGCCGCGCCCCCGAGCGTCGCGGCGAGGCCGGCGGGGCCGACGACGGCGAGCCACGCCCCGGCGACGACGAGCGCGATGCCGACCCCGACGCCGGGGAGCGACGTCGTGAGGATGGGGCTTCCCTCCCACGCCACCGTCTCCCCGTCGGCGAGCGTCAGCCAGTCGCGGCTCACGACGCGTCCCCGCTCGTCGGCGGTTCCTCCTCCTCCATCGCCGTGCGGATGGCGCGCAGTTCGTCGAGTATCTCGTCGAGGACCGCCTCCTTGTCGCCCGCCTCGTCGCGGCCGTCGCCCTTCACCCGCTTGTTGATGCGCTCCTGGACGTCCTTGGGGTCCGGCACCGAGTCGAAAGAGAGTTCCACCCCCGCGCCGCCCGCGGTGGAGATGCCGACGGTGCCGTAGCCGAACTGCTTGCCGAAGAAGCCCTGCGTGTAGGTGGTGTTCTGCACCTTGCCGAAGTCGACGCGCTGGACGTTCCGCGAGAACACGCCGCTCTTGCGGTAGAGCGCGTCGGTGGTGACGACGTACTCGGTGTTCTCCCGCTGGAGGTACGCCGCGGCGATTATCGCGACGCCCACGAGCACGAGCGACAGCGGGACGCCGACGACGAGCGCCGGCACCAGACTGCTCTTGTGCGGGATTCCCTGCCAGACGACCTCCTCGCCCTCGTCGAGCGAGAGCCAGTCGAACGTTCCCTCGGTGTCGGAGACCATAGGACACGAAGCCCCCCCGACGCGATAAAGCTACGCCGGTTGTTTCAGCGACAGCGCGGTGCGGTCGAACGAACAGACGAGCGTGTCGCCGTTCGGCCCGTCGCCGCCCTCGTCCACTTTGAACGCCTCGACGTGCATCTCGACGACGCCCCGCTCCCCGTCGCTCGTCTCGCGCTTGTCCGTCACCGTCGTCCGCGCGTAGAGGGTGTCGCCGTGGAAGACGGGGTTCGGGTGCTCGACGGCGTCGTACGAGAGGTTCGCGACGATGGTGCCGTCCGTCGTCTCGGGGATGGTCATGCCGACGGCGAGCGACATCGTGTAGAGCCCGTTCACCAGCCGCTCGCCGAAGTCGGTGTCCGCCGCGAAGTCGGCGTCGAGGTGGAGCGGCTGTTGGTTCATCGTCATGTCGCAGAACGTCTGGTTGTCCCGCTCCGAGACGGTCCGCCGGCGCGGGTGCTCGATGGTCTCGCCGACGTGGAACTCCTCGTAGTAGAGTCCGGACATACTCGGACGTCGGCGCGGCGCGGCAAATAGCCTCCCGTCCGAGACGACCGTGCGACCCGGTTCGCGGCCGTTTCACCCCCTATCCCTATTGCCGATGTACGTGTCAGTCGGGCCAAGAGTTCCCCAGTGACGACACGTACACCCCCTACCTCGCGGAAACTGCGGACGCTGGCGTTCGTGACGCTGCTCGTCGTCGCCGCCGCCGGGCCGTTCGTCGGCTTCGGCGCCGCGGCCGGCCAGGGCTCCATCAACGTCTCCCCGGACGGGGCGGGCGTCGCGTCCGAGCACGCGACGACGGCCACCGTCGATAGCGGCTCCTCCGGCATCAGCGGCGCGTCGTGGACCGGCTACAAGGTGTACTACGACGCCGCGGACGTGAGCGACGTCACCGAGAGCGATATCGTCACCATCGGTATCGACGACGGCGACGACGACCCCGGTACCGCCATCGACCGCGATGTCTCCGGCGACGTCGACGGCGTCACCGCCGAGGACAACGGCCGCACGCTGAACATCGCGCTCGGCGGCAACGAGGGGCTGGAGAACGGCGACGAACTCGTCGTCGTCTACCGGAACGTCACGAACCCCTCCTCGACCGGCGAGTACGACGCCACCCTCGAAATCAACCCCCAGAGCGAGGGGAAGCAGGTGACTGCGAACTACACCGTCACGAACGAGTCGCCGACGGCTCGCTTCGGCTACACCCCGGGCGCGCCGGCTACGGACGAGCAGGTGTTGTTCGACGGGACGAACAGCTCCGACCCGGACGGGTCGGTAGCGAGCTACGAGTGGGACCTCGACGGCGACGGCTCCGTGGAGGGCACGGGGCCGACGCCGACGTACACGTACGCCGACGACGGGACGTACGACGCGACGCTCACGGTGACGGACGACGGCGGCGCGACGGACACCCGGACGCGGACGGTGACCGTCTCGAACCGCCCGCCGAACGCAACGTTCACCTACGAGCCGACCGACCCCGACACGACCGACGAGGTGTCGTTCGACGCGGGCGGCTCGTCGGACCCGGACGGCTCCGTCGCCTCCTACGCGTGGGAGTTCGGTGACGGCACGACTGCGACCGGGGCGACCCCGACCCACACCTACGCCGACGACGGGACCTACACCGTCTCGCTGACGGTGACGGACGACGACGGCGCGACCGACACCTCCGAGTACGAGGTCACGGTGGCGAACGCGCCCCCGAACGCGAGCGCGACGTACGACCCCGCCGAGCCGCTGACCGACGAGCAGGTGGCGTTCGACGGGGCGAACAGCACCGACCCCGACGGGTCGATAGCGAGCTACGAGTGGGACTTCGGCGACGGCACGGCGGCGACCGGCGTCTCGCCGACCCACGCGTACGCGCAGGACGGGGCCTACACCGTCTCGCTCACCGTCACCGACGACGACGGCGCGACGGACACGACGACGTTCGACGTCGCCGTCGCCAACCGCCCGCCGGACGCTGCCTTCTCGTACGCGCCCGACGCCCCGGACACGAGCGAGCGGGTGACGTTCGACGCCGCGAACGCCTCCGACCCGGGCGGCTCCGTCGCCGCCTACGAGTGGAGCTTCGAGGACGGCGGCTCGGCCTCTGGCGAGACGGCGACCGAGACGTGGGAGACGACCGGCACGCGGACGGTGACGCTCACGGTGACGGACGACGACGGCGCGACCGACACCGCGACGCGGAACGTCACGGTCGGAACCCAACCCCCCGGAGCGAACTTCACCTACGTCACGGCGGGGGACGACGACCCCGTCGCCTTCGACGCGACCGCGTCGTACGACCCCGACGGCAGCATCGAGTCGTACGCGTGGGCGTTCGGCGACGGTACGTCGGGCGACGGCGTCGCGCCGAACCACACCTACGCGGGGCCGGGCGAGTACGCGGTGACGCTGACCGTGACCGACGACGACGGCGCCCGGGACACCTACTCGACGACCGTCGTCGTGGAGAACCCGCCGCCGAACGCGACCTTCGTTCACGCGCCCGACGACCCGCGGACGGGCGAGTCGGTCGCGTTCGACGCGACCGGCTCGTCGGACCCCGACGACGCGGTAGCGGGCTACGCGTGGGAGTTCGGCGACGGCGCGACTGCGACCGGGGCGACCCCGAACCACACCTACGGCGACGACGGGACCTACACGGTCACGCTGACGGTGACCGACGAGGACGGCGCGACCGACAGCTACATGGCGACCGTGGCGGTCGCGAACCGGCCGCCGAACGCCTCCGCGACCGCCGCGCCGAACGCGACCGTCACGGGCACCGAGGTGTCGTTCGACGGGACGAACTCGTCGGACCCCGACGGCTCGGTCGCCTCCTACGCGTGGGCGTTCGGCGATGGTGTTTCCGAATCCGGCGCGAAGCCGACCCATACGTACGACGCGGCCGGCACCTACGAGGCGACGCTGAGGGTGACCGACGAGGACGGCGCGACCGACACCGCGACGGTAACCGTCGAGGTGGACGCGGCGGCGACCGCGACGCCCACACCGACCGCGACCCCGACTCCGACCGCGACATCCACGCCGACTCCGACACCCACGCCGACTGCGACGCCTACCCCGACCCCGGCCGCCACGGCGACCGACACCGTGACCCCGACTCCGACCGCTACACCCACGGCCACGCCGACGCCGACCGCGTCCGCGACGCCGACCCCCACCGCCGGGTCGGTCCCGGCGAGCGCGACGCCGTCCCCGACGCCGACCGCGACCGGAACGGCGACGGCGAGCGCAACGCCGACGGTGTCGGCGACCGCGACGCCGACGGGGACCCCCGACTCGTCGGGGGCGCTGCCGGGCGGGCTGCCGCGGTCGTACGGCGTCCCGCTCTCGCTCATCGTGCTCTCGGGCGCGTCGCTGGCGCTGTTCGGCCTGACCCCGGAGTGATTTAGCCCCTCGCCGCCGACTCCTCCGGCATGGCACGACGCTCGCTGCTGTTCTCGCCCGGCGACCGGCCCGAACTGATGCGGAAAGCGCCCGGGACGGGCGCCGACACCGTCTGCTTCGACCTGGAGGACGCCGTCGCGCCCGCGGCGAAGGCGGATGCGCGCGCGGCCGTCGCCGACGTGCTCTCCGACCCCGCGTTCGACCCGGACTGCGAGGTGTGCGTCCGGGTGAACGCCGACCCCGACGCGGCCCGCGCGGACCTCGACGCCCTGCCCGACGGCGCGCGCCTCGACGCGGTGATGGTCCCCAAAGTCGAGTCGGCCGCCGACGCCGAGACGGTGGCGAGGATGCTCGCGGAGCGGGACCGCGACGTGCCGCTCGTCGCGCTGTGTGAGTCCGCCGCGGGTGTGCTCCACGCCGAGGCCATCGCCGCCGTCGAGGCGGTCGGGGCGGTCGCGTTCGGCGCGGAGGACCTCGCGGCCGACATCGGCGCGACCCGGACGCCCGAGGGCACCGAAGTGCTGCACGCCCGCGAGCACGTCGTTCTCGCGGCGGCGGCCGCCGGGGTGGACGCCATCGACACCGTGTTCACGGACATCGAGGACACCGACCGACTGGCCGACGAGACGGCGTTCGCGGCGGGGCTGGGCTACGACGGGAAGATGTGTATCCACCCGGCGCAGGTGCCGGTGGTGAACGACGCCTTCACGCCGGATCCGGAGCGGGTCGCGTGGGCCGCGCGGGTGCTCGACGCCGTGGAAGAGGGCGCCCGCGACGAGGTCGGCGTCCTCCGGGTCGACGGCGAGATGATCGACGCGCCGCTGGTCGCGCAGGCCGAGCGCGTCCGCGAGCGGGCCCGCGCCGCCGGGGCCTGGACCGGCCCCTAATATTGTATTAATTCAACCCCGTGATATAGTTCCGAAGCCCTTTTGCGCGCCACGAGCGACCCGACAGCCATGTCAGACGAGGCGAACCCGTTCGAGAGCCTGCAGGAGCAGATCGACGACGCGGCGGCCTACATCGACGTCGACGACGGCCTGCTCACGCGGTTGAAGAACCCCGAGCGGGTGCTCGAAACCAACCTCACTATCCGGATGGACGACGGGCGACTGGAGACGTTCCGCGCCTACCGCTCGCAGTTCAACGGCGACCGCGGCCCGTACAAGGGCGGCATCCGCTTCCACCCCGGCGTCACCCGCGACGAGGTGAAGGCGCTCTCCGGCTGGATGGTGTACAAGACCGCGACCGTCGATATCCCCTACGGCGGCGGGAAGGGGGGCATCGTCGTGGACCCCCGAGAGCTCTCCACGACCGAACTCGAACGGCTCACCCGCGCGTTCGCGACGGAACTCCGCCCCTTCGTCGGCGAGGACAAGGACATCCCGGCGCCGGACGTGAACACCGGCCAGCGGGAGATGAACTGGATCAAGGACACCTACGAGACGCTGGAGAACACGACGGAGCCGGGCGTCGTCACCGGGAAGGCGCTCGACTCGGGCGGCTCGGAGGGCCGCGTCGAGGCGACCGGCCGCTCCACGATGCTCACCGCCCGCGAGGCGTTCGACTACCTCGGCCGTGACATCTCCGGCGCGACCGTCGCGGTCCAGGGGTACGGCAACGCCGGCTCCGTCGCCGCGAAGCTCCTCGAATCCGACCTCGGCGCGAACGTGGTCGCCGTCTCGGACTCCTCGGGCGCGGTGTTCAACCCCGCGGGTCTCGACGCCGCGGCGGCCAAGGACTACAAGACCGAGACGGGCTCCGTCGTCGGCTTCGACGAGGCCACGCAGGAGCTGACGAACGAGGAACTGCTCGAACTCGACGTGGACCTGCTCGTCCCCGCCGCGCTCGAGAACGCTATCGACGGCGACCTCGCGGAGCGCGTCGAGGCCGACGTCATCGTCGAGGCCGCGAACGGCCCGCTCACGCCCGAGGCCGACGACGTGCTCACCGAGCGCGACGTCCACGTGTTCCCGGACATCCTCGCCAACGCGGGCGGCGTCACGGTGTCGTACTTCGAGTGGGTTCAGAACCGCCAGCGGTTCTACTGGTCCGAGGAGCGCGTCAACGACGAACTGGAGCGCCACATCACGAACGCCTTCGACGGGCTGACGGAGGCGTACCGGGCCTACGACCTGCCGAACTTCCGGACCGCGGCGTACGTCGTCGCGCTCAAGCGCGTCATCGCCGCCCACGCCGAGTCCGGGACGTGGCCGTAACGTAACCAGAAGGCTTTGTACCCCGTCGCGTGACGGGATGCGTGATGACCGACCTCCGCTCCGACCGGGTCGTGCAGGCCGTCGCCGGCCTCGCCGTCGTCGCCCTCCTCGCCCGGCTGGTCCTCCTCGGCGCGCGCCCCGCCCACTACGACGAGGGGCGCGTCGCCTTCTGGACGCTCCACTACCTCGAAACGGGGGAGTTCCACTACCGCTTCATCATCCACGGCCCGCTCGTCCAGCACGTCGGCGCGGCGCTGTTCGGCCTGCTCGGCGCGAACGACTTCACCGCGCGGCTCCCCGTCGCGCTCGCCGGCGGCCTCCTCCCGCTGTCGGCGCTGTGGTTCCGTCACCGGCTCTCCGACACGGAGGTGGGCGCGCTCGCCTTCTTCCTCGCGGCGAACCCCCTCCTGCTCTACTACGGGCGGTTCATGCGCTCGTCGGTGCTCGTCGCCGCGTTCTGTTTCGTCGCGTTCGCGGCGTTCGTCCGGGCCTACGACGGCTTCGGCGTCCGCTACCTCTACCTCGGGAGCGCGAGCCTCGCGCTCGGCTTCGGCGCGAAGGAGAACGCGATCCTCTACGTGCTCTGCTGGCTCGGCGCGGCGGCGCTGCTGCTCGACGCGCGGCTGTTCCGCCCCCGGGGGCCCGACTCCGGGGTCTCGTGGCTGGCAGGGCGCTACGACGCGCTCCGCGAGCGGCTCGCCGGCCGGGGAACGACGCCGACCGACTGGGTGGTCCGGTGGGCCGCCCACGGCGCGCTCGCCGGCTTGCTGTTCGCGGTGCTGTTCGTCTTCCTCTACGCGCCGCGCGGCGGCGACTGGGTCGGGCTCTACGACGCGCTCGCGAACCCGCTGCTCCTCCCCGAGATGCTCTCGACGACCGCCGACCAGGTCGCGGAGGGGTACGGCTACTGGTTCGGCGGCGGCGGCGAGCGCACCGTGACGGAGTTCATCGAGTCGCTCGGCTACCTCCTTCGGCCCATCGCCGCGTACGCCGGCCCGCTCGTCGGCTTAGCGCTCGCCGGCTTCCTCGTGGAGCGGTGGGGAAGCGACTCCCCGCGCCCGTTCGTGATGGGCGCGGCCTACTGGGGGCTCGTCTCGATTCCGGGCTACGCGCTCGGCACGGACATCAACAACCCGTGGATACTGACGAACGCGCTGGTGCCGCTCGCGATACCCGCCGCCGTGGGACTGGCGCTCGTCGTCGATACCGGCCGGGAGGCGCTCGCCACGGACGACGAGGTGAACGCCGGCATCGTCGCGGTCCTGCTGTTGCTCGTGGTCGGCTCCGTCGTCGGCGGGGCGGCCGCCGGCGTGTACACGAACACGACCGAGCCGGACAACAGGCTCGTCCAGTTCGCCCAGCCGAGCGCCGACATGCGCCCGGCCGTCGACGCGCTCGTCGCCGCGAGCGCGGAGAACGAGGGCACCGACGCGCTGTTCTACGACGCGACGGGTGACCTCGTGGACATGCAGACGGACGCCCCGCGGACGCCCGCCTGCATCAGGTGGTTCAACGCGCTGTCGCTCCCGTGGTACCTGGAGGCGCACGACGTGGCGACCGACTGCGCCGACACGCCCGGGGCCCTCCCCGACGACCTCCCGCCGGTGGTCGTCGTCATCGGGGACTGCACGCTCCCGACCGCCGTGGAGTGTCGGGCGAACCCGGACGCGATGGTGCCGCCCGGGGAGATGGAGGGGCGGCTCGACGGCTACGAGCGGTACGCCTACCTCCACCGGACGACCGGCGGGAACGACTTCGACGGCTTCCTCGTCTACGTCGAGTCGGACGCCTGAGACCGCAACGTTGACGCGGTCGGCCGCGACGGTACCGGTATGCGACTCACCTCTCCCGGCCCGACGCTCGGCGTCGTGGGCGGCGGCCAGCTCGGGCGGATGCTCGGCGAGGCCGCCGGGCCGCTCGGCGTCTCCGTCGTCGTCTCGGACCCGACCCCCGACTGCCCCGCGAGCCCCGTCGTCGCCGACCAGCTGGTCGGGGACTTCGACGACTACGGGACGCTGCGCGCGCTCGCCGAGCGCGCCGACGTGCTCACCTACGAGATAGAGCTTGCCGACCCCGACACCCTCGCGGCCGTAAGCGAGGAGACGGGAACGCCCGTCCACCCGACCCCGGACACGCTCCGCACGATTCAGGACAAGCTCGTCCAGAACGAACGCTTCGACGACGCCGGCGTTCCCCTCCCCGACTACCGGCGCGTGGACGACGCCGAGGACCTGCGCGATGCCGGCGACGACCTCGGCTGGCCGGTCATGCTGAAGGCCCGTACGGGGGGGTACGACGGGCGCGGCAACGTCCCCGTCGCGAACCCCGAGGACGCCGAGGCCGCGCTCGCGGAGGTCGGCGCCGGCGAGGGCGGGGCGCTCGCCGAGCGGATGGTCGACTTCGACCGCGAGATGGCGATAATCGGCGTTCGGGGGGCCGACGGCGAGACGGACGCGTTCCCCGTCACCGAGACGATACACGAGGACGAGATCATGCGCGAGACGGTGTCGCCGGCCCGGACCGACGGCGCGGTCCGGGAGCGGGCCCGCGAGGTGGCCCTCGACGTGCTGGACGCCCTGGAGGGGCGCGGCGTGTTCGGCATCGAGTTGTTCGAGCGGTCGTCGCGGAGCGACGACGGAAGGTCGAGCGGGCACCGCCCGCGAGCGGGCGGCGAGATACTCCTGAACGAGGTGGCCCCCCGACCGCACAACTCCGGGCACTGGACCATCGAGGGCGCGGTGACCTCGCAGTTCGAACAGCACGTCCGCGCCGTGCTCGGCCTGCCGCTCGGCTCGACCGAACGGCGCTGTCCGACGGTGATGGCGAACGTGCTCGGGGACGTCCAGGAGCCGACCCGCGCGGAGCTAACGGGGGTCGAGGACCTGCTCGCCGCGGACGGCACACACCTCCACTGGTACGGGAAGCGGGAGGTGCGCCCGCTCCGGAAGATGGGCCACGTCACGCTCACCGCGGACGGGGCGGGGACGCGCGACGTCGAGGAACTGCTGGAGCGCGTCGCCGAACGCCGCGACGACCTGACGTTCGCGTAGACCACAACGGGGAAGTCGGCGGCCGACGGGCCTCCGGTATGGCAGACGCCGTCGACTCGCTCGTCGCCGACCTGCGTGCCGAGGCCGACCGGGACCGCGACCCCGAGGACACCCCCGAGGTGGGTATCGTGATGGGGTCGGACTCGGACCTCGACACGATGTACGGGGCCTACGAGGCGCTGACCGAACTCGGCTTCGCCGAGGTGACGGACTACGACGACCCGCCCGAGGCTCGCTTCACCTTCGAGACGTACGTCGTCTCGGCCCACCGGACGCCCGAACTTATGTACGCGTACGGCGAAACCGCCCGCGACCGCGGGCTCGACGTCGTTATCGCCGGCGCGGGCGGGAAGTCCGCGGACCTCCCGAACATGACCGCGAGCATCGCGTACCCGCTTCCCGTCGTCGGCGTGCCGGTCCAGGAGAAGTCCGTGGACTCGGTCATCGGGATGCCGACGGGCGCACCCATCACCGCCGTCGACGCCGGCAAGTCGTTCAACGCCGCGCTGTCCGCGGTGCAGGTCCTCGCCCGCGAACACGACGAACTGGAGGAGCGGCTGGTCGCGTACCACGAGGCGCTCCAGCAGGGGGTCGGCGAGGACTCCCGGCGGCTCCACGAACTCGGGACCGAGGCGTACCGCGACGCGACGGAGTAGGCGGGCGCGCTCGCGGAACGCGCGTGCGGGCAACAATCAATCCTTATGTACCCGCCTTCCTAAGTTCGGTTTGATACAGACAGATGAGCAATCCGTGGATCGCTATCGGCGCGCTCACGTTGATATCCATCGTCATCCCGATCTCGATGGTGGTGGTGTCGGCGTTACTCCGACCGAGCGTGCCGGAGCAAGGGAAAACCGCCGTCTACGAGTCCGGCGAGGTGCCGACGGGCGACACGCGCATCCGGTTCAATATCCAGTACTACATGGTCGCGCTGTTGTTCGTCATCTTCGACATCGAGACCGTCCTGATCTTCCCGTGGACGGTTATCTACCGCGATGCGGTCCAGCAGTTCGGCCTTGTCAACGCGCTCGTGCCGATGCTGGTCTTCATCGGGGTGCTCGTCGTCGGGCTCGCGTGGGCGTGGCGGAACGGCGCGGTGCGGTGGATCAAGTCACCGCGGGCCCGCGAGACCAGCGGGAGCGCGGAGTAATTCTATGAGTAGCGACAACATACCACAGACGACACAGGAAGCGCGGATGGGCGAGGGCGTCGACGCCCGGTTCAACTCCAAGCTGCGTGAGGCGTTCGGCTCGTCGCCGTTCATCCTCACCAAGTTCGACAAGTTCATGAACTGGGTTCGGGGCTCCTCGATGTTCATGCTGCAGTTCGGCATCGCCTGCTGCAGCATCGAGATGATGCACACCTACGCGGTCAAACACGACCTCGACCGCTTCGGGGCCGGCGTGCCCCGCGCGTCCCCGCGACAAGCGGACGTCATCATCGTCCCGGGGACCATCGTCTCGAAGTTCGCCCCGCGGATGAAGCGTGTCTACGACCAGATGCCCGAGCCGAAGTTCGTCGTCGGGATGGGCTCGTGTACCATCTCCGGCGGTCCCTTCCAGGAGGGGTACAACGTCATCAAGGGCGCCGAGGAGGTCATCCCGGTGGACATCCACGTCCCCGGCTGCCCCCCGCGCCCGGAGGCGCTCGTCTACGGCATCGCCAAGCTCCAGGAGCGGGTCGCGAACGGCGAGACCTCCCCGGTGACGGTGAAGCCGTACGAGCTCGAACAGTTCGGCGACCTCGACGACGACGAACTCGTCCAGCACCTCGCGGACCGGATCGACGAGGACGAACTGGTCATGCGCTACGACTGGGCGGAGTCTCCCCCCGAACAATGAGTCTGGAAGACCCCACCCGGCCGGAGCTCCCGGTCGGCGAGACGGAGGAGGGCGTCGATTACGACGCGCTCGAATCGCTGCTCGGCGACCACGTCATCGGTCGCGAGGAGCACGTCAACGCCGAGGCGTTCGTCGTCCGCCCCGACGAGGTCCAGGACGCGCTGTACCTCCTGCGCGACGAGGCGGGCTTCGACCACTGTTCGTGCGTCACCGCTCAGGAGTACGAGGACCGCTACGAGTCCATCTATCACCTGAAGAAGTACAACGACCCGACACAGGAGGTCGGCGTCGTCGTTCCCACCTCGAAGGACGACCCCGTTTCGGAGTCGGCCGCCCCCGTCTACCGGACGGCCGACTGGCACGAGCGCGAGGCGTACGACCTCGTCGGCATCGAGTACGACGACCACCCGGACCTGCGCCGCATCCTGCTGCCCGAGTCGTGGCAGGGCCACCCGCTCTCGCTCGACTACGACCAGGAGCAGCCGCAGGTCGTCACGTTCACCGAGCACGCGAACCCGCTGCAGGAGGACCACCGCTCCGGCGAGGACTCGGACACGATGTTCCTCAACATCGGGCCGCACCACCCGGCGACGCACGGCGTCCTCCACCTGAAGACGACGCTCGACGGCGAGCAGGTCGCCGACGTCGAGTCCGACATCGGCTACCTCCACCGCTGTGAGGAGCAGATCTGCCAGCAGGGCACCTACCGCCACCAGATAATGCCGTACCCGGACCGCTGGGACTACATCTCGGCGGGCATCCTCAACGAGTGGGCGTACGCCCGCGCCGCGGAGGACATGGCGGACATCGACGTGCCGGAGTACGCGCAGGTCATCCGTACCATGTCGGCGGAACTGTGCCGCATCGCGAGCCACATGCTCGCGCTCGGGACGTTCGCGCTCGACGTGTACGGCGACTTCACGGCCATCTTCATGTACGCGACCCGCGACCGCGAGGTCGTCCAGAACATCCTGGAGGACCTCACGGGTCAGCGGCTGATGTTCAACTACCTCCGGCTCGGCGGCGTCGCGTGGGACCTCCCGGAGCCCCGCGAGGAGTTCTTCGAGAAGACCCGCGACTTCCTCGACGACCTGCCGGAGAAGCTGGAGGAGTACCACAACCTCGTCACCTCGAACGAGATCTTCCAGCTCCGGTGTGTCAACACCGGCGTCCTCGAACCCGAGGTCGCGAAGAGCTACGGCGCGACCGGCCCGGTCGCGCGCGGCTCCGGCATCGACTTCGACCTCCGGCGCGACGACCCGTACGGCTACTACGACGAGCTCGACTGGGACGTCGTCACCGAGGACGGCTGTGACAACTACAGCCGCGTCCTCGTGCGGATGCAGGAGGTCGAGGAGTCGGCGAAGATCATCGACCAGTGTATCGACCTGCTGGAGGACTGGCCCGAGGAGGACCGGACCATCCAGTCGAACGTGCCCCGCACGCTGAAGCCGGACGCGGACACGGAGATCTACCGCTCGGTCGAGGCCGCGAAGGGCGAGCTCGGCATCTACATGCGCGCCGACGGCACGGACAAGCCGGCGCGGTTCAAGATCCGGTCGCCGTGCTTCTCGAACCTCCAGACGCTCCCGGAGATGTCGCAGGGCGAGTACATCCCGGACCTCATCGCGTCGCTCGGTAGCCTCGACATCGTGCTCGGCGAGGTGGACCGGTGATGCAGGAGGCGAACGCCACCAACGCGACGAACGCCTCCGCCGCGCCCCAGATGCTCCCGGACACCATCGCGGGCGCGGTCGGCCTGCAGGGGACCCTGCTCGGCGACGTGTTCGGTTCCCTCGTCGGCGCGGCGCTCATCGGCACGCTGATGCTCACGATGACGGCGCTCGCCGGCCCGTGGGCGAAGCGGAAGATAACCGCCGCGTTCACCGACCGCATCGCGGTCAACCGCATCGGCCCGTTCGGCCTGCTCATCATCGTGGCCGACGCGGTCCGCCTGCTGTCGAAGGAGCTCATCGTCCCGGACGGCGTCGACCGGCCCGCGTGGGACCTCGCGCCGCTCGTCATCGCGTCGTCGGCGCTGCTCGGCTTCGCGGTCATCCCGATGGGTTCCATCGCCGGTATCAACGTCCAGCTCGCCGACCCCGAGTCGGGGCTGGCGTACGTGTTCGCGGTCGCGTCCATCGCGTCGCTCGGCCTCGTGATGGCCGGCTACGCGTCGAACAACAAGTTCTCGCTGCTGGGCGGGCTGCGCGCGGTCGCACAGAACCTCGCGTACGAGATACCGCTCGTCATCACGGCGGCGTCGGTGGTCATCTTCGCCGGCTCGCTCCAGATGAGCGAGATCGTCGCGGCCCAGCAGGAGTCGCTCGGCTTCGGCCTGAAGAGCTGGTACGCGTTCGTGAACCCGTTCGCGTTCCTGCTGTTCCTCGCCGCGAACCTCGCGGAGGTCGGCCGGAACCCGTTCGACACGCCGGAGGCCCCGACCGAGATCGTCGCCGGTTACCAGACGGAGTACTCGTCGGTGTACTTCGTGCTCATCTACCTCGGGGAGTTCATCCACATCTTCCTCGGGGGCGCCATCATCGCGACGGTGTTCCTCGGCGGCCCGACCAGCCCCATCGTCGGGCTGGAGATACTGCCCGGCTTCCTGTGGTTCATCATCAAGATCTGGGCGGTGTTCCTGTTCACCCAGTGGATGCGCTCGGCGATTCCGCGCGTGCGCATCGACCAGCTCATCGAGATCGGCTGGAAGGGAATGCTGGTGTTATCGTTCGCTAACCTCGTGCTCACGGCCGTCATCGTGGGGGTGATAGTATGATCGGACTGCTCAAATCCATGGCAACGACGATGAAGCACGCGCTCGACGGGAACACGTTCACCGTGGAGTACCCGGAGGAGACCCCCGAGGTCTCCCCCCGGTTCCGCGGCGTCCACAAGTTCTCCCAGGAGCGGTGTATCTGGTGTCGCCAGTGCGAGAACGTCTGCCCGAACGACACCATCCAGATCGTCACGGACGACCAGCGCAACGGCGAACAGTACAACCTCCACATCGGCCAGTGTATCTACTGCCGGCTGTGCGAGGAGGTGTGTCCGGTGGACGCCATCCTGCTCACGCAGAACTTCGAGTTCACCGGCGACACGAAGGACGACCTCGCGTACAACATGGAACAGCTGAAGAACGTTCCGTGGTACAAGGACATCGACCCGCTCGCGTCGCGCGAACCCGACCGCGGCGCGTGGATCGGCGAGGGCGAGGGCGAAGTCGACTACCAGTAGCGCCGTTCCCCTCTTCTCCACCGTTCAGCCGGCCGAGAGCCGCGCCTCCGCGGGCGAAATCCGCACGCGAGCGCGCCCCCGCGTGTGAGCGCGTAAAGAAAGGTTCAAACCGGACGCGGCTGAGTTCAACGTAATGGCTGTAGCACCGGTCGAACTAGCGGCGTTTCTGCTGTTCGCGCTGTTGACCGCAGCGAGCAGCCTCGGCGTCGTGCTGGTTCGTGACGTGTGGCACAGCGCGCTCCTCCTCGGGGTGGCGTTGGTCTCCGTCGCGATCCACTACGTAATGTTGCGCGCCGAGTTCCTCGCGGCGATGCAGATCCTCGTCTACGTGGGCGGGGTTCTCATCCTCATCACGTTCGCCGTGATGCTGGTCCGCGAGACGGACGAGGACGAAGGAATCGAGGTGGTCGGATGACGACGCGACCGCGCCTCTACACGAGCGGGCGACAGGTAATCGGCCTCGTCGCGTTCGTGTTGTTCGGCGTGCTCGCGGCCGTCTTCCTGACGGCCGACTTCGGCGCGGCCGAGACCTTCGCGGGGGCGGAGGGCATCACCGCGGCCATCGGCTACGCGATGTTCAACCTCGACGCCGGCTCCGTGCCGTCGGAGGGGTTCCTCGTGGCCTTCGAGATAATCGACGTCGTCCTGCTGGCGGCGTTGGCCGCGGCGGTCATGCTCGCCCGCCGGGAGTCCGAGTCGGGCGGCTTCCTGCCGCTCACGGACGGCGGCGAGGACGAGGGGAAAGGGGGTGACCGCTGAATGGCGGTCCCCGTCGAGTACTACCTCGTCCTCTCGGCGTTCGTGTTCTGCGTCGGCGTCTTCGGGCTGCTCACCCGTCGGAACGCGCTCCTGTTCCTGATGTCGGTCGAGCTCATGCTCAACGCCGCGAACATCAACTTCGTCGCGTTCTCGTACCAGTACGGGAACCTCACCGGGCAGGTGTTCAGCCTGTTCACGATGGCGCTCGCGGCCGCGGAGGTCGCGGTCGGCATCGGCATCATCCTGGTGTTGTACCGCAACTTCGCGGACGTGGACGTGACCGAAGCGACGACTCTGAGGTGGTAAGATGGCAGAGATAACTTCATTCGCACCCGCTATCGCGGTCCTGCCGTTCGTATCGTTCCTGGTCGCGCTGCTGGCCGGCAAGTACCTCCCGAAGAAGGGGGCCATCGCGGGCATCGTCGCCACGGGCGGCTCGCTCGTGCTGTCGCTCGTGATGCTGTACACCGTCTTCACGGACGGCGCCCACCAGGCGACGCTGTACACGTGGGTCGGCGGCGACGCGGTGCCGTTCCAGCTGACCTTCGGCATCCTGCTCGACCAGCTCTCGACGCTGATGCTGGTCATCGTCTCGACCATCGCCCTGCTGGTCCACGTCTTCTCGATGGGGTACATGAACGACGAGGGCGAGGGCGGCCTGCCGCGCTACTACGCGGAACTCGGTCTGTTCACGGCCTCGATGCTCGCCTTCGTCTTCTCGGACAACCTCCTGATGGCGTTCATGTTCTTCGAGCTGGTCGGGCTCTGCTCGTACCTGCTCATCGGCTTCTGGTTCCGCGAGGCGGGGCCGCCGTCGGCGGCGAAGAAGGCGTTCCTCGTCACCCGCTTCGGCGACTACTTCTTCCTCATCGGCGTCGTCGCCGTCTTCGCGACGTTCGGGACGGCCGCGTTCGGCGGTCCCGGCGTCGAGAACTCCTTCCCCCACATCGCCGAGCAGGCGCTCAACGGCGAGGCGTCCGTGACGACGTTCTTCGGGCTGGACCCGCAGGCGTGGTTCACGGTCATCGGCCTCCTCGTGCTGGGCGGCGTGATGGGGAAGTCGGCGCAGTTCCCCTTCCACACGTGGCTCCCGGACGCGATGGAGGGTCCGACGCCCGTCTCGGCACTGATTCACGCGGCGACGATGGTCGCGGCCGGCGTGTACCTGGTCGCCCGGATGTACGGCTTCTACGCGCTGTCGCCGACCGCGCTCGCGGTCATCGCCTTCGTCGGCGGCTTCACGGCGCTGTTCGCCGCGACGATGGGCGTCGTCAAGCGCGAGATCAAGCAGGTGCTCGCGTACTCGACTATCTCGCAGTACGGCTACATCATGCTCGCGCTGGGCGGCGGCGGCTACGTGGCCGGCGTCTTCCACCTGACCACCCACGCCTTCTTCAAGGCGCTGCTGTTCCTCGGCGCCGGGTCGGTCATCATCGCGATGCACCACAACGAGGACATGTGGGACATGGGCGGGCTGAAGGAGAAGATGCCCGTCACCTACTACGCGTTCCTCTCCGGGTCGCTCGCGCTCGCGGGCATCGTCCCGTTCTCCGGCTTCTGGTCGAAGGACGAGGTGCTCTACGAGACGCTCGTCCACGGCCTCGGCGGCTCGCCGCTGCTGTTGGCCGCGTACGCGATGGGTATCGTCGCGGTGTTCTTCACCGGCTTCTACACGTTCCGGATGGTGCTGCTCACCTTCCACGGCGAGCCCCGCTCGGACACCGCGCGCGACCCGCACGGCGTCCGCTGGAACGTGAAGGTGCCGCTGGGGATCCTCGGCGTGCTCGCGGCCGTCATCGGGGTCATCAACCTCGTGCCGGTCCACGCCGTCGTGGGTGCCGTGCCCGAGTTCCTCCACGACTGGCTCTACTACGGGCCGGAGGGGCTCAACGGCGAGCACTACCACGAACTCATCACGACCGCCGAGTTCGGCGGCTACTCGGCGGGCACGCTGCCCGGCCTCGGCGAACTCGGCACGCTGTTCGCGTCGGCCGGCATCTCGCTGGCCGTCGCGCTCGCCGGCTCCGGCGTCGCTATCGCGCTCTACCGCGGCTCGGACCCGGTCGAGCACACGGACAAACTCGGCTCTCTCAAGACCGTGCTCTTCAACAACTACTACCAGGACGAGTACCAGGTGTGGCTCGCCGAGGGACTCACCGCGCGGGTCGCCCGCGCGGCCGACACCTTCGACCGCAAGGGTATCGACGGAACGGTGAACTTCGTCTCCAGCCTGAGCCTCTTCACGGGCGACCGCCTGCGTCGCGTCCAGACGGGTATCGTGAGTAACTACGCCGCGCTCCTGACGCTGGGGCTGGTTCTGCTGCTCGTCGGCTTCGGCGTCATGCAGGGGTGGTTCGCGTGACTCCCGCGAGACGGAACGTCTCGCAACGCCATGCGGACGCGACCCCTACGGGGTGGTCCGCATGATGCTCGAACTCCTCATCGGGCTCTGCCTGCTGGGGGCGTTCGTCGTGTTCGTCCTCCCGGACGAGTACGCACCGAAGGCCGCGCTCGGCATCTCGCTGGCGCCGCTGGCCGTCGCGCTGTACATGTACTCGCAGTTCGACGGGGCCGGCAACGCGCTGCTCGGCGGCGACATCGCCTTCGAGTCGCAGTACGCGTGGCTGACGCTCGGCCGCTACGACGTGACGTGGCACATGGGCCTCGACGGCATCTCGATGCCGCTCGTCGTCCTGTCGGCGCTGCTCACCACGCTCGCGATACTGGCGTCGTGGACGCCCATCGACGAGCGCCACAGCCAGTTCTACGGGCTGATGCTGTTCATGGAGGCGGCGCTCATCGGCGTCTTCGGCGCGCTCGACTTCCTCGTCTGGTTCGTCTTCTGGGAGGCCGTCCTCGTGCCGATGTACTTCCTCATCGGCGTCTGGGGCGGCGCCCGCCGCAAGTACGCGGCGATCAAGTTCTTCGTCTACACCAACATCGCCTCCATCGTGATGTTCATCGGCTTCTTCGGGCTGGTGTTCGGGCTGGGCGACTCGATCTCCTCGCTCGATCTGCCGGCCATCGCGCAGGCGCTGCGCGCCGACGAACTCGGCTCGCTCGGCCTGCTGTCGGCCGGACAGGTGGCGACGCTCGCGTTCGTCGCCATGTTCATCGGCTTCGCGGTGAAGGTGCCCGTCGTCCCGTTCCACACGTGGCTCCCGGACGCCCACGTCGAGGCTCCCACCCCGGCGTCGGTGATGCTGGCGGGCGTCCTCCTGAAGATGGGAACGTACGCGCTGCTCCGGTTCAACTTCACCATGCTGCCCGAGCAGGCGGCGGCGCTCGCGGTGCCCATCGCCCTGCTCGGCGTGATATCCATCATCTACGGCGCGCTGCTCGCGCTGGCGCAGTCGGACCTCAAGCGCATCGTCGCGTACTCGTCCGTCTCGTCGATGGGGTATGTCACGCTCGGCCTCGTCGCCTACACGCTGTACGGCGTCGGCGGCGCGACGTTCCAGATGGTGAGCCACGGTCTCATCTCCGGCCTGCTGTTCGCCTGCGTCGGCGTCATCTACAACACGACGCACACGCGTACGGTCGGGGACATGTCCGGACTCGCGGACAAGATGCCCGTGACGGTCGGCGCGTTCATCGCGGGCGCGTTCGCCTACATGGGCCTGCCGCTGATGGCCGGCTTCGCGGCCGAGTTCTTCGTCTTCGTCGGCTCGTTCGGCGCCGCCTTCGCCGGCGCGCCGATATTCACGGCCGTGGCGATGTTCGGTATCGTCATCGTGGCCGGCTACCTGCTGTGGTCGATGCAGCGCACGCTGTTCGGCCCGTTCCGCTCGGAGACCGACTACGAGGTCGTCCCCGCGGCGGTCCACGACGTGGTGCCGCTGCTCGTGCTCATCGCCTTCATCATCGCGCTGGGCACGTTCCCGTACGACCTCGCGTTCGACATGATACTCGACGCGACCGAACCCGTCCTCGAAACCGGCGGTGAGGTCGCGGCGACCTACGGAGGTGTTCCCTGATGGCGATAGAACCCCCACTCGCGGCCGTCGCGCCGACCTTCGTGTTGGCCGTGACCGCGCTCGTCCTGTTCGCGTTCGACAGCATCGACCCCGATTCGAGCAACAACCCCGTGCTGGCGGGCATCGCGTTCGTCGGCTCGCTCGCCTCGATGGGCGTCGCCGCGGTGTATCTCGTCTCGGGCGTCGGCTCGCCCGCGACCGAGGTGTACGGCGGCCAGCTCGTCGTCGACGACATGGCGCTGTTCTTCCAGTTCATCTTCGGCAGCGTCACGGCGCTCGTCGCGCTCGCGAGCTACGACTACCTGCAGGACCTCCGCTACCAGGCGGAGTACTACATCCTGCTGCTGCTGGCGGCGACGGGGATGAGCCTGATGGCCTCCGCGGGGTCGCTCGCGGTGGGCTTCGTCGCCCTCGAACTCGCGTCGCTCCCCTCGTACGCGCTCGTCTCCTTCCTCAAGGAGGACCGCGGCAGCGTCGAGGCGGGGCTGAAGTACTTCCTCATCGGCGCGCTCTCGTCGGCGGTGTTCGCGTACGGCATCTCGCTGGTGTACGGCGCGACCGGGTCGCTGCTGCTCTCGGACGTGGCGACCGCGGTCGGCGGCTCCGGCCTGCCCGGCGTGCTCGGCGTCGGCGTGCTGATGGTGCTTGGCGGCTTCGCGTTCAAGACCGCCTCCGTCCCGTTCCACTTCTGGGCGCCGGAGGCCTACGAGGGGGCGCCCGCGCCCGTCTCGGCGTTCATCTCCTCGGCCTCGAAGGCGGCCGGCTTCGCGCTCGCCTTCCGCGTGATGGTCGTCGCGTTCCCCATCGGGAGCGTCGTCGGCGCCATCGACTGGGTGCTCGCGGTGCAGATACTCGCCGTCGTCACGATGACGCTCGGCAACTTCGCCGCGGCGACCCAGGAGAACGTCAAGCGGATGCTCGCGTACTCGTCGGTCGGCCACGCCGGCTACGTCCTCATCGGGCTGGCCGCGCTCACCGGCACCGGGAACGCGGACATCGTCCTCGGCTCGGGGATGATCCACCTGCTCGTCTACGGCTTCATGAACACCGGCGCGTTCCTGTTCATCGCGCTGGCCGAGTACTGGGGCGTCGGCCGCACCTTCGAGGACTACAACGGCCTCGCGACGCGCGCGCCGCTGGCGTGCGTGGCGATGACCGTCTTCATGTTCTCGCTCGCCGGCCTCCCGGTCGGCGGCGGCTTCGTCTCGAAGTACTACCTCTTCGCCGGCGCGGTCAACGCCGGCGTCTGGTGGCTCGCCCTCGTCGGCGCGGTGAACAGCGCCCTGTCGCTGTTCTACTACAGCCGCGTCGTCAAGGCGATGTGGATAGAGGAGCCGGCCGAGGGCGTCGACGTGTCCTCCTACCCGGCGACGCTGTACGCGGCCGTCATCGCGGCGGCCGTCGCCACCGTCGTCCTGCTGCCCGCGCTCGGGCTGTTCTCCGGTATCGCGTTCGACGCCGCGGCCGTCTTCTTCTGAGACGGTCGCGTTCTCCACGTTCTCCTCCCGGGGAGCCGTCGGCCCGCCCGAACGGTGGCTTTTACCGCGTGGCCGCGGTAGCTCGGGATATGCCATCCCGGCTCGTGTTGGGGTGCGGGTCGGTCGGCCGCCGCCTCGCCGTCGCGGGGAACGGCCGCGTCCATGTCGTGACGACCGACGAACACCGCGTCGAAACCCTTCGGTCGGACGGAATCGCCGCCACCCGCGGCGACCCGACGGACCCAGACGTGCTCGCGGAGGTCCCCTTCGACCCCGAGACGGTCATCGTCGGGAGCGACGACCCCGCCCGCAACCGCGCGGCCGTCCGCGTCGCCGCCGAGCGGTACCCCGACGCGCGGCTGTTCGCGTTCGCCGGCCGCGCCCCGACGGACGCGGACATGACGGCGCTCACCGCCGTCGCGGACGACGTGGTCGACCCCCGCGCGGAGATATCGGAGTTCCTCATGGAGCGGGTCGGCGACGCCGGCCTCCGCACCCGCCGGCTGAAGCGCGTCCTGCGGAACGCCGCCGCCCCGCTCGCCGTCATCGCCCACGACAACCCCGACCCCGACGCCATCGCCAGCGCCGTCGCGCTGAAACACGTCGCGGAACGCGCCGGAACGCCCGCGGAGGCGTGTTACTTCGGGGACATCAACCACCAGGAGAACCGCGCGCTCGTGAACCTGCTTGAGTTCGAACTGACCGAACTCGACCCCGACGAGGACCTCTCGCGGTTCGGCTCCGTCGCGCTCGTGGACCACTCCCGGCCCGGGGTGAACGACCAGCTCCCGGAGGACACCGAGGTGGACGTGGTCATCGACCACCACCCGCCGCGCGCACCCGTCGAGGCGCGGTTCGTGGACCTCCGCTCGGACGTGGGCGCGACCTCGACGCTCCTCACGGGCTACCTCCGGAAGCTCGGCATCGAGCCGACGCCGTCGCTCGCTACCGCCCTGCTGTTCGGCATCCAGGTCGACACCCGGGACTTCTCGCGGGAGGTCGCCGGCGAGGACTTCGACGCGGCGGCGTATCTCGTCCCGCACGCCGACGCCGCGATGCTCGAACGCATCGAATCGCCCAGCGTCAGCGTCGAGACGTACGAGATACTCGCGCGCGCCATCACCGCCCGCGACGTGCGCGAGGACGTGGTGACGACCTACGTCGGCGACATCGGCGACCGCGACGCGCTCGCACAGGCGGCGGACCAGCTGCTCGGGCTGGAGGGGGTGACAACGACGCTCGTCTTCGGGACGGTCGACGACACCGTGTTCGTGTCCGCGCGCGCACGCGGGACGGACCTCGACCTCGGGGAGGCGCTCCGCGAGGCGTTCGGACAGATCGGCTCCGCGGGCGGCCACGCCGACATGGCGGGCGCCCAGATACCCGTCGGCGGGCTCGCGGACGACGAGGAGGACACCGACGAGGTCATCCGCGGCGTCATCACGGACCGCTTCTTCGAGACGCTCGGCGTAGGGGAAAACACCGCGGCACGAGCCGTGTACGCCGACGGCGAGTACCTCGGCACGCTCGACCGCTCGCCCGAGCGCGGCGACGGCGACTGACGGGGCGCGGGGTTTTTGCGCGCCGCCGTCCTCGCTCGGGGCATGGCACAGGGGACGCTCGACGGCAAGCCCGAGGTCCGCGACTACATGACGCGGGACGTGGCGACCGTCTCGCCGGACGACACCGTCGCGGAGGTGGCCCGCCGCATCGCCGAGAGCGAGGAGACCCACTCGGGGTTCCCGGTGACGAGCGGCCGGCGCGTCGAGGGGTTCATCACGGCGCGCGACCTGCTGCTCGCCGACGACGAGGCGCCCATCTTCACCGTGATGACCGACGACATCATCGTCGCCCACCCGGACATGAAGATAACCGACGCCGCGCGGGTCATCCTCCGGTCGGGCATCCAGCGGCTCCCCGTCGTCGACGACGCGGGGAACCTCGTTGGCATCATCTCGAACGCCGACGTGGTGCGCTCCCAGATAGAGCGCGCGACCCCGGACAAGGTGGCGAAGCTCATGAAGACGCTGACGAACATCCACGACGTGGGGACGCGCGAGGAGCGCCGAACCGTGAGGCTCGCCGATCTGACGCCGACCCAGAGCAAGGTGTACACGGACGAACTGGAGGGCCGCAGCTACGAGCTGGAGAACGGGCTCGCGGAGCCGCTCGTCGTCATCGACAGCCCCGTCCGCCGGGGGCCGGGCGGCGACGGCCGCCTCCTGCTCGCGGACGGCCACCACCGCGTGAAGGCGGCCCACCGGCTCGGCATCGAGGAGATGGACGCGTACGTCATCGTGCTCGACGAGCCGGTGGAACTGGGGATGGCCGAGACGGCCCGCAAGGAGGGCCTCGACTCGGTGGCCGACATCGAGGAGGTCGACTACGCACACCACCCGCTCGTGGAGACGACGAAGCGGCTCCAGGAGGAGTAACACCGGCAAGCCTTGCTAAAGCTTCTTTAGGCGGCTCACCGTAGCCGGGTCCATGTTCGACGAGGAGGAACTCGCGGCGATACGCGAGTCCCGCGAGGAGTGGGAGGACGAGACCCTCTCGGAGTACCTGGAGTACGGCGAGCGGAAGGACCGCTTCGCGACCGTCTCGAACCACGAGGTCGACCGCCTCTACACCCCCGAGGACGTGGCGGACCTCGACTACGAGGAGGACCTCGGCTTTCCCGGCGAGGAGCCGTACACCCGGGGGGCGTACCCGACGATGTACCGCGGCCGGACGTGGACGATGCGGCAGTTCGCGGGCTTCGGGACCGCCGAGGAGACGAACCGGCGGTTCCACTACCTCATCGACGAGGGGCAGACCGGCCTCTCGGTCGCGTTCGACATGCCCTCGCTGATGGGGCTCGACTCCGACCACCCGATGTCCGACGGCGAGGTCGGCAAGGAGGGCGTCGCCGTCGACACGCTCGCCGACATGGAGGTGCTGTTCGACGGCATCGACATCGGCGAGGTCTCGACCTCCTTCACCATCAACCCGAGCGCGGCCGTGATCTACGCGATGTACGTCGCGCTCGCCGACCGGAAGGGTATCGACCGCACGGAGATACGCGGCACCCTCCAGAACGACATGCTCAAGGAGTTCATCGCGCAGAAGGAGTGGGTCATCCCGCCGGGCCCTTCCCTCGACGTGGTGACGGACACCATCGAGTACGCCGTCGCGGAGACGCCCGGTATCCACCCCGTCTCCGTGTCGGGCTACCACATCCGCGAGGCCGGCTCGACGGCGGCCCAGGAGGCGGCGTTCACCCTCGCCGACGGCTTCGCCTACGTGGAGGACGCGATGGAGCGCGGCCTCGACGTGGACGAGTTCGCCCCGCTGCTCTCCTTCTTCTTCAACTCCCACAACTCCGTCTTCGAGGAGGTGGCGAAGTTCCGCGCCTCGCGCCGCGTCTACGCCCGCCTGATGGACGAGTGGTACGACGCCGAGAAGCCCGAGTCGAAGCGGCTGAAGTTCCACACCCAGACGGCCGGCCAGTCGCTCACCGCCCAACAGCCGCTCAACAACGTCGTCCGCACGACGCTACAGGCGACCGCGGCGGTGCTCGGCGGCACCCAGAGCCTCCACACGAACAGCTACGACGAGGCGCTCGCGCTCCCCTCCGAGGAGGCGGTTCGGGTCGCGCTGCGCACCCAGCAGATACTCGCCGAGGAGTCCGGCGTCGGCGACATCGTCGACCCGCTCGGGGGCTCGTTCGCCGTCGAGAAGCTCACCGACGAGATGGAGTCGGAGATACTCGCGTACATCGAGGAGATACGCGACATCGGCGACGGCTCCGTCCGCGACGGCGTCCTCGACGGCATCGACCAGGGCTACTTCCACCGCGAGATACAGGAGGCGAGCTACGAGTACCAGAAGCGCGTGGACGCGGGCGAGGAGACCGTCGTCGGGGTCAACGACTACACCATCGACGAGGACCCGGACATCGACATCCTCCACGTGGACGAGGACACCCAGGAGACGCAGCTCGACCGGCTCGCCCGCGTCAAGCGCGAGCGCGACGACGACGAGGTCGAGGCACGCCTCGACGACCTCGCGGACGCCATCGAGAACGACGAGAACGTGATGCCGTTCATCGTCGACGCGGTGAAGGCGTACGCGACGATGGGCGAGGTGATGGAGACGTTCTCCGAGCAGTACGGCCAGTACTCCGAGAAGATCGGGCTCGCGTGACGGGCTCGACAGAACGCTTATACGCCGGTTCGCCAAAGCGGTTCCCGTAACGGAATGGGGACGGACAACGAGCCGGGGCGCGGCGACCGCGTCGCGCCCCCGTCGGGTTTCGTCGGGAGCGCGAACGTCACGGCGGGTATCCGTGAGGAGTTCGCCGAGGAGGGCGTCGAGGCGTGGGCGCGCGCCGCCGACCTGCTGGACTGGGACCGCGAGTACGAGACGGTGCTGCGCGACGACGGCGGCCTGGAGTGGTTCGCCGACGGGCGGCTCAACGCGGCCGCGAACTGTCTCGACCGCCACCTCGAGGAGCGGAAGAACCGGGTCGCGCTCCGCTGGGAGGGCGCGACCGGCGACGCCCGCACCTACACCTACCTCGACCTCCACCGCGAGGTGAACGAGGCCGCCGCCGCGCTGCGCGACCTCGGGGTCGAGGCGGACGACGTGGTCACCACCTACCTCCCGAACGTCCCCGAACTCGTCGTGACGATGCTCGCCTGTGCGCGGCTGGGCGCGCTCCACAACGTCGTCTTCGCCGGCTTTTCGGCGGACGAACTCGCGGCCCGACTGCGCCGAACCGAGTCCGGATACCTCGTCACCTGCGACGGCTACTACCGGCGGGGGAACGCCGTCAATCAGCTCACGACCGCGGACAACGCCCGGATGGCGGTCGACCACGCCGTGGAGACGGTCGTCGTCGGCCGGCTTGACGACGGCGTCTACCTGAGCGACGACCACCGCCGCTACGAGGACCTGCTCGACGGCCACCGCGGCGAGACCGTCGCACCCGTCGCCCGCGACGCGACGGACCCGCTGTTCGTCATCTACACCTCGGGGACGACGGGTGAACCCTCGCGGGTGACCCACACGACGGGCGGCTACCTCGCCCACGTCGCGTGGACCGGCCACTCGGTCCTCGACATCAAGCCGACGGACACCCACTGGTGTGCCGCCGACGCGGCGTGGATCACCGGCCACTCCTACATGGTGTACGCGCCGCTCGCGCTCGGCGCGACCACCCTGCTGTACGAGGGCGCGCCCGACCAGCCGGCGAAGGACCGGCTGTGGGGCCTCGTCGAGCGCCACCGCGTCGATACCTTCTACACGGCCTCGACGGCCGTCCGCGCGTTCATGAAGTGGGGCGAGGAGTACCCGGCGAGCCACGACCTCTCCTCGCTCCGCCTCCTCGGGATGGTCGGCGAGCCCATCGACCCGCGGGCGTGGAACTGGTACCGCGACCACGTCGGGCGCCGCGAGTGCCCGGTCGTCGATACCTGGTGGCAGACGGAGACGGGCGGCGTGCTCGTCTCGACGGTCCCGGGGGTCGACGACATGAAGCCCGGAAGCGCCGGCCCCGCGGTCCCCGGCGTCGACGTCGCCGCCGTGGACCGCGAGGGCGACCCCGTGGCCGAGGGCGACCCCGGCCACCTCGCCGTGACGACGCCGTGGCCCGGGATGTCCCGTTCGCTCGCGCGCGAGGCGGGCGGCGCGGGCGACGACTGGCTCTACGTGACGAGCGACCGCGCGGTCGTGGACGGCGACGGCTACGTCACCTTCCTCGGGCGCGAGGACGACACCGTCACGGTCGGCAACACCGCCTTCGGCCCGGCGACGCTCGAGAGCGCCGTCATCGAGACGGACGGCGTCGCCGAGGCCGCGGTCGTCGAGTCGAGCGAGCGCGGTGGCACCGCCGTCGCCTACGTCTGCACGGAGCGGGGCCGCTCCGGCGACGCGGCCATGCGCGAGCGCATCGCCGACCACGTCGCCGAACGACTCGGGCCGACCGCCCGCTTCGGCGCCATCGTCTTCACCCCCGACCTCCCGAAGACCCACTCGGGGAAGATAATGCGCCGCCTGCTCGGGGCCATCGCGGACGGCGAGGAGTACGGCGACACCTCCGCGCTGCGCAACCCCGAGACGGTCGGCGAGATAGAGACGGTCGTGGACGACGGCTGAGTTTCGCCCTCTCGCGAGTTTCCGAAACGACTTTCGCGCGTGTATGACGGCCACAACGGCAGCGAGGGGGCTCGCGCGTTACTTCGGGCGCGTTTCGCCGGTAGTTTTATTTCGCGTTGTGACAATCCTGCGAACCGATGGGGCGGACACAGGGGGCCGGGGGGCTCGACGCGGCGGACTACGAGCGGCTGCGGCGCGCGGCCGACACGTACCGGCGCCGACTCGCGATACGGCTCTGCGGCGAGGCGGGTCTGACACCCGGGGAGGCCGCTCGCCTCCGCCCGGCGGACGTGACGGCGCGCGTCCACGAGGGCGCGCTCCACTACTTCATCGCGGTTCGCGACGGCGACGGCGGCGGCCGCGACGCCTACCTCCCCGGGGAGGTGAAGCGCGACCTCGACCGCTACGTCGCGTCGAACGGCCGCGGCGACGACGAGCCGGTGTTCGCGGTGAGCGCGCGCCGGCTCCAGATGCTCGTCGGCGAGACCGCGGCCGAGGCGGCCGACGGCGAGGGCGACCCGCTCGCGGACGCATCCACCGCGGACCTGCGACGCCACTTCGCGCGGACACAGCTCCGCCGGGGCGTGCCGCCCGCCGTCGTGATGACGGTCGGCGGCTGGCGACGGCTCGACGGCATCGCCGACGACCCCGCGGACGTGGGGCGCGGTACCGTCGCGGCGGCGTTCGCCCGGGCGGGCGCGGCGGGCGACGACCGGTTCCGGGCCGCGTTCGACGCACTCGACCGGCCCGCGCTGCTGCTCGACGCCGACGGCGGGGTCGAGCGCGCGACCGACCGGTTCGCGGCCCTGACGGACGGGGCGCCGGCCGGCCGCGACCTCGCGGAGCTGGTCGCCGTCGACGACACCGCCGGCCTCTGGGAGACGGCGCTGTCCGGCGAGACCTGGCGGGGCCGTGCCGTCCTCGCCCCGGACGGCGACGCGGCCGAGGGGACGCTCGCCGTCTCGGCGGTCGGCGGCACTCCCCGACCGACCGGCTTCCTCGCGGTGTTCGACCCCGGCGACGACCGTTCGGACCGGCCGAGCGGTGGACGGCTCGACGCCGTCCAGTCGCGGGTGCTCGCCGTCGGGGAATCGCTCGACGCCGGCTCGACGCGGGCGGGGGTCCTCTCGCGGGCCTGCTCGGGGCTGGTCGAGGGCGACGCCTACCGGGGGGCGTGGGCGTTCGACGCGCCGGTCGAGACCGGCGCCGAGCCCGTCGTGGATGCGGGCGGGACGGAGCCGCCCGAGGACGCCGCGGCGTTCGCGGCGGCCGCGGCGACCGACGACCGGACGACCGTCCGCGACGGGCCGAACCCGCTCGTCGCCGTGCCGCTCTCGGCCGGCGACACGGGCTACGGTGTGCTCGTGGTCGCGCCCGCGGGCGACCCCGGGGACTACGAGCGGCGGGCGCTCGCCGCCTTCGGGGGATGGGCCGCCGAGACGCTCGCGG
Source organism: Halosegnis marinus (assembly GCF_029338355.1). Classification (GTDB taxonomy): domain Archaea; phylum Halobacteriota; class Halobacteria; order Halobacteriales; family Haloarculaceae; genus Halosegnis; species Halosegnis marinus. The sequence continues at coordinate 2,107,905 of NZ_CP119802.1, forward strand.
CCGTCGAGTGGAAGCGGCTCCTGCTCGCGGACGCCGTGCTCGAACTCGAACTGCGGAGCACCGACCGCGACTCGCTGTTCGTCGGGGCCTCCGCGACGCTCGGCTGTGCGCTCTCCGTCGAGGGGCTGGTGCCGCTCGACGGCGACGCCCTGCTCTACTACGTCTCCGTCGAGGGGGTGCCGACCGAGGCGGCGCTGGACCACTTCGGCGACGCCGCCGAATCGGCGCGACTCATCGCCGCGGCCAGCGACGCCTCGCTGCTGGAGGTGACCGCGCCCGGCGACTCCCTGCTCGGGGAGCTCATCGCGCGCGGGGCACACGTCACCGACCTCGGGGCGGAGGAGGGCGCGGCGCGGCTCACCTGCGAGACGGCCCCGAACGCGGACGTCCGCGACCTCGTGGAGGGGGTCGCCGAGCGGTTCCCGGGCGTGCGCCTCGTCGCCAAGCGCGAGGTCGAGCGCTCGGTGCGGACGCCGACGGAGTTCCAGCAGGCGCTGGAGGAGCGGCTCACCGACCGGCAGCGCTCGGTGTTGCAGGCCGCCTACCACGCCGGCTACTTCGACTGGCCGCGCGGCTCGACCGCCGAGGAACTGGCCGACTCCATCGGCGTCTCCTCGCCGACGCTCCACAACCACCTGCGCCGCGCTCAGCGGAAGCTCCTCGCGGCCTTCTTCGACGGCGAGACGTAGCGCGGGCCGTCGTCGGCCGGGAGTTGGGATAGTTAGGTGGCGTGATTAATATACTCCTGTAGGTGGTAGCGGGTAGCATGTCCGAGTCAGACGATACCGACGTGCAACTGGAAGCACGGCTCCGGGAGCAGGACTACTTCCGCCCGCCATCGAAGTTCGTCGGGCAGGCGAACGCCACGGACCCGGCCATCCACGACGAGGTGGGGGAGTTCCCCGAGGGGTTCGACCGCTACGCCGAACTCCTCGACTGGGACGAGCGCTGGGACGAGACGTTCGACGGCTCGAACCCGCCCTTCTTCGAGTGGTTCGTCGGCGGCAAGCTCAACGCCTCCTACAACTGCGTCGACCGCCACCTCGACGAGCGGAAGAACCAGACGGCCCTGCTGTGGGAGGGCTCGGACGGCGAGCAGGAGAACATCACGTATCAGGACCTCTACGTCCGGGTCAACGAGATGGCCGCCGCCCTCCGCTCGATCGGCGTCGAGGAGGACGACGTGGTCACCGTCCACCTCCCGATGGTGCCCGCCCTCCCGGTCACGATGCTGGCGTGTGCCCGCATCGGCGCGCCCCACTCCGTCGTCTTCGCCGGCTTCTCGGCGCAGGCGCTCGCCGAGCGCGTCGACTCCGCCGACTCCGACTACGTCGTCACCATCGACGGCTACTACCGCCGCGGCGAGTTCCTCGACCACATCGAGAAGGCCGACGAGGGGGTCGAGTCGGCCGACAACGACCCCGAAGTGCTCGTCCACTACCGCCACGACGAGCCGAACGCCGACGTCTCGGACGACTACACGCCCGTTGACGACCTGCTCGCCGAGCACGAGCGCGAGCGGGTCGAGCCGGTGTCGCGCGACGCCGAGGACCCGCTCTTCCTGATGTACACCTCGGGGACCACCGGCAAGCCGAAGGGGTGTCAACACCGCACCGGGGGGTATCTCGCGTATGCGGCCGCAACCTCGAAGAACGTCCTCGACATCAAGCCGGAGGACACCTACTGGTGTGCCGCGGACATCGGCTGGATTACGGGCCACTCCTACATCGTCTACGGCCCGCTCGCGCTCGGCACGACGAGCGTGATGTACGAGGACACGCCCGACTACCCGCACAAGGGCCGTATCTGGGAGATAGCGGAGCGGTACGACGTGGACATCTTCCACACCTCCCCGACCGCGGTGCGGATGTTCATGAAGTGGGGCGAGGAGTACCCCGAGGAGTACGACTTCGACTTCCGGCACATGACGACGGTCGGCGAGCCGATCCAGCCGGAGGCGTGGCTGTGGTACTACAAGCACATCGGCGACGAGGACGCCGTCATCGTGGACACGTGGTGGCAGACGGAGACGGGCGGCCACCTCATCACGAACCTCCCCGCGCTGGAGGACATGAAGCCCGGGAGCGCCGGGAAGGCGTGTCCGGGCATCGAACCCGCGCTCGTGGACGACTCGGGCGACAAACTGCCGGAGGCGAGCGGACAGGCCGGGAACCTGATAATCGAGAAGCCGTGGCCGTCGATGCTCCAGACAGTCTACGGCAACGACGAGCGGTTCATCGACACCTACTGGGCGGACTTCTCGGACACCGACTCCGACGACTGGCGCGACTGGAACTACAAGGCGGGCGACGGGGCCGTCCAGGCACAGGACGGGTACTGGCGCGTGCTCGGTCGGCTCGACGACGTGATGAACGTCGCCGGCCACCGCCTCGGGACGATGGAGCTCGAATCCGCCGTCTCGGAGGTCGAGAAGGTCGCCGAGGCCGCGGTCGCCGCCCGCGAGGACGCCGAGAAGGGCGAGGTGCCGGACGTGTACGTCGTTCTCCGCGAGGGCATCGAGGAGAGCGACGAGGTGAAAGCCGAGATAATCGCCGCCGTCGAGGAGGAGATCGGGAAGTTCGCCCGCCCCGCGAACGTCGTCTTCGTGGACGACCTCCCGAAGACGCGCTCGGGGAAGATAATGCGCCGCCTGCTGGAGAACATCTCCAACGGCGACGAACTGGGTAACACGACGACGCTGCGGGACCCCTCCGTTCCGGAGCGCATCCGCGAACAGGTCCACGGCGACTGACCGGCCCGACCCTTCCCGTTCTCGACGCCGTCCGCGCGCCCGCGAGCGACGCGCCGGCGCGGACGGAAACCGTCCGTTCGCGGCTTCCTCCCGCTGGCTTGGGATAATTATATCGGTCGTTTATGTACCATTAGTTCCTGGCAACCTCTGGCGTGAGTCAGAACACCATGGAACGACGTGACGTACTGAAGGGTGCCGGGGCGGCGGGCATCGCCGGCCTCGCGGGCTGTATCGGGGGCGGCGGCGGCTCCTCGGAGTACCCCGAACTCGGGAACTACCCGGTCGAGGGCGACGAGGTGACGCTCGGGTTCAACGTCCCCCAGTCGGGGGCGTACGCCTCCGAGGGGAACGACGAACTGCGGGCGTACAACCTCGCGGTCGAACACCTCAACAACGGCGGCGGCTGGGTCGATATGTGGGACGACCTCTCGTCGGGGGGTATCCTCGACAAGACCGTGACCTCGGTGTCGGGCGACACCGCGACCGACCCGGCCACGGCCGAGGAGTCGGCGACGCAGATGATACGGTCGGACGGGGCCATCATGATAACCGGCGGGGTCTCCTCGTCGGTCGCCATCTCCCAGCAGAAGCTGTGTCAACAGGAGCGCGTGCAGTTCATGTCCTGTCTGACCCACTCGAACGCGACCCAGGGGGCCGACTGCGTCCGGTACGGCTTCCGCGAGATGCACAACGCGTACATGACGGGGAAGGCGCTGGCGCCCATCCTCGTCGACCAGTTCGGCGAGGACCAGAACTTCTACTCGATGTACGCGGACTACACGTGGGGGACCTCGAACCGCGACTCGATGAAGGAGTTCCTCGAGGAGCGAGGCTGGAACCAGGTGGAGGCGGCGCCGACGCCGCTCGGCACCTCGGACTTCTCGCCGTACATGCAGGACGTGCCGCGCGAGGAGACGGACGTACTGCTGCTCATCCACTTCGGCGCGGACGCGGCGAACTCCATCCCGGCGGCGTTCGACGCCGGCCTCGACGACGACATGGAGATCGTCGTCCCGCTGTACGACAAGATCGCGGCCAACGCGGCGAGCGACAACATCGACGGCGTGCTCGGCACCGTCGACTGGAACTGGCAGGTGGACAACGAGTACTCGAACGCCTTCACCGAGGCGTACCGCGAGGCGGAGGGGACGGCCCCGTCGTACGCGGCCCGGCTGGCGTACTCCGCGACGATGCGGTACGCCGCGGCCGTCGAGCGCGCGGAGACGTTCTACCCGCCCGAGGTCATCCGCGAAATGGAGGACCAGACGTACAGCAACACCGGCATCGGCGAGGCGGAGGCGCGCGCCTGCGACCACCAGTCGATGCGCGACGTGTACGTCGTGGAGGGCCTGCCCGTGGAGGAACAGACCGACGACGCGCTGCTGTCCGTCGTCGGGACCACGGACCGCGACACCGCGGGCTACGCGTGTGACGCGGGACCGGCCGCGAACTGCGAACTGGGCACCTACGGCGACGAGGACAACTGAGCGCCGAGGCCCGCCTCCACGACATATGTCTCTCACTACACCCCTCGACATCGACGGTTCGCCCCCGACCGGCCGGCGCGACCGACCGGAACGCTCGTCCCCCGCGGAGGTGACCGCGGCGTGGTAGACGTCGCCGGTATCCTCATCACCGGCCTCCAGCAGGGGGCTATCTACGCGCTGTTGGGTATCGGACTGACCATCATCCTCGGCACGATGCAGTTCCTCAACCTCGCCCACGGGGCGCTGTACCTCGTCGGCGCGTACACGGGGCTGCTCGTCGTCCGCGAGATATCCGTTCAGGAGGGCGCGCTCGCCGGCATCGTCGCCGACCCGACCGCGTTCGGCATAGGCAGCAGCTTCCTCGTCGCGCTCGTCGTCACGCCGATACTGATGTTCGCCATCGGCGTGGCGATGGAACGGTTCGTCGCGCGGCCGCTGTACGACCGCAGCGAGGTCGAGCAGTTGCTCCTCACGTTCGGGCTGGCGCTCATCGTCGAGGAGCTGGCGCGACAGCTCATCGGCTCGCAGCCGTTCTCCAGCTACGCCCCCGAGGAGCTGTTCGGGGTCGTCGTCTCCGGGCAGGCGAACATCCCCTTCGTGGGGCAGTACCCGCGCTGGCGGTTCGTCGTCATCGGCCTGACGTTCCTGCTCATCGGGGCGACGTACCTCGTCATCGAGCGCACGGACTTCGGGATGGTCGTGAAGGCCGGCACCCGCGACTCCGAGATGGTCCGGCTGCTCGGTATCGACATCACCCGCTCGTACGCGCTGGTGTTCGGGGTCGGCGCGGCGCTGGCCGGTCTCGCCGGCCTCGTCGGCGGCACCATCATCGACGTGGCGCCCGGTATCGGCACGAACAACGCGCTCGTCCCCGCCTTCCTGACGGTCGTCGTCGGGGGCGCGGGCAGCGTCGTCGGCGCCATCGTCGGGGGCATCGTCCTCGGGATGGTCGCCGCCGTGTTCCAGTTCCAGGCGCCCCAGTGGTCACAGATCGTGCTGTTCGGCTTCGTCGCCGTCTTCCTGCTCGTCCGGCCCGAGGGGCTGTTCGGGAGCGTGGAGGTGGGCGAATGAGCGACGACGCGCGGACGGACGGCGGGACCGCGACGGCGGACCCGAACCTCGTCGACCGGCTCGTCGCGGCGAAACACAGCGAGCGGTTCGTCGCCGTCGTCTCGCTCGTCGGGCTGCTGGCGATGCCGTTCCTGCTCATCGACGTGCTGGGCGTCTTCGACGACCTCATCGGGGTCGGGCTGGGCGGCTTCGTCGGCCTGCCGACGCTCATCCTCGCGTTCGGCATCGTCGCGGTCGGCTACAACCTCCTGCTCGGCTACACCGGCCTCCTGTCGTTCGGTCACGCGGCGCTGTTCGGCGCGGCCGCGTACGCGGCGGGCATCTTCTCGAACGAGGTGGTCGCGAGCCCCGTGCTCGCCATCCTCGTCGGGGTGGTCGCCGCGACGCTTCTGGCGTGGCCCATCGGCTTCCTGTCCATCCGGCGCTCGGGCGTCTACTTCGCCGTGTTGACCCTGACGTTCGGGCAGATGCTGTACTTCTACGCGTTCGGCCCCGGCGCGTGGCTGACGAACGGCGACGACGGCTACACGCCCTTCGCGGTGCCGGGCGGTGCCGAGATCGCCGGCGCGGTGCCGACGAGCGACTCGCTGTCGGACCTGTTCTTCGACCTGACGGGGCTGACGCTCACCCTGACGGACGGGCTCGACGTGACGGTCGGCTACGTCCTGACCGCGCTCATCGGCGTGGCGGCCATCGTGACCGCCCACCGCATCATCAAGTCGCCGTACGGGCTCATCCTCAAGGCTATCGGGCAGAACGAACAGCGGGTCGCGTTCATCGGGATGGACGTGTTCCGCTACAAGCTGATGGCGTTCGTTCTCTCGGGAGTGTTCGCGGGCGCGGGCGGCGGCATCTACGCGCTCTCGAAGGCCGGCCTCACGGTCCACCCGAACGCGACCCTGTACTGGATCGTCTCGGGCGACTTCGTCATCATGACCGCGCTCGGCGGGGTCGGCTCGCTCGCCGGCCCGCTGCTTGGCGCCGTCGTCTTCGAGTACATCGCGCTGGTCGTGCAGGGCATCACCATCCCGATCATCGACTTCCAGATCGGGTCGCTGTGGCGGCTCCTGCTCGGGCTGGCGTTCGTGCTCGTGGTCGCCTTCTTCCCGGACGGCATCTACGGCGCGTTGAGTTCGCTCGGCGAGCGCATCGCCGAGCGGTTCGGCACCGAGTCCCCGACCGGCGACGGCCCCCGCCCGGTCGAGGACGTCGAGGAGACCGGGGGTGACGACTGACATGGCTATTCTCGAAACCCACGGACTCACGAAACGCTTCGGCGGCCTGACCGCCGTGGACGACGTCGACCTCACCGTCGACGCCGGCGAGACGCGGGCCATCATCGGCCCGAACGGCGCCGGCAAGTCCACGTTCATCAACCTCGTCACCGGCCTGCTCCAACCGACCGAGGGGTCCGTCACCTTCGACGGGACCGACATCACCGGGCAGGAGCCGCACGAGATCGTCCAGCGGGGCGTCTCGAAGTCGTTCCAGACGGCGTCCATCTTCCCGGAGATGACCGTCCGCGAGAACGTCCAGATGGCGGCGATGGCCGCCGAGCGGGGGTCGTTCCGCTTCGACTTCCTGAAGCGGCGCGACTCCTTCACCGGCGTCTACGACACCACCGAGGAGATGCTGCGCGCCGTCGAGCTGTGGGGCGACCGCGACACGAACGCCGCGAGCCTCCCCTACGGCGACAAGCGCCGGCTGGAGATCGGTATCGCGCTGGCATCGGAGCCGGACCTGCTGTTCATGGACGAGCCGACGGCCGGGATGTCGCCCGAGGAGACCGACGCGACGGTCGACCTCGTCGAGCGGCTCCAGGACGAACTCGGCCTCACCATCGTCCTCGTCGAACACGACATGGAGATAATCTTCCGCATCGCCGACCGCATCGCCGTGTTGAACCGCGGGAGCGTCATCGCCGACGCGACCCCCGACGAGGTGCAGGGCGACCCGGACGTCCAGGAGGCGTACCTCGGGGGTGTCGAGCTGTGAGCCTCCTCGAGGTCGAGGACATCGACGCCTACTACGACGAGAGCCACATCCTGCGGTCGCTCTCGCTCGAAGTCGAGCAGGGCGAGGTGTGTGCCCTGCTCGGCCGGAACGGCGCCGGCAAGACCACGACGCTGCGCTCCGTCGCCGGGGCGCGTCCCCCGGACGTCCGGGCGGGCACGGTCCGGTTCCGCGGCGACACGGTCTCCGAGATGCCGGCCGAGGACGTGGCCATGTCCGGCATCGGCCTCGTCCCCGAGGAGCGGCGCGTCTTCCCGAACCTCACGGTCGAGGAGAACCTCCACCTCTCGCAGGTGGCGCGCAACCGCTCGAACACGGTCGGGCGGTCCGTCCGGGCCTCGGGCGACGTGCGGCCGCTCTCGGAGATATACGAGGCGTTCCCCCGGCTGGACGAGCGACAGAACCAGATGGCCGGGACGCTCTCGGGCGGCGAACAGCAGATGCTCGCCATCGCTCGCGCGCTCCGGCAGAACCCGGACCTGCTGATGCTCGACGAGCCGTACGAGGGGCTCGCGCCCCAGATAATCGAGGACGTGGAGGACGCCGTCGAACGCATCAACGAGGCGGGGACGACCGTCCTCCTCGTCGAGCAGAACGCCGCCGCGGCCATGAGCATCGCCGACCGGTGTTACATCATCGACCAGGGGCGCATCGTCTTCGACGGCGACTCCGAGACGCTGCGCGACGACGACGAGACGCGCCAGCGGTACCTGGGTGTCTGAACATGGCGGCCGACCTCACTACCACGGCGGACCGCTACGACTACCTCCGCGAGCGCGACGTGCTCGTCGAGCGCGACGGCCGCGTCGCCATCACGGAAGCGTTCGACTCGGCGCGGCGCGTCTATCACGACAGCTACGGGGACATCGACGACGAGCGCTTCCACGCCACCCTCGCCGACCTGTTCGAGATGTCCGTCGCGGACGCGAAGTCGCAGGCCGCGGAGCTGGGTATCACGCGCGACCAGCTGGTCGCGTACCTGTCGCTCCGGTCGTATCTCGACGACGGCGGCGCCGTCCCCGACCCGAACGACCTCGTGTCGATGGCCGGCATCGTCGCCGACGTGGCGCCGGTGTCGCCCGTTCCCGAGGACATGCGGGAGCTGACCGACGACGACTACGCCGAGTTCGTCGCCGAACACGGCGACGCGGTCGTGTTCGTCTGGAAGCTCCACTGTGCGCCCTGCGACGCGATGAAGGGCGAACTCGACGAGGTGCTCGGGCTCGTCCCCGACGGCGTCGCCGTCGCGGGCGTGAACGGCGAGAAGGTGACCGCCTTCCGCCGCGAGTTCGGCGTGGACGCCGCGCCGGCCACCGTCACCTTCGCGGACGGCGACCACCACGAGACGCTGGAGAGCCGCCGGAAGCCCGAACGGCTCGCCGAGCTGTTCGACGAGGCCTTCTAGACGCGCTCGGCCCACGGGGGCCGCGGCGCCGTCGTGTTCCCGAGTTTCCGGTAGCGGAGGGTCCGCCGGACGACGACCGGCTCCCCGTCGGCGGTCGCCTCGTAGCGGAGTGTCAGGGTCCGGACCAGCCCCGCGCGCGTCACCGTCGCGCGAAGCGAGACCGCCCCCGGGTCGGCGTACTCCGGGTCGAACGGCTCGGCCGTCGCGTTCGCGGCGACGAGGTACGCCGTCGACCCGTTCACGCCGATCCGGCCCGCGAGCCGGGTGTCGGCCGCGGCGAAGGTGTCCTCGACGAAGTCGCGGGGGTTGCCCGTCCCGCCGCCGAACGGAACCGTCCGCGCCCAGTACTGCCACGTCCCGCCGCCCTCGCGCGGCTCGAACTCGTTGTACACCGTGGTGTTCTCCCGCGAGAGCCGCCGGAGGTACGTCTCCCCGTCGGACCAGAACGTCGCGTTCGCGGGGGGTGTCCCGAGGAAGACGGGCGCGGCCGGGCCCGCAGTCGCCGTGTCGACGAGGTAGCCGCGGTCGGCCGCCAACCGGAGGTCGACCGTCAGCGACTCCCGGAGCGTCCCGTTCGCGTACCGGACGGTTTCGGTCGAGACGAGCCGGTAGGAGGTGTCCGCGAGCACTCCGGCGTGGGCGTCGGCCAGCGCGTCGGGTCGCTCGACGCCCGACTCCGCGAGTCCCGGCGCTAGCGTCGCGTCATCGGGGACCTCGACCGCGGTGACGGTGTCGGTCGCGGTGCCGCCGTCGCTCGTGGCGCCACAGCCGGCGAGGACGAGGAGTACACAGAGCGCGAGCGCGCGCCGCATACCGGCGCCTCGCGCGCCGCGTGCTAAACGTTCACGGTGACCGACCGGGCTCGGCGTCGTCGTACTTCTCGGAGACGTAGACGACGCCGGCGAGGAGCACGCCGAGGATGGTCGCGATAGTCGCGCCGCCGTACAGCGCCATCCCGAACGGCGTCGGCGGGAGCTGGATGAAGCCGTACAGCTCGGGGTCGAGCCCCTGCGGGCCGATGTAGCCGATGACGAAGCCGATGGCCGCCGTGAGCAGGACGATGCCCACGTAGAGGGTCACCACGAGCCGCCGGCCGCCGGTGCGCGGTTCCGTGTCGCTCACGCCCGTACTCGGGGCGTCGCGAAGATTAGCCTTTTGTCCGCGAGTCCCCAACGCGACGTATGACAGAGAAGGAGGCGCTGTTCGGCGTCCTCGCGGGCATCGCGGCCCTGATGTTCCTCACCGGTATCGTCCTCGTGATGACGAGCCTCAGCTGAGGCTCGCGGTCGGAGCGAAACGGAGAACGCGGGCGGTCTACTCCTCGTCCTCGACGCGGCGCACGGCGGGTTCGAGCCCGCCGTCGGCCTCGACGTCGCCGCCGTCGGCGGCCAGGGCCGGCGTGTCGTCGCCGTCGTCGAGCGAGAGCTGGTCCTCGAACCACTGGAACTCGCGGGAGTGCTGGTTCGTCTCCTTGAGGTCCCACGGGTCGCCGTCCTCGACGACCGGCCCCTCCAGGTACGACTGGACCATGTTCCACACCCAGATGATCTGGGCGAACATGATGATGAACGCGCCCACCGTGGCGATCTGGTGGAGCGTCGTCACCTCGGCCAGCGGCGCGATGGCGCCGTTGAACTCGTAGGTCGCGTAGCGGCGCGGCATCCCGAGGTAGCCGAGCAGCAGCATCGCGAAGAACGTCACCGCGACGCCGACCTCCGAGAGCCAGAAGTGCGCCTTCGCGAGCGTCTTCTGGTACATCTTCCCGGTGACGATGGGGAACCAGTAGTAGATGGCCCCGAAGCCGGCGAAGGCGATCATCCCCATGACGATCCAGTGGAAGTGGCCGACGACGTAGTACGTGTCGTGGAGCACGAGGTCGATGGGAATCGCGGCGAGGAAGACGCCCGTGATGCCGCCGATGACGAAGTTGGCGACGAAGCCGATACAGAACAGCATCGGCGCCGTCAGGCGGAGCTTCCCGTTCCACATCGTCGTGATCCAGTTGAACGTCTTCACCGCCGACGGTATCGCGATGGCCAACGAGACGGCCATGAAGCTCGCGCGGACCCGCGGGTCGATGCCCGTGGAGAACATGTGGTGTGCCCAGACGCCGAACGAGAGCACGCCGATGGCGAGCGTGGAGTAGATGACGAACTTGTAGCCGAACAGCTTCCGGCCCGAGAACTTCGGCAGGATCCACGATACCAGCCCCATCGGGGGCAGCACGAGGATGTACACCTCGGGGTGGCCGAAGAACCAGAACAGGTGCTGCCAGAGGATGGGCGAGCCGCCGTCGACGGCGAAGAAGGCCGTCGCGAAGTTCCGGTCGAGCAGCAGCATGATGAGCGCGCTCCCGAGCAGCGGGAACGCGAACAGGATGAGCGCCGACTGGGTGAGGATGGTCCACGAGAAGATGTCGAGGTTCGCCCAGTTCACCTTCTCCGAGCGCTCGGTGAAGATGGTCGCGATGAAGTTTATCGCGCCCATCGTCGCGGAGACGCCCGAGAGGTGCAGCCCCAGCAGCATCAGGTCGACGCCGGGGTTGGCCTGCTCGGCCGACAGCGGCGTGTACATCGTCCACGAGGTGGCGGCGGCCTCGACGCTCCCGCCCGTCAGGGGCGCGAGGAAGAAGCCGGCCCAGATGAGCAGCGCGGCCGGCGGGAGGAGCCAGAAGGCGATGGCGTTGATGCGCGGGAACGCCATGTCGTCGGCCCCGATGAGCAGCGGGATGAAGTAGTTCGAGAACGCCGCGATGATGGGCGTCCCGAACAGGAACAGCATCGTGATGCCGTGGCTCGTGAGCAGGCCGTTGTAGAAGTTCGCCCCGCCCATGCCGGCCAGCGCGTCCATCGCCGGGGTGGCCAGCTCGACGCGCATGAGCATGACCGCGAGTCCGCCCCAGACGAAGGCGATGACGGCGTAGATGCCGTACATGATGCCGATGTCCTTGTGGTCGACCGTGGTGAGCCACCGCACCAGCCCCGAGGGCTTGTGTGCGGTGGACGTCTCGTCCCCGTAGCCGGCGCTCCCGCCGGCCAGCGGCGTGTAGGTGCGCAGGTCCTCCATCCGCGAGAGGAGGGCGACGACGCCCACCAGGAAGACCCCCATGAGAACGGTTAGCGCAAGCTGTTCTCCTGCCATGGTTCTCCCTGAGGACTGCTGGATAAGAAAGGTTGTGTTCCGGGCGGGCCGGGGGTCGCCCCGGGACTACTCCTCGTCCGGGATCTCGGGGTCCGTCTCGACGCCGTCGGCGACCGCGGCGGCGCCCTCGGCGGGCTCGTCGGCGGTCACGTTCCCGTACTCCTCGTCCGGGATCTCGGGGGAGGTCTCCTCGCTCTCGGCGGCCGCGGCGGCCTGCGGCTCGGCGTGCTCCTCGGGCTCCTCCTCCAGCTCCGACTCGGCCCGCGAGATGGCGCGGCCCGAGTAGTAGGTGAGGACGAACAGCGCGCCGAACGTGATGACGACGATACTCAGCTGGATGGCCTGATTGGCCGGGTCCGACCCGAAGGGGTTGAACGCGACGAATACGACCACGAAGAAGGCCATCATCGCCAGCGGGATGGCGTTGACGACCAGGTCGAGGAGCGTCTCCCGGTCGAACGTCCGTGATGACATGGTCGAAGCTTACGCCACGGCGATTAAGAGGTTACGGGTTTCGCTCAGGCCGGGAAGGGGTCGTCGTCCGCGACGGCGACGCCCGCGACGCTCGCGGCGAGCGCGATGACGCCCGCCGCGGCGATGGAGAAGCCGCGGAGGACGATGGTGTCGGCCCCGTCCACGGCCGCGAGCATCGCCGCGGCGTCGATGCCGGTCTGGCTCGTCACCACCCACGCCCCGACGACGACGAGCAGGCCGCCCAGCCCCGCGAGCAGCTTCCACGGGCGCTCGCTGTAGCCCGCCTCCTGGACGATACCGGCGATGCTCCCGACGAACAGCAGGAGCCCCGCGACGGCGACCGGGTACAGTCCCATGAACACGCCGACCTCCCCGACGGCGAGGCCGAGCGCGACGAACAGCGGCCACGGGCTGGCCTTCGCGGCCTCGCTCGCGGCCACCGCCTCGGTGTCCGTGTCTGCCATTGCCCGCTTTCGGGGCGGCGCACCCAAAGCCTCGTCGGTGCCGTTCGGGGGCTTTAAGCCGCGAACGGCCGCCGCTTCGCCCATGAAGGCGACCGCGAAGGCCCACCCCATCCAGGGGCTCGTCAAGTACCACGGGATGCGCGACGCCGACCTGCGGCTCCCGTACCACGACTCCATCAGCGTCTGTACCGCCCCCTCGCACTCGAAGACGACCGCGGCGTTCGACCCCTCGCTCGCCGAGGACGAACTCGTCATCGACGGCGAGGAGGTGACGGGCCGCGGCCGCGAGCGCGTCGTCCACGTCGTCGACCACGTCCGCGACCTCGCGGGCATCGACCACCGCGTCCGCTTCGAATCGACCAACGACTTCCCGACGAACATCGGCTTCGGCTCCTCGTCGTCCGGCTTCGCCGCCGCCGCGATGGCGCTGGTCGAGGCCGCCGGCCTCGACATGACCCGCCCCGAGATATCGACGGTCGCACGCCGCGGCTCCTCCTCCGCGGCCCGCGCGGTCACGGGCGCGTTCTCCCAACTCGACGCCGGGCTGAACGACGAGGACTGCCGCTCGCACCGCATCGAGACGCCGCTGGAGGAGGACCTGCGCATCGTCGCCGCCGAGGTGCCGGCGTTCAAACACACCGAGCAGGCCCACGAGGAGGCCGAGGACTCCCACATGTTCGAGGCGCGCCTCGCCCACATCCACGGCCAGATAGCGGAGATGCGTGACCACCTCCGCTCGGGCGACTTCGACGCCGCGTTCGAACTCGCGGAACACGACTCGCTCTCGCTCGCCGCGACGACGATGACCGGCCCCGCAGGCTGGGTGTACTGGCAGCCGGAGACCCTGCGCGTCTTCGAGACGGTTCGCGACCTCCGCGAGGACGGCGTCCCGGTGTACTACTCCACCGATACCGGCGCCTCCGTGTATGTGAACACTACTGCCGAACACGTCGAGCGCGTCGAGGCCGCCGTCGCCGAACACGTCCCCACCCGCGTCTGGGAGGTCGGCGGCCCGGCCGAGGTGCTCGACGAGTCCGAGGCGCTGTTCTGACCCGCGCGACGATTCCGGCGACGGCACACTGAAACGCCGCGCGCCCCAACTCGAGGTATGCACGTCGCCGTCCTCGGCGCGGGGTACGCGGGATTGACCGCCGTCCGTCGGCTCGAACGCCGCCTTCCCGACGACGCGGGCCTCACGCTCGTCAACGACGAGCCGTACCACCTCGTCCAGCACGAACTCCACCGCGCGATACGCCGACCCGACATCGCCGACACCATCCGGGTGCCGCTCGACGACGTCCTCGACCGCGCGGAGTTCGTCGAGGCGCGTGTCGAGTCGGTCGACCGCGCCGCGGGAACGGCGACGCTCGACACGGGCGAGGAACTCGACTACGACTACGCGGCCGTCTGTCTCGGCGCGGAGACGGCCTTCTACGACCTGCCCGGCGTGGAGGCGAACGCGATACCGCTGAAGCGGCTCGCGGACGCCGAGCGCGTCCGCGAACGGTTCCTCGACGCCGACGGGGGCCGGTTCGTCGTGGGCGGCGCGGGCCTCTCGGGGATTCAGGTCGCGGGCGAACTCGCGGCGCTCGCCGACGAGGAGGGGGTCGATGCCGAAGTAGTTCTGCTTGAGATGGCTGACAGCGTCGCGCCCGGCTTCGCGCCCGACTTCCAGGAGGCCGTTCGGGCGGAACTCGACGACCGCGGCATCGACGTGCGGACCGGAACGGCCGTCGCCGGGGCCGACGCCTCGACGGTGGAACTCGAATCCGGCGAGGAACTCGACTACGACGGCTTCGTCTGGGCCGGCGGTATCCGCGGCCCGGCCGCGCTCGGCGGCGAGCGACCCGAGACGCGGGCGAACCTCCGGGCGGAGAACGGGACCTTCCTCGTCGGCGACGCCGCCCGGGTCGTGGACGACGAGGGCGCCCCCGTCCCCGCGAGCGCACAGGCCGCGCTCCGCGAGGCGAAGGTCGCGGCGGACAACATCGCCGCGCTGGTCGCCCACGACCGCGAGGGGACGGGCGGCTTCGAGCCGCGCCTCGACCGCTACACCTTCGACACGCCGGGGTGGGTCGTCACCGTCGGCGACGGCGCGGTGGCGAAGGTGGGGCCGACCGTCCTCCGGGGGCAGGCCGCCCGCGCCGCGAAGGCGACCATCGGCGCGGCCCACCTCTCCTCGGTCGGGGCCATCACCAACGCCTCGCGGCTGGTCCGCGAGGAGCTGTGACTCAGACGCTCGGGATGCCGACGGCGGAGAGGTCCGTCGCGCCGACCGAGGCCAGAAGCGAGAGCACGACGACGGCCGCGACCCACGCCACGACCGCGATTCCGCCCGCGAGCAGCCACCCGACCCCGTAGCGCCACTTGATGACGAGCAGGTACGCGAGCAGCGTCACCGCCGGGCCGAGGAGCGGGATCCCGCCGAACAACCCGCCCACGACGCTCCAGACGATCGCGCCGACGCCCGCCGTGACGACGGCGTGGGTGTAGCTGCGCGCCGACGCGAGGACGCTCGCGCCGACGTAGATGCCGATACCGCCGACGAACAGGCTCACGAGGAGGACGACGAGGTTGTCGGAGAGTGCCATCGCCGACGAGTCGCCGCCGACGCGGTTAGCCGTTGTGGCCCGCTCGCGCCCGAGGACATCGCCCGGACGATAACCTCCGTCGTCACACGGCCCCAGGGGTTGATGTCAACGAGGTCCCGATTCGCCCGCTCGACCGGATGCAGCCGTAGCGTCGCGTCGGCGGTCCCCTCGACGGCTCGCTCAACGGCCCCATGCGGACAGCGCCGACCCCGAGCCGGACGGGGCTCGGCCGAAGGGCCCCCGCCCCGAAGACTATGCCCCCCGGGCCGTACCCGGAACCGTGGACACTGCCCTCGTCTCCGAGAAGGTCGAGCAAGCCAACCGGGCCGTCGCCGACGCCGACGTCGATGCCTGGCTCACGTTCTGTCGCGAGACGAACGAGATACACGAGCCCTGTCTCCCCTACGTCCTGGGCTTCGACGTCGTCTGGCCGACCGCCGTCGTCATCGGCCCCGAGGACTCGACGGTCATCCTCGGGCGCCACGACGCCCCGAACGCCGAGCGACTGGGGGTTCACGAGGTGCGCCCCTACGACGAGTCCATCCGGGAGCCGCTGCAGGCGACGCTCTCGCGCATGGACGCGGAGACCGTGGCCGTCAACTTCGACCGCGACGACAACGTCGCCGACGGCCTCACCCACGGCCTCTATCTCCGGCTCCGGGACCTGCTCCCCGGTCGCGAGCTGGTGAGCGCGGGCGATATCGTCGGCCGGGTCCGGGGTATCAAATCCCGGAGCGAACACGAGCGAATCACACAAGCGGCGGAGACGACCCTCGGGCTACTCACGGAGTTGGCGTCCGCCTGGACGCCGTCGATGACCGAAGCCGAGGCGGTAGACTGGCTGCACGAGCGGATGCGTGAGGCGGGCTACGGAAGCGCGTGGTCGTGGGACTACTGCCCGACGGTGCACGCCGGCGGCGACGCCGACCTCGGACACACGCTTCCCGGCGACCGCACCGTCCCCGACGGGGAACTCCTCCACGTGGACTTCGGCGTCGTCCGTGACGGCTACGCCGCGGACATCCAGCGGCTCTGGGTCCGCGGAGAGGTCGACCCGGGGCTCCGGCGAGCCTTCGACGACGTCCGGGCCGCTATCGACGCCGGTCACGCCGCCCTGGAGCCCGGTGCGGTGGGGCACGAGGTCGACGCCGCCGCTCGCTCGGCGCTCACCGGCCGCGGTCGCGACGCGTACGACCACGCCTTCGGGCACCAAGTCGGTCGGACGGCCCACGACGGCGGCGTGCTGTTGGGTCCCGAGTGGGACCGCTACGGTGACGCGGTACGGGGTGCGGTCCGGCCGGGTGAGGTGTACACGATGGAGCTCGGCCTCGACACGGAGTGGGGCTACGTGGGCCAGGAGGAGATGGTCCGCATCACCGACGAGGGGACGGAGTTCGTCGTCGAGCCGCAAACCGCGTTGTGGCAGCTCTCACGGTAGATAGCCCGGAACCTTCCTCGGGGACACCTCCGCCGGTCACCCCTGCCGGTCACCCGGTCGGCTCCGGGGCGCGCCACGCGATGAGGACACCCAGCGCCCCGAGCCCCGCGGCGACCACGAACCCGGTGTCGAAGCCCGCCGCATCGACGATGTATCCGCCGGCGATGGGGGCGACGAACGCCCCGGCCAGCCCGACCGCCGTCTGGAACGCGACCGCCGTCGCCGCGACGTTCGCATCGACGAGTTCGCGAACGTAGGTGAAGGAGAGGCCGAGCGTCAGCTGAATCGCGAAGCCGCTCACCAGCAGGACGGCCACGAGGACGCCGAGCGTGCCGAGCCGCGGGAACGCGAACAGCAGCGGGGCGGCGACGAGGAACGACCCGAGGACGAGCGGGCGGCGTCGCCCGCCGAACAGCCGGTCCGAGAGCAGGCCGCTGGAAACCCGGGCCAGCACCCCGACCGCCGGGAAGACGGCGACGAGGGCGCCGCTGATAGCCAGCGACAGCTCCAGTTCCCGGGCGAGATACGTCGGGCCCCAGCTGTTCACGAAGAGGTACAGCGCGTAGCCGAGGAACCCGAGCGAGCCGACGAGCCAGACGGCGGGCGTACGGAGCACGGCGACGAACTCCGACAGCGTCGGCGGCTCGCCGCGTGTTCCGCCCGTCCCCGCGCTGACGGGCCAGAACACCACCAGCCCGAGCGCGGCGAGGCCGGTGAACACGACGAAGACGGCCGACCAGCCGGCCGCGGCCGCGATGATCGGGCCCGTGCCCTGGCCGAGCGCGAACCCGACCGGTCCGCTCGCGGTGAAGATGCCGACGGCGGTCGCGCGCCGGCTCGGCTCGACGCTCCGGCTGACGATGTCGATACCGGCGTTCCAGACGAACACGTAGCCGACGCCGCCGAGGACGCGCGACGCGATGACCTGCCGGAAGTCGCCCTGTCGGCCGGCGACCCAGCCCCAGACCCCGGCGACGACGACGACCGCGACGACCGCCGCGACGGTCCGTCGGGAGTCCACCCTGTCGAGTATCGCCCCCGCCGGGAGACTCGTCACCACCGCCGTCCCGAACATCACGCCCACGATGAGCCCCGCTGTCGCCGCGTCGATACCCAACGAGGACTGAACGAGCGGCGTGACGCTCGCGGGCGATATCTCGTAGGCCGCCAGCCCCGTCGAGATGAGGCTCACGCCGGCGACGAGCAGCCACGTTCGCGCGGCCGAACGCGTGACTCGGTCCGTGGACGGAGCTGGCTCCCCTGTGTCGGTCGGTGGTGTCATTCTCAGCTTTCCCTTGCTCGCCGCGAACGGCGCGTGGGTAGTCCCGGCTCGTGTCGAGCCGGTCGTCTCGAGTACGAGCGCGGGAACCGCCGGCTAAGTGTTGGCGGTTCGCCGCGACAGCGTGTCGGGGGCCGAGCCGAACGGAGCGTTCGACGGCGGCGCCCTCGTCGAGCGCGGGGACTCCACCGTCCGGGAACCGGACGCGACGAGCGGGACGGAGGTACAAGTGCCGTCCCTCCGTGGCTCGGGACGAATGCTCGAAGAGACGGTGCAGATCGTATGCGGTGCCGGGGGCGGACTCGGCGAGGAGACGGCGGTCGCGATGGCCGACCACGGCGCGACGGTCGTCGTCAACGACCTCGGCGTGGACGTCGACGGAACGGGCGCGGACGCCGAACCGGCCCGGGAGACCGCGGACCGAATCGAGGACGCCGGCGGCGAGGCGATGGTCCACTACGGCGACGTGACCGACCTCTCGTACACCGAGGCGCTGGTCGCGGACACCGTCGAGGAGTACGGCGCGGTCCACGGCGTCATCAACTACGCCGGCATCCTCCGCGACTCGATGGTGTTCAACATGGAAGAGGCCGAGTGGGACGCGGTCATCGACGTCCACCTGAAGGGCCACTTCTCGGTCGTCCGGGCGATATCGCGCCACTGGCGCGAGCGATACAAGGCTCGGGACGGCTTCGAGCGGCAACGCTCGCTGACCTGTGTGTCGAGCGGGGTCGCGGCCGGCAACCCCGGTCAGGCGAACTACTCGGCCGCGAAGGCGGGCATCCTCGGTCTGATGCGGACGACGGCGCGCGAACTCCACCAGTACGACGTCCGGGCGAACGCGCTGTGGCCCACGGCCCTGACGCGGATGACCGAGGACCTCCCGGGGATGGCGGGAGCCGACGAGGGGACGATGGGGCCACAGCTCGTCCCCGGCGTCCCGGTGTTCCTGGCGAGCGAGGCCGCCGAGGACGTGAACGGCGTGACGCTCGCCGTCGCCGGGGGGACGCTGTCGGTCGTGTCCGACCCCGAGCGCGGGCGGTCGCTCTCGAAGGACCTGGATGCGGACGGCCGGTGGACCGCGGCGGAGATCGAAGCGCGGTGGGACGAGCTCACCGACGGCGTGAACACGATGCGGATGAGTCCCGGTTACTGAGGAAGGAGCCCGAGAAGTGAGCGACGAGGGAGGGGACGAGCCCTGAGGGATTGTGAACCACGGTCGCTCGCGCTGCTCGCTCCCTGCTTCAAACCCCGTGACTCGCTCTGCTCGTCACGGACGTTCCTCGCAGAAGCGAGCCCTGAGGGGAGAGAACCGCAGTAGGGCGTCGGAACAGACTGCCGCTCTACGATTATATGCGAGGAGCCGCAGCAACTATTCCGAGTGACACTGCTACTGCCCGCTCTGCGGGGAGCGTGGGGTTGCTTTTCCAGAAAAAGGGAATCCACTTCGAGCGACGACCCGACCAAGCCCACGATCCCCTGATCCAGTCACGAAAATCGGCCGTTGCGTTGGTACAACGTTGCTTTCAGTTAGCGCCGGGACTAACTGCCTCTCCCCATTTGTAATCGGTATGAACGGTCTTTCACATCGTCGTCGACAAACAGAGAGATACAAGCACTCGCCCCCGGATAATACAGACGAGTTCACGCTGACCGCTACGGCTGCTGCTCATTCCACCTATAGGGGTGACTCGTGACTCGGAAAGTGACGCGTCGTGCACTCCTCGGGACGGTCGGGCTAACGGCGACCGCTGGCTGTCTTGGCTTTGACGCTAACGAGGAGAGTGCTCAGAGGGGTGGGTCAACTGATGGCGCCGGCTTCTCAACCTGGGAGTTCGGAGCGCAGCCGGCCGTGCCGATGGTGCGGTACGACGCGTCGAACACTGGCTCGATACCCGACACGACTGGCCCAAAGACCGCACCGACCGAGACCTGGCAGACCGACCAGACCCTCGGGAGTCCGGCCCGGCCGACGACGCTGCGGGACGTTCTGTTTACCAACGCCACCAACGGCATCGCGGGGTTCACGACGGATGGCGAGCGTCGCTGGGCCTATCGAACGAACCAGCCGGACTTCAACCCGACACCCCCGGTGGTTGTCGATGATCGGGTATTCGCGACCCGAACGACCGCGCTGTTTGCTCTCGACGCGAAGGTCGGCGCCGAGCGGTGGGTGTTCACCCCCTCCCGGCAAACTAACCGCCTCAGTGCCCCCGCTGTCGCGGGTGATACTGTCTACGTCGTCGGCCAACACCCGGAGCACCCACCGACGCTGTGGGCGTTGGCTCGCGGTGACGGTACTGTCCGTTGGCGGGTGGAATTGGGCGGCGAGACGGCGGCGCCACCGATTGTGGACGGCGGAGCGGTCTACTGTGTCACGACGAACGGCGGGTTGTACGCCGTCGACATCGATGACCGAACTACGACGTGGACGCGGTCGCTCTCGCCCGTCGTGGGGCCGCCTGCCGTAGGTGCGAGCGGTGTGTTCGTCCCGCTTGACGACGAAGTTGTCGCGTACGGGACGGACGGCTCGTCCCGATGGCGAACTCCGGGCGTGACGGGGCCACGCAGCGCACACGACGGGTTAGTCGCGAGCAACGGGACGGTCTACGGTGTACGTCCCGACGAACAGGGGCTTGTCGCTCTGTCAACCGAGACCGGCGACGAGCAGTGGCGAGTCCAACAGTCCACGGACACCAGGTCACCAATCGTCGTTGACGAAACCGTCTACGCACAGGATACTGCCGGCAGTATCCGTGCTCTCTCGACAGCGGACGGGGTCGAACAGTGGTCGACGCGCGGGCTACCCCGTGAGGCGACCGGCATCACGGTCACCGGCGGCGGACTCATCGTGGGCGGTGACGGGCTGTTGGCGCGGTACGACTGAGCGGCGCCCCAAGTCTTTCGTCGGCTGCGCGACTCTCAGCTGAAGTAAGCGACGGCGCGGAAGACTCTGCTCGAGAAAGACTGTTACCGGCGGTCGGACGAGGATGGCAGCGGTCGGCATGGAATCCCCCGGACAGCTGCTATCCGCCAGCAGCTGTGGCGACAACTGCCTCGGAAGTCACTCCCCTTCGTCTATTGTGCCGGCTACATCAGTTGGTAGACTGCTGCCCCCGTGTTTCCGAGAGGCCGAGACATTCGAGAACTGCCCCGGCGTTCGATAGGTGGCGAACTGTCAACGGAACACTCTGGTTCGCAATATCGCTCGTTTTCACCTCCTCGGGTGGCGGCGCGAGCATCTGTATTTCCGGAACTTCGGGCGGATTCGTCACCTCGAAATCAAGGGTCTCGGTACTCAGACGTTCGTCAACTCGGTCTTGGGTTACGGTTACGCCGGCGACATCACCGACGGCGACCTTCGACTGGGGTTCGCCGAGAAGGCGATCGAATACCACCAGCTGGTCGGTGTAACAGCGGTACTCGAGCGTACCGTACCGTAGATACCTCGTCAGAGACCGAACGCTACCCAGCAGAATCGCTAATGCCCCGACAGAAAGAAGAATTCCGGAACTTTCGGCGATGATTCCGAGGGCCACGAGCAATCCGAGGACAGCTGTCACTTCGCCGTTCCAGAACACGTACCGAACACCCGAACCGAGTGCGTCGATCAAAGCAGTCGACCGGCTCATGGAGAACCGCGCCTTGGGAGAACTGTCCGGCATGGTGACCGGCTCGGGGGAAATCTCTGATTTCTGACTCCCGTACAGTTTCGCGAACCAGCTCCTGCGTTGGGGGTTCCGAGCGAGTTGAAGCGTCCGGACGTCGTATCCGAGCTTGCCGATTGCGAGTCCGACGACTGCCAGGCGGGGAGACACGAGCGGAGTTTCGGCGCCACCAGACTCGAGGCCCAGAAAGACGATGAACAACACACCGAGGACGAAGAGATACTTGGCCGGATTCAGGAGAACCGACCGAGGCGAGTGCTCCTCGTATCCCCCGGCGGAGAAGAACTGGCGCCAGATGGCTATCGAACGTCCGACAACTACCGTCGTCCCACCGATCAAGAACGAGGCCGCAACCGATTGCGTAATCGTCGGACGGGTGAGAGCGACCAACACGAATCCCATGCTCACGACTACGAACGTGACCACGAGTGCCGTAATGAACGTCGGCACGTTTCGGAGATATATCGGTGGCAGCGGCCTGGCGAGTCCGGTCGAACCGCGCTTCTGTTGCAAGGGGCCGAGGAGTTCGAATCGGCGTCGCGAGTCGTTCAACGCCCGTCTGAGGAAATTGTTCGGCCGCTTCCGAGCGAACAGCGTCTGAACGGCGGCCCAGAGGCAGATCGTTGCGAGCTCGGCTAGATAGACCAACAGGAGAGTCTCGGGCCGCCACCCGGCGACTGCGACGCCGATGATAGGGACGAGGTTTCCGATTGCGACGACGACTGATTCGCTGTATAGTGGGAACTCGAAGCTACGGGGCAAGATATTCAGTTTCAATATGCTCATATCAGATCAGGCGTGTTCATGGAGCTGTCTCCTAATGGTAACTCCAACCAACCTGTACAGAGCGTGCAGCAATCGGGACATCTCGTAATAGAGCGGTGACCGGCTCTCATCGTCTCAAGATGTCGGCTCCGATTCGAACACTCGAAGTATGCCCATGTACATCCGGAATACGATTAATCGGTCACTCCCGCGTCGACACTGAGCAGGCCGAAGCGACGTCTCGACGAACCACTCGCGGTTACCGTCAGACCGGTACAGGGCCCGGACACCATCACAGCCCGCGACGTACACGCGTTCGCCTTCGGCGGCGAGTCCCGTCGAGAGACACAAGCTGCCGTCGCGCTCGGCGTCCGCCTCGAACGCCTCGGCGTCCCAGCCGGTCTTCCACCGGGTCTCCCCATCCGTCGGTGAGAGCGCGTGGAGTCGCAGCCGATCCATCGCGTACAACGTCCCGTCGGCGAGGTGAGGTCGACCGCTGATGCCTCGTCGCCAGCGAACCCGTTCCGAGGACGGGCCGAGCAGGCCGAGACATCCCGTACTGGCCCCCGCGAAGAATGCACTCATCGACCCGAGGAAGCTACGACGAGAGACCATACCCACCGTAGCTGTCCCCCAGCTGAAGTAGCGTTCGACCTGTCGGTCGGCTGGGGTGCCGAGGCGTTGGGTTAGCCAAGGTCGGCACCCTGGAACAGTCGATACCCGACCAACGGGCCGACTATGGCTACGAACAGGACGACCCCAGCGGAGATCATAGTGGGCCCGAGTCCGGTCTCACTCGTCGCCGGCGTTAGGGCGGCCAACAGCCATTCGGCGACGAACCCCAGCGAGATCGTGGGATTGAGCGCGGGGACGTACCCGTGTAGGTCGGGCGGGAGGGCGGCCCGCAGTCCGGGCTCCAGCACGGCCTTCCAGACCGGAGCGTTCCACGCCAGTACGATGTAGGTGCCGGCGACGGCGGCCAGCGCGCGGTACTGTGAGGCGAACGCGGCCGACAAACCGGTCGCGAACGCCGTCCAACAGAGCGCGTAAACGACGACCCAGACGGAGACGGCACCGAACCCGGCGACCGGGAGGCTTCCGCGGCCGAACGCGACGAGGCCACCGAGGAGCATTAACAGGGCTCCGACCACCAGGGCCAACAGGACGCTGCGGGCGAGGAGCTTCCCAGCCAACACGTCCCGGCGTGTGGCCGAGAGGCTCAACAGCAGGCGGACGCCCCCCGATTCGCGTTCGCTCGCCACCGCGGCGTACCCCAGCGCCGCCACTAGGAGGAACAGATATGTCGAGAGATAGCCGGGAATACGACCGACTGCCCTGACGGCTGCCGGGGCCGCGTTCTCGACGGCGTGGAGCCCCGTCACCATCGACCAGAACGAGGGAACGACTAGGAGGAAGAGGAGGCCGAACGCGCCCCAGAACAGCCGACTTCGGCGTGCCTCGGCGAGGTCGCGCCGGGCGACGGGGAGGTACCGACTTTCTCGACTCATTCGACCGCCTCCTGGGCCATCACTGGTCTCCCCGTGGTCTCCCGCTCGTCATCGGTCAGCGTCAGGAACAGTTGCTCCAGCGACCCGCCGCGCCCATCGACGTCGAGGAGGGTCGCGTCAGCAGCGTCCAGCCGCGCGACGACCGACCCGGTGGCCTCAGGGTCACGGCAGGTCACCCGGACGCCGGCCTCACGCTCGTCGACGCTGGTGACGCCGGTGAGTCCCTCTAGCTCCACCTCCGGCGGCCGCTCGGCGAGCGTCAGGACGACCGAACGGTCGGTGTCCAGCCGCTCCCGGAGGCGGGTGACGGTGTCGACGACGACGAATTCGCCCTCGGACAGAATGCCCACCCGGTCACAGAGGGTCTCGATCTGCTCGGTGATGTGACTCGAGAGCAGTACGGCCGCCCCCCGGTCGCGCTCCTCACGCACCAGCGTCCGGACGCGACGAGCACCCGCGGGGTCGAGTCCCGCGAGCGGTTCATCGAGTACAAGGAGGTCGGGTCGGCCGACCAGTGCCATCGCCAGCCCGAGACGCTGGCGCATCCCCTTCGAGAACCCACCGACGGGTCGGTCGACCGCGTCGCCGAGTCCGACCCGTTCGAGCTTCCGCTCGGGCGTGGGGTCGGCGTCCTTCATCTCGGCCGCGAACCGGAGGTGTTCGCGGGCACTCGCCCGCTCATAGTAGCCGGTCGCCTCCGGCAGCACCCCGACCCGTCGGCGCACCGCACGAGGGGCGGTCTCTGGGTCGTGGCCGCAGACGCGAACCGACCCGCTGGTCGGCCGGACGAAGTCCAGCAGAATGTCGATGGTGGTCGACTTGCCGGCCCCGTTCGGCCCGAGGAACCCGAACACCTCCCCCGGGCCGACCTGGAAGCTCAGTCCGTCGACGGCGGTCACCTCACCGTAGCGTTTGGTGAGCGAGTCCACCTCGAGACGAGGCGTCTCGCCCGAGTCGAATCGCGTCATGGCCGCTCACCCACCTCCCTCGACGAGCACTGGCCCGATGAGTCCGATCCCGGCCATCAGGAGGCCGGTGACGACGAGGAGGCTCCCGAGACTCGGGTTCCCCGGTGGGTAGCCCCACGTGGACATCTGGAGGTCGCGGAAGGCGCCGATGAGCACGAGCACGACGCCGAACAGCTGCGTTCGGAGCCCGAGCGAAGCAGTTGTCACGCGGTCCCCCCGGCGTCGACACGCAGCAGGGCAGCGGTGTAGCGGGCCTGCACCCGTGTCAGCAGGTTCAGCAGGTTCAACGCCAGCACGCCGAGGACGAGGCCACCGGCCGCGACGACCAGCGCCTCGGGGAGCGTGTCGATTACCCACGGGCCGACGCTGTAGGCACCGACGCCGGCCTCGCTCACCAGCCCGAGACTCACGGTCGCGTCCTCGTAGACGAACGGCGCTGCGATCAGCGTGGCCGTGACCGCAGCACTCGTCACCAGCGCGACGAACGAGACGATGCCGAACACGAACTTCGACAGCACGAGCACCACGCTCGTCCACGTCGAGGGAGCGGTCAGGAGTCGCCGGACGGCGTCGAGGAACCCGTCACCGGGGAGGACGAGCCCCTGCTCAAGCGTGCTCTCGCGGAGGACGGCCGGCACCGACGCCTCAACGCCGACCAGCCTGGTCGCGAGCCACGCCTCGAGACTGGCCGCGAGCGTCGTCGTGCTTAGCGTCACGAGCAGGATAGGGAGGCCGACCAGCGTGATCAGGAGGCCGACCCCGAGCGCCACCCCCGTCACCAGTCCGACGAAGTAGCCGAGACCGAGCGGTAACGCCAGGGCGAGATACAACAGATTGCGATACGTCTGGCCGCGGAACGGAGCCCCCATGACGCGCTGGAAGGCATCGGTCGCTCGGATCGTCGACCGCGTCGTGTTCGTTGACATGGGTCGTCGCAAGTGTGACGGCCCACCGACATAATCGATTGGTTATTTGAAACGACGATTTGTGCAAGGCTGTCCCACACGGTCAGGACGGCCTTGGGAAGTCAGCCCAGCGGCCGATAGATGGCTCCATTCTGTGAAAATAGCCTATATAGAAGTGGCACTACCATCGAGTCAGCTTACTCTGACAGTCGTCACTCGCTCAGTACCTCGACGTCAAACTTCGACCGCCAGCGGTAGCGTCGCCCACCCCAGACGAACGTATCACGAGCGAGGCCATACAATCCAAGCGGGGCCGCGGCAACGAGCGCCGGCACGGCGAGCAGCGCCGAGGCACGGCGAACCCCGAATCCGGTGTACACACCAGCGGTCAGTGCCGTCACCACCGCCATCAGCGGTGGGAAGAGAAGAAAGCCAAACAGGGTGGCGAGCAATCCACCGAAAGAGACCATCGCCACCGTCGGGTCGAAGGTGGCAAACGTCTGGTTGAACCGTACGTGCCGTTCGAGCGTCTGACGGAGTTCTTTTTAAAACGCCGTCTCGTCGAAGTCGCTTCGGTCGAAGATGACGGCCCCACCCCAGGCGTGATCGCCGGTGTAGGTACCGAGCGTTCCACCGATGGCGTAGATCGGTTCCAACAGGATCGCAAGCGGATCTTGCCCGACGAACACCGGGAGCTCCGTCGTCGGGCCGTATTCAGCATAGTCCTCGTGTAGGCGGTCGAGCCAGTCTGGTGGATGATAGAAGTCGTCGTCAGTCCAGACGAGGCGGTCGTGACGAGCCGTCTCTATCCCGACAGCGATTGCGTTCGCTTTTCCGGAGCATCCGATCGGGTCGCCGCCGGCGACCAGACGAACCTGCTCCGGTAATGAGTCACGGTTTGCAACCGGATCGTCGCCGTTGTCGTGAATGACGAGTAACTCGTCTTCTGGACGTAACTGGGCAGCGACCTGATCGCACGCATCCGTCCAGGAAACCGTCGGCAGGAGTACGCTCGTCGGCTCACAGGAGGGCATGTAGAACACCTGTTAGAATAGCGGCATAAATGCCTCGGAGTCGCTAAGTCTGACAGAAACTCACAGGGCGAAATGTGCCGTGTATTCGGTAGGAGCTTCGGTATTCGAGGTGACATACAATCAGCTTCAGAACCTGATTATGGTTAAGACGGGGCAGCGGAACGAGCAGTGTACGAGAGACGGGGAATTACTTCGACACGAGAGAGACGAACAGCTCAGCGGTCAGGGCTGTGCGGTTGGCGTCTCGGACGTCTCGAAGCGCTCGGCCCACTGGATGAACCGCTCGAAGCCCAGCAGGACGACCACGAACAGCCCTAGGAACACACCCGCGGCCACGAGGTCGAGCGTGCCGGTGAACGCGATGACCGCGAACAGGTACGCGACAGAGGCGGCGACGAGGCTGGCGACGATGAGTCGAATACGGGAATCCATACACCCTGGATATTCGTTTCAGATATTAATCATTCCGTGAGTCGAGATACACCAGAACACCCACCTATGGTATTCTCTGGAGAGATTCGGGTGCTCAACCCGCACCGTTTATACAGCACACAACGACCAACGCACTCGGTCTCTGACAGGAACGGGGTAACCGAAACAGAGAATGCAGTCAGCAGCCGGCCGGTGGTCTGTTTCAGCACCTGCCCACTGGAGACGCCACCAGAACGAGAGTGCGTGTGTAGCGAAACGTCTTCACTGAGAAGGACAGTCCGGAGGTATGACCAAGCGCCTGCGGACTGTCGCAACTACTATCGTTGAGTTCATCGCGCTCACCGAGCGTCGTCGTCTCCTCGTCGTTGCCGGAGTCCCGGTCGTACTTGCGGCACTGTTGTACGAGGTGAACATGCTCGGCACCGCCGTTCTTCTCCTCGCCGCTGGGGTAGCGGCGTTTCTCTACACGCGACCGACGGCTCAGAAGACGGTAGCAGCCGGCGCCTACGCGACTGGAGTGGTGCTGATCGGGCTCGTCCTGCTTCTGTTGTACTGGAACTGGGCACAAGCCGGCACAGCAGCACCAGCAGCCATCGTCGCAGCGCATCTCTGGTGGGTGGTGACGGGCACGGTACTGATTGGACTCGGATTGTGGCTTCGCCAGACCGAGCTCTGACACTGTACGACTCGAAAGAGGCAGTCCTGACCGAATCGTGTACCGTCTGTACTGACCGATTCGAGGCGGTAAAATCGTGTCCTAAACCGGTGACCGACTCGCGCCCTCTATTCAGCACGACCTCTGACACTTACTAATGGAAGAGGAGTCCAACAGAGCAGTTCTGAAGCAATTCGCGAAAATAGGATTTGGGTCTGTACATGCCGATGCCGCGGATTTAATATCCACAATAGATGATTTCTTCATAGACAAGCAGCTGCTGCTATAGCTCGTATTCACCGGATTCATCCGCGAGTTGGAGAGTGGGGTTTCTACGTTCGGCGGAGTCACCGATGGTAGACGGCTGAAACTCTCGCGGAATCCGAACATACCAACTGCGCAAATAATGTGATAAATATGACTATAGAACTCAAAAATGCACGGAGGACGCGGCTCCAACCCTTTGAGGGTTGGAATCCTCGCTAGTCGCGGCCAAAGTTATATATACACCGACGCGCTGTCCCGCAAATCCTGAGCAACGGGGAGAGGGACGAGCCCTGAGGGATTTGAACCCCCGGCAACGTGGTCCGAAGCCACGCACTCTGTCCAGGCTGAGCTAAGGGCCCTACAGGGCGGTAGCGCGGTGCCGCTCAAAAGCCCTTCCATGGACCGACGCGTTGAAGCCGCGGCCGGGACACCGCCCGGCATGGAGCGTGCCCGCGGCCTGCTCGAACTCACGCGGCCGGGCAACGCCGTCTCCGCCGGCCTGCTGACGGCCATCGGGGCCGTCGTCGCCGGCGCGGGTTCCACGTCGGGACTGGTGCTCGACGCGGGCCCGACGGTTCGAGCGGCGGCGGCCGTCCTCGCTACCGTCCTCGCGGTGGGCGCGGGCAACGCCATCAACGACTACTTCGACCGGGACATCGACCGGGTGAACAAGCCCGACCGGCCCATCCCGCGGGGCGCGGTGTCGCCGCGCGGCGCCCTCGTCTTCTCGCTTGCGCTGTTCACCGCAGCCGTGGCGCTGGCGCTCGTCCTGCCGCTCGTGGCCGTCGCCATCGCGGTGGTGAACCTCCTCGCGCTCGTCGCGTACACGGAGCTGTTCAAGGGATTACCGGGGGTGGGCAACGCGCTCGTCGCCTACCTCGGCGGCTCGACGTTCCTGTTCGGCGGGACGGCCGTCGGCGGGCCGCTCGACGCCGTGTTCGTGCTCTTCGTCCTCGCGGCGCTGGCGACGTTCGCCCGCGAGGTGGTGAAGGACGTCGAGGACGTCGCCGGCGACCGCGAGGAGGGACTCGCGACGCTGCCCATCGCCTACGGGGAGGGGACCGCGCTCCGAGTCGCGGCCGTCGCGCTCGCGCTCGCCGTTCTCGCCAGCCCGGCGCCGTACCTGCTCGCCGGGTTCGGCGTCGCGTACCTGCTCGCGGTTACGGTCGCGGACGCGGTGATGGTGGCCGCCGCCTACCGGAGCTTCGGGGACGCGACGACCGGCCAGACGTGGCTGAAGTACGGACAGCTGCTCGCGGCGGGCGCGTTCGTCGTGGGTCGGCTGGCGTGACCGGGCCACGCACGGCCGAGAGACGGCGACGGCTCCCGCAAGCAAAAACGCTAAATGCGCGTCGCGGGGTGTATATCGTAATGCAAGGGTCCGTCCTGTGCGTCCGAGCAGCGCGGGCGGGGTTCCGCGATGTATGACCTCGGGGGTCCCCTCGACGGGAGCGAGGTCGCGCCCGGGACGAACCTCCTCCTGTCCGGCCCGCCGCTGAGCGGCAAGACGGCCGTCGGCTACGAGCTGCTGGAGGCCGGCGCCCGCCGCGGCGAGGGCGCGCTCGTCGTCTCGAACAAACACAGCGCCGAGCGCGTCCGGGCCGAACACCCGGACCTCTTCGAGTACGACGTCCCCGTCGGCATCGTCGACTGCGTGACGAAACACCAGGGTCAGGGGACCATCGCCGACACCGACCTCGTCCAGTACGCCTCCTCGCCGGAGGACATGACGGGCATCGGTATCAAGTTCTCCGAACTGCTCGAACAGTTCTACAGCCGGCAGGGCGTAACGCGCAACCGCGCGCTGTTCGTCTCCGTCTCCACGCTGTTGATGTACTCCGACCTCCAGACGGTGTTCCGCTTCCTCCACGTGTTCACCTCCCGCATCGAGAACGCCGACGCGCTCGGGCTGTTCGTCATCCAGTCGGAGGCCCACGACGCCCAGACGATGAACACGCTCTCACAGCTGTTCGACGGCGTCATCGAGACGGACGAGGAGGGCGAGTTGACGGCGAACCTGCCGTAGCGCGCCACGCTTTTCGCCCCGCGTCCCTTCCTTCTGGTTATGCCCGTCACCGACGACGAGACGCTGCGCGAGCTACTCGACGCCGAGACCGTCGCCGTCGTGGGCTGTTCCGCCACCCCCGGCAAGGCGGCCCACGGCGTCCCGAAGTACCTGCAGGAGCACGGCTACCGCATCGTCCCGGTCAACCCCACGACCGACGAGGTGCTCGGCGAGCGCGCCTACGACTCGCTGTCGGCGGTCGAGGAGGACATCGACATCGTGGACGTGTTCCGCCCGAGCGCCGAGGTTCCCGGCATCGTCGACGAGGTGCTCGCGCGCGACGACGTCGAGACGGTGTGGCTCCAACTGAACATCCGCGACGACGCGGCCGGCGAGCGCGTCGAGGACTCGGGGCGCGCCTTCGTCCAGGACAAGTGCATCAAGGTCGAACACGGCCGCCTCGTCGCCTGACTACTCCCGCGCGTCGCCGACGCAGTCGCGTATCGGCGCCGTGACCTCCGCGGCCACCGCGTAGGGGTCCGTCTCGCGGTCGAGCACCGCGTCCACGTAGGCGTCCAGTCCCCCCCGCGCGTCAACCTCCTCGCGGACGAGGTCGGCGGCCTCCGCGCGCAACAGCCGGCGTATCTCCTCCTCCGTGCGCTCGCGCCGCCGCGATTCGAGTTCGCCGGAGGACTCCAGCCACGCCCGGTGGTCCACCAGCGTGTCGAGGAACCCCTCGACCCCGTCGCCGGTCTTGGCGACCGTCTCGACCACGGGCGGCTCCCACCCGTCGCGTTCCCCGTCGTCGTCCTCCTCGTCGTCGGACAACGCCGACTCGTCCATCCCGTGGTGGCCCGCGGTCCCCGCCAGCGGCGAGGCGTCGCGCATGTGAACCATCTCCTTCAGTTCCTGCACCGTGCGGTCCGCGCCCTCCATGTCGGCCTTGTTGACGACGAACACGTCCGCGATTTCGAGGATGCCGGCCTTCAGCATCTGCACGTCGTCGCCCGACGAGGGCGGGACGAGGACGGCCACCGTGTCGGCGGTGCCGACGATGTCCACCTCGTTCTGCCCCGCGCCGACCGTCTCGATGATGATGCGGTCCTTCCCGAACGCGTCGAGCGCCTTCACCGCGTCCGTCGTCGCCGTCGAGAGGCCGCCGAGCGTGCCGCGCGCGGACATCGACCGGAAGAACACGTCCATGTCGCCGACGTTCGAGGCCATCCGGATGCGGTCCCCGAGGACGGCCCCGCCGGTGAAGGGCGAGGAGGGGTCGATGGCGATGACGCCGACCGTCTCGCCCCGCCGTCGATAGGTCTCGGCCATCTTGTCCACGAGCGTCGATTTGCCCGCGCCGGGCGACCCGGTGATGCCGACGACGGTGGCGTCGCCCGTGTGTTCGTGGAGCGCGCTCACGAGGTCGCGGTAGCCCGGCGCGCGGTCCTCTATCTTCGAGATGACGCGCGCGAGCGCCCGGTGTTTCCCCGCGAGGAGCTCCTCGATGAGCCGGTCGGTCTCGGCCTCCGCGCCGCTCATCGCTCGGGGACGTTCTCGCGGATGAAGTCGATGGTCTCGGCCATCGACGCGCCGGGACCGAAGATGGCGTCGACCCCCGCCTCCCGGAGGCCGGGGCGGTCGTCCTCCGGGACGATGCCGCCGACGATTATCAGGGTGTCCTCGAACGCGTCGTACTCTTCCAGCCCCGCGACGATCTTCGGGACCAGCGTGTTGTGTGCTCCCGAGAGGATGGAGATGCCCAGCACGTCCACGTCCTCCTGGACCGCCGCCTGGACGATCTCGTCGGGCGACTTGTGGAGCCCGGAGTAGATGACCTCGAAGCCGGCGTCGCGGAAGGCGCGCGCGATGACGTGCGCGCCGCGGTCGTGGCCGTCGAGGCCGACCTTCGCGACGAGACAGCGGATGGTTCGCTCCTCGTGGTCCTGCGTGCTCATACGGCCTCCTGCGTCGCGCGCCGCTTTCACAGTTACGGAGGGGGGTTCCACCGCGGTTGTCTCCGGACAACTCGGGTTGTGCCGAAAGCGGAACCGCTACTTGTCGGCCTTCCCTACTCGGCCTATGGCAACTGCGGACGCCGCCGTCGTGAAACAGCACCCGCGGGCGACCGTCGCCGTCCTCACCGCCGTCGGCTACGCGCTCGTCGTCGGCACCCTGTACGTCGGCCTCCCCATCTACCCGACCATCGACCTCCCGACCGTGAA
Source organism: Halosegnis marinus (assembly GCF_029338355.1). Taxonomy (GTDB): domain Archaea; phylum Halobacteriota; class Halobacteria; order Halobacteriales; family Haloarculaceae; genus Halosegnis; species Halosegnis marinus. The sequence continues at coordinate 2,140,446 of NZ_CP119802.1, forward strand.
CCTCCTGTCGCACGCCATCGCGGCGGTGAACACCGTCACGGTCGTCTGTCTGCTCGCCGGCTGGCGCGAGATACGCCGCGGGAACGTCCGCCGACACCGCGCGCTCATGCTCGCGTCGTTCGCGCTCATCCTCGTCTTCCTCGTGATGTACCTCCTGAAGACGGGCGGCGGCGGCCGGAAGGACTTCGTCGGCCCGACGCTGCCGTACTACGGCTACCTCGCGATGCTCGGCATCCATATCGTGCTCTCCATCCTCTCGGTGCCGCTCGTCCTCTACAACGTCGTCGTCGGCCTGACCCACACGACGGAGGAGATGACGCGGACCGCCCACAAGCGCGTTGGCCGGGTCGCCGTCGCCGTCTGGGCCGTCTCGCTCACCCTCGGCGTGCTCGCGTACGTCCTCCTGAACCACGTGTACGCCTTCGAGTTCGTGCCCGCGTGAGCGGCTTCCGACGATAGGACCCCCGCGGCGCACGACCGCTCGCCCCTCATATACTCGCCTCGCTTACCTCGGGTTACTGTGTGGCTACGTGCCACACGTCCCATGACAGAACTCGACACTCGAACCCTGTACCGCGACACCGTCCCCTCGGTGGTGTCGGTGTACGTGGCCGCCGACGCCGCCGGCCGCGGCCGCGCCTCCGGCTCCGGCTTCGTCTACGACGACGGGCACGTCCTCACGAACGACCACGTCGTCGGCCGCGCCGCGGAGGCGGAACTCCGCTTCGCCGACGGCTCGTGGCGCGTCGGCCGCGTCGTCGGGAGCGACCCGTACACCGACCTCGCCGTCCTCGCCGTGGACGACCTGCCCCCCGACGCCCGTCCGCTCCCGCTCGCCGAGTCGCCCCCCGAACCCGGCACCCCCGTCGCCGCGTTCGGCAACCCGATGGGGCTCGACGGCTCCGTCTCCACGGGCATCGTCTCGGGGGCGAACCGCTCGATGCCGACTGGGAACGGCTTCACCATCCCCGACACGGTCCAGACGGACGCGGCCATCAACCCCGGCAACTCCGGGGGACCGCTCGTCGACTCGTCCGGCCGCGTCGTCGGCGTGAACCGCGCGAAGGGCGGCGACAACATCGGCTTCGCCGTCTCCGCGGCCGTCGTCGCCCGCGTCGTCCCCGCCCTGCTCGACGGCGGCGGCTACGCCCACCCGTACCTCCGGGTGCGGACGCTCGACGTGTCGCCCTCCGTCGCCCGCGCCAACGGCCTCGACGCGACGCGCGGCGTCCTCGTCGTCGACGTCGCCGAGGGGCCCGCGGAGGGCGTCCTCGTCGCCTCGCACACGACCCGGCGCGTCGGCGGCGCGGAGGTCCCCGTCGGCGGCGACGTCATCCTCGCCGTGGACGGCGCGCCGACGGACTCCCACGAGGCCCTGCTGAGACATCTCCTGCTCGACGCCGAACCCGGACAGGCCGTCGAGCTCCGCCTCCTCCGCGACGGCGTCGAGGCGACCGAACGCGTGACGCTCGCCACCCGGCCCGCGCCCGAGCGCCGCGGCCGACGGGGGCGGCGGGGTCGCCGCGGCCGCCGCGACCCGCCCGAGGCCGAGTCGGGCGTCGATATCCCCGTCCGCTAGTCCTCCCCGCCTCCCTCGCGCTTCTCGCGGACGTGTTCGACCAGCGCCGTCGGGCCGTCGGACTCGGCCCACCGCTGCTCCGTCTCCCGCGCCCACGTCTGGAGGTCGCGCCCGACCGCCTCCAACTGGTCTCTGACCGCCTCGCCGGCCGGTTCGCTCGCGACCCGTGTCCACCCCGAGTCCATGTCGTAGCCGACGCCCACGACCCGCCCCTCCTCGCCGGGCGTCACGAGCACCGCGGCGGGGACGAGCTTCGCCTCGGAGCCGTCGATGTCGAACACCGCGGCCGGGAACACCGCGCGGAACCGCCCGGCCTCGTTCAGCTCTCGGAGTTCGGCGAGTTCGAACGGGCGGTCCGGCAGCGACGACAGGTGCATACCCCCTCGTCGCGCCGGGCGCGACAAACGCCTGCCGGTCCGCCGACACGGTGATACCCTCGTCCGCCGTCAGGAACGCATGAACCCCACACGGTACGACTACCTCGCCCTCCTCGGGGCGGCGCTCGTCGCCGTCGCCGCCCTCGTGCCCGGCGTCCGGGCCGTCGCCGCGTTCGTCGGCGGCGTCTACCTCCTGCTCGCGGGCTACGCGACGCTCCACGGCGCGGCCCCGACGCGAGCGGCGCTCGCGGCCGGGACGACCGCCCTCCTCGTCGGTACCCTGCTCGCCCTGTCCGCGCGCGCCGGCCTCCTCGCGCTTCCGCCGGTGGTCGCCGCCGGCGATACGCTCCCCGCGCACGCGCTCTCCGGGTTCGCCCTGACGCTCGCGCTCGCGCCGCTGCCGGCGGCGTTCGCCCTCGCCGCCTCGGGGCGGGCGCTCGACAGGGGACCGTACGTCCTCGCCGCGGTCGCCGCCGCCGTCGGGGGGCCGCTCGCGGCCGTCGCGCTCGCCCGCTGGCTCGGGACCGCCGTCGGGACGGCCGAGGTCGCGGTCGGCACCCTCGCCGCGGGCGCCCTGCTCGCGGGCGGGCCGGCCTACCTCGCCTTCCGCCGGCGCGTCCCCGGCGTCGCCGACGCCTACCCCTCGCTCGACGACCTGCCGCTGTCGCGCCCTACCATCGTCGCCCTGCTGTGGCTCCTCGTCGTCGTCTCCGGGTGGGGCCCGGTCAGGGTCGTCTCCGGCGCGGTCCTCTCGCGGCCGTGGGGCGTCGTCCCGCCCGACTCCGTGCTGGCCGTCCCGTTCGTCCTCCTGCTCGTCGCCGCCGCGTACGTCGCCGTCGGCCTCCGGAACCACCCGGCGTGGCCGGAGCGCCTGTTCGGCCTCGCCGTCGTCGGCTACGCGGTCGGCGCGCTCGCGTACGCGGCGCTGACGCTCGCCGACGTGTCGGTCGCCACGCCGCGCTACCTCGGGTTCGGCGCGACGGTGCTCGTGACGGTCCTCGCGGCCGTCGCGCTCGTCCGGCGGCTCTGACTCAGTCCGTCCGCGGGATGGCGACCGCGCCGGCCACGAAGAACGCGACCGCGAGCGCCGCGAGCACGGCGAGGTTGAACAGTTCGGGCGGGAGCGCGCCCGGCACCGTCGAGGCCGCCACGGTCCCCTCCGGGACGTACGCCGCGGCGCGGACGCCCCGCGAGAAGTACGTGAGCGGCGAGAGCCACAGCGGGAGCCACTCCGGGAGCAGGCCCGGCGGGACGAACGTCTCCGAGAGGAACAGGAGGGGGAGCGCCACCCCGTTCGACGCCGCGATGACGCCGTCCTGCGAGTCGGAGACGCGCCCGAGCACCGCGCCCAGCCCACAGAACAGCGCGACGCCGAACACGACGTAGGGAACCAGAAGCGGCGAGAACCGCACCGACGCGCCCGTGACGGCGACGACGAGCGCGAGGATGCCCGCGGCCGCGGCCCCGATGACGGCGACGTTCACGAGCGTCTGCCCGGCGAGCCACTCCCACCGCCGGAGGGGCGTGGTCGCCAGCTTCTCGAAGCGGTTCCCCTCGCGGTGGCGCGCGACCTCGCTCCCCACGCGCGACAGCGGCGTGAAGAGGACGACGACGGCGAGGTAGCCGGGGACGTAGTAGCCCGGCGGCTCCGTGAACACGCCGCCCGACCCGCCCGCGGTGTTCACCAGCGCGCCGAATATCAGGATGATGATGGCCGGGAAGAAGAACGTGAAGAAGACGGCTGTGCGCCGCCGCAGGAACGCCTTGCCCGCGGCGACCGTCTCTGCGCGCACGCGGCGGACTCTACTCACTGTTCACCTCCCGGGGGTCGCCCCCCGTGCCGACGGCCTGCCCGCTCAGTTGGAGGTACACCTCCTCCAAGTCAGGCTGTCGCCACAGCAGGCCGTCGTACTCGACGCCGGCGTCCGCGAGCGCGTCCGCGACCCCGCCCACGTCCTCGGGGGCCACGTCGTCAACGACGAGGCGGCGCTCGTCCGGGACGAACGCGAACCCCGCCGATTCGAGGGCCGCGCGGGCGGCCGCCACGTCCGCAGCGCGCACCTCGACGCGGGGCGCGCCGCCGTACTCGCTCACGAGGTCGCGGGGCGACCCCTCGGCGACCATGCGGCCGTCCGCGAGCAGGCCCACGCGGTCGCAGAGACGCTCGGCCTCCTCCATGTAGTGGGTCGTCACGAGCACGGTCGCGCCCGCGTCGGCGAGCGACTCCACGAGCCCCCACACGTCGCGGCGGCCCTGTGGGTCGATGCCGGTGGTCGGCTCGTCGAGGAACAGCACCTCGGGGTCGTTCACGAGCGCGGTGGCGACGCAGGCGCGCCGCTTCTGCCCCCCGGAGAGGTTCTCGTAGTAGGTGTCCGCGGCGTCGGCGAGGCCCACGTCCGCGAGCACGGCGTCGGTGTCGCGCGCCTCGTCGTAGAGCCCGCCGTAGTAGTCGACGAGTTCGCGCGCGGTGAGCCGTTCGGGCGGCGAGAACTCCTGCGGGAGCAGGCCGACGAGTTGGGGGTCGGCGTCGGCCGGGTCGCGCCCGAGCAGTTCGACCTCTCCCTCCGGCTCGGTCGTCCCGGTGAGCGCGCGCACGAGCGTCGTCTTGCCGGCCCCGTTCGGCCCGATGAGACCGTACACCTCGCCCGCCTCGACGGCGAGCGAGACGCCGTCGAGCGCGACCGTCCCGCCGTAGGCGCGGCGCACGTCGGACGCGCGGATGGTCATACGCCCGCTCGTGGCGCGCCCGTCTAAGCGGTTGCGTTCCGGCGACGGCTCACCGGCCCAGCGCGCGGCGCAGTCGGGCGAACTCGGCCACCCCCGGCCGCCACCGCAGGAGCGCGACCGTGAGGACGAACACGGCGGTCGAGAGGACGTACGACCCCTGACCGATCGTGGCCGCGAACGTCGCGCCGCCGGTGACGGTCGAGACGACGGCGGTGATGACCGGGAACGCACACGAGACGCAGGAGAACAGGCCGACGACGCCGGCCGCGGCCGACCCGGAAACGTCCACGACGGTGGCGTAGACGAGCCACGCGAGCGCGAGGTAGCCGACCGTCTGGTAGGGGATGAGGTTCACTACCACGGCCTCACCGCTGTAGAGGACCGCGGGGCCGAAGCCGGGCGGCACCTGGTAGGTGACGACCCGAAGCCCCGTTGCGAGGTCGCCGAGCCCCGGCAGCACGAGTCCCCCGACCCGCGCGAGCAGGAGGAAGTACCCGACGGCGAGCGCCCCCGCGAGGCGGCGGCGGCGACGCGGCGCGGCCGGCACCTCCGTGTTCCGGTAGGCCCACACGGCCGCGTTCACCCACACCCACGGGACGGCCACCAGCGCGGCGAACCGGAGCGAGCGCGGTACGCCCGTCACGAACGCGAAGTACAACAGCAGGACGAGCAGTTCGGCGTTGACCACGGCGGCCCAGAACACCGTCGTCCGGCGGTCGGGCCGGTAGCGCGCGACCGCGTTCATAGCGCGAGCGAGTCCACCACGACTGCGAGCAGGAGCGCGCCGAGGTAGGCGTTCGAGGCGTGGAACGCGCGGAACGCCGCGCCCTCCGTGCGCTCGCGGTGGAGGCGGACGACGGCGTAGAGGAAGACGGCCCCGAACACCACCGTCGTCGCGGCGTAGACGACGCCGAGTCCCGTCACCGCCGCGAGGCCGCCGGCCGTCGCGAGCGTCGCGGCGAGGTACCAGAGGATGTGTTTCCGGGTTTCGGTCTCGCCGCGCACGACGGGCATCATCGGGAAGCCGCCCCGCTCGTAGTCGTCCTTGTACGCCAGCGCGAGGTTGTAGAAGTGCGCCGGCGTCCACAGGAAGATGACGCCCGCGAGGACGACGCCCGGGAGGCCGACGTTCCCCGTCACCGCGGCCCAGCCGATGAGCGCCGGGAGCGCGCCCGCCGCGCCGCCGATGACCGTGTTCTGGACGGTGTTCGGCTTGAGCACGAGCGTGTAGACGACGGAGTAGAACACGATGGCGACGAAGCCGAGCGCCGCGGCGAGCGCGTTCACCTGCAGGAACGCGACCAGCGACAGCGCCGCGAGGACGACGCCGAACGCCACGGCGTTGCGCACGGGGACGAGTTCGGTCGCGAGCGGCCGGTCGCTGGTACGCTTCATCCGGCGGTCGATGTCGCGTTCGAGGACGTGGTTGAACGTTCCCGAGGCGCCGATGGCGAGGACGCCGCCGCCGAGCGTGTAGACGACCGTGTCGACGGCGAGGCCCGGTCCCGACGCCAGCGCCATGCCGGCGGCGGCGACGAGCGCGAGCAGCCACATCAGCCGGGGCTTGGTCAGCCGGAAGTAGGCGGCGACGGTGGCTTTCGCGCGTCCGAGGGCGGAGTCGAACGCGATGTCGGGGTCGGCCGGGTCCGCGAGGTCCGGCTCGGGGGCCGAGGTCGGGGCGTCGTCGCTCCCCGTCTCGGCCTCCAGTTGCCACGCGAGCGCGAGCGACAGCGCGGCGAAGAGACCCACGGCGACGGCGAGGTGGACGCTCGGTATCGCGCCGGCCGCGCCCCGGACGGCGACGAGCGCGCCGAGGCCGACCTGGACGGCGTACAGCGCGAGCGCGACGGCGAGGCCGGCGCGGACGCGGGTGTCGGCGTCCGACCAGCCGACGACGGCCGTAGCGACGACGAGGATCCCCACGAGCGTCGCGACGGCGCGGTGGCCCAGCGCGACGAGCGCGGCCGTCGAGTCCGGGGCACACAGCGGCCACGTCGAACACGCCGCCGCGGCGTCGGCGAGCGCGGCGGTCGCGCCCGCGACGACGAGGAGGTACACCCCCACGACGGCCCCCGCGAGGAGCGTCGTGAACTTCGGGCGGCTCATTGCTCGTACCTTAGCCCGGCCGCACTTATGCCCCGCGCTTTCGCGGGCGGGCGCCCGAGCGCGGCGCCCCATCGCGGGGTTAATGAGGGGCCACTCCTAAGCGCGAGTCATGACACGCAAGCGTCTCGCGGCGCTCGCGGCCGCCACGCTGGCGCTCCTCGCGCTGGCCGTCGAGCCGGTCGCGGCGCAGGCCTCGCTCAACGACGAGCTCATCACCGGGCTCAATCTGGAGCTGCTGTACGTCGCCATCGTCATCACGGTCATCGTCGAGGCGGTCCTCATCTACACCGTCGTCCGGTACAAGGACGCCGAGGAGCCGAAGCCGACACAGGAGAACCGCCGGCTGGAGATCACGTGGACGGTAACCACGGCCGTCATCCTGCTGTTCGTCGGCGTCGCCGCCTACCAGGTGCTCGGCGTGCAGGCCATCGGGGGCGTCACCGCGGCCTCGAACCCGAACGCCGTGGACGCCGCGACGACGTACGAGTTCTCCGGCGCCGTCGGGCCCGAGCAGAGCGAGGCCGACGACGTCCTTGAGGTGGAGGTCGTCGCCCAGAAGTACTACTGGACCTACAACTACCCCGAGCAGACGGTGAACGGCAACGAGTCGAGATACGTCTCCACGAGCAGTCTCAACGGCGAGCCGCTCGTCATCCCCACCAACCGGACCGTCTACTTCCACGTCACCTCCGTGGACTGGCTCCACGCGTTCCACGTACCGGACCTCGGCCTGAAGCAGGACGCGTTCCCGGAGCGGTACAACACCATCTCGACGGTCGCCTACGAGGAGGGCACCTACCAGCTCTACTGTGCGGAGTACTGCGGCGTCGGCCACTCCGCGATGCTCGGCGAGGTACAGGTCGTCTCGCCCGAGGAGTACGAGCGGTGGCTCGCCGACCAGCGTGCCTCGATGACCGAGAGCACGAACAGCACGAACGCGTCCGCCTAACGCCGCCGTAGTTCCTCGCACTCTCCCGTCCGTACTTCTCGCCGCCCGTTCCCCGTCTCGACCAGCAGCGCGCCCGTCGCCGCCACGTCCGTCGCGCGCCCCGTTACCGTCCCGCCGTCCACCGTCGCCCGCACGTCCTCGCCGAGCGTGACCGCGTGGCCGCGCCAGTCGTCCAGCGCGTCGGCGAACCCGGCCGCGGATTCGACCTGTTCGGCCCGCGCCGACAGGCGCTCGTGGAGCCGCGCCGCCACCTCTGCCCGCTCGACCGGGCCGCCAGTCTCCGCGCGCAGGGTGGTCGTCGGGCGCTCCGTGTCGATGTCATCGGGGTCGAGGTCGGCGTTGACGCCGATACCCATCACGACCGCCTCCAGCTCCTCCGGGTCCGTGAGCGCCTCGTCCACCGGCTTGCCGATGACCGGCACGGCGTCCACGACGGCCTCGACGAGCACGCCGGCGAGCTTGTAGCGCGCCGCGGGGTCGGCGTCCGGTCGCCCGGACGAGTCGCCGTCCACGACCACATCGTTGGGCCACTTCAGCCGCGCGTCGACGCCGAACGACCGCGCCGTCTCGCAGGCGGCCAGCCCCCCGGCGAAGGTGAGCCGCCCGACGTGTTCGGGGCCGAACTCGGGGTACAGAAGCGTCGAGGACCAGACGCCGCCCGGGGGCGCGGCCCACGCGCTCCCCGAGCGGCCGCGCGCCGCCGTGAGTTCGTTCGCGACGGCGAACGCTCCGTGGGGGGCGTCGGGGACCCGTCGCCGGAGGTAGCCGCTCGTGTCGGGCGTGGCGTCGAAGACGGTGACCGGCACGCCGAGGCGGGCTTCGAGCGCGGGCTCGTCCATGTCGGGGCCAGGGTCCGCGCGCCCGGTGAAGCTGTCGCTACGGGGCAGAGGGAGAGAGAGGAGGAACGGCCGTCAGACCGTGATGATGGCGCCGACGTACAGCACGACGACGAGGAACACCCACACCACGTCCACAAAGTGCCAGTACATCGAGACGGTGGTGACGGAGGTGTGCTTCTCCGCGGTGTACTGGCCGAACAGCGAGCGGACGAAGATGATGCCCAGAAGCACCGCGCCGAGGCTCACGTGGAGGCCGTGGAGGCCCGTCAGGCCGTAGAACGCCGAGCCGTAGGCGCCCTCGGTGAGGGTGAAGCCCTCGTGGACGATGAACTCGTAGTACTCGTACACCTGGCCGCCGAGGAAGACGATACCCAGGAGCAGGGTGAGGCCGAGCAGGCCGATGAAACGGCGGCGGTCGTTCTCCCGGAGCGCGACGTGCGCGTAGTGGAGCGTCACCGAGGAGATGATGAGCAGCACGGTGTTGGCGATGACGAGGCTGCCGAAGATGCTCCCGTTCTCGACGAGTTCGGGGAGGTTCGCCCACGCGTCCGAGCGGATGAAGAAGTAGTAGACGAAGCCCGCGCCGAAGGTCGCTATCTCGGAGCCGAGGAAGGCCAACATCCCCATCCGGAGGCCGACACCGGTCGATTCGCTCTCCCAGTACGCCTTCACGAAGGCGTGGTACGTCCAGCCGTAGAGGCCGGCCAGGAACACGAAGGTGCTGGCGATGAACACCGCCGGGCCGTACGCCATGGGAACGAGCGGGCTGTCGCCCGTCCCGAGCACGTACAGCGACGCGCCGATGTAGAAGCCCGCCGCGCCGATGGCCGTGATGAAGGGCCACCAGGAGGCCTCGCCGAAGCCGCGGGGCCAGTCCTCCACCGCGGGGAGGTGGTGTCCGTGGTCGTCTGATTCGTCCGCGTGACTCATACGGCGCGCTTGTGACCCGACCGTCAAAAGCCCTCCTACTCTCCTCCCCCCGCCCGGTTCCGACGGCTATACGGTCGCCGCGCCGCTAGCTCGCGGCGTGACTCGTCCCCGCGCTCGGCGCCTCCGCGCGGCCGCGCTCGTCTGTTCGCTCGCGGTCGCCGCGACGGCCGCCGTCGGCCGCGCGCTCGCCCACGGCGGGAGCCTCGGCTCGAACGCGGGGCGCTCGCTCGCCGTCCCGACGTGGCTGTTCCTCTCGACCGGCGGGGCCGTCGTCGGCGCCTCCTTCCTCCTGTCGTCGTTCGCCACCGACCGCGCCTTCCTCCGGCGCGTCCACGGCTGGCGGCGCGACCTCCCGGCCCCGAGCGACGCGCTCGCGACGGCCGGCCGCGCCCTCGGCTTGGTCGGGCTGGCGGTCGTCCTCGTCGCGGGGTTCGTCGGCCCGACCGAACCGCTCCGCAACGCCGCCGTCCTGCTCGTCTGGGCCGGGTGGTGGGCGGGGCTGGCGATGAGCGCCTACCTCGTCGGCAACGCGTGGCCCGTGCTCAATCCGTGGCGGTCGGTCGCACGCGTCCTGCCGAGCGCCGGCCGCGACCTCCCTGTCTCGGGCGCGTGGCTCTCGACGGTCGGCCTGCTCGTCCTGATCTGGATCGAGGTCGTTAGCCCGCTCGCGGACGCGCCGCGGCTGCTCGCGGCGGTGGTCGTCGCCTACTCCGTCGTCGCGCTCGGCGGGGCCCTCCTCCTCGGGGACCGCTACTTCGCCGAGTACGACCCCGTCTCGCGGGTGTTCCGCTTCTACGGGGCCGTCGCGCCCGTCGAGTACAGTTCGGAGGAGGGGCTCCGCCTTCGCGTGCCGGGGTCGGGGCTCGAACGCGACTTCCTCGCCGGGTCCGGCGAGGTGGCGTTCGTCGTCGCCCTGCTGTGGGGGACGACGTTCGACGGCCTCGTCGCCACGCCGCCGTGGGGCGACTTCGCCCGCGCCGCCGTCGGCCGCGGGATGCCGCCGGCCCTGCTGTACCCGCTCGCGCTGGCGGTCGGCTTCGTCGCGTTCTACGGCGCCTACCTGCTCGCAGTGCGCTACGGCGTCCGCGTCGCCGAGACGCGCCGCGACCCCGCCGAACTCGCGCGCCGGTTCGCCCCCTCGCTGCTCGCCATCGCCGCCGGCTACCACGTCGCCCACTACCTCGGCTACTTCCTCTCGCTCGTGCCGGCGCTGGCCGGCGCGCTCGCGAACCCGTTCGCGCCCGGACAGGCGTACACGCTCGTGGTTCCGGGCTGGCTCGGCGGCCTCTCGCTCACCTTCGTCCTCCTCGGCCACCTGCTCGCGGTGTGGGTCGCGCACGCCGTCGCGTACGACCTGTTCCCCTCCCGCTTGCAGGCCGTCCGGAGCCAGTACGCGCTCACGCTCGTGATGGTGTTCTACACCATGACCTCGCTGTGGATCGTCTCGCGACCGTACGCCGCGCCCCCCTTCCTATGACCGACCACGACTGCCCCTACTGCGACCGCGTCTTCGCCCGCGGGGCGTACCGCGACCTCCACCTCGGCCTCGACCACGGGGGCGACCTGACGCCGGCCGAGCGGGCCGCCTACGAGGACGCGCTCGCCGACGAGGAGGAGGCGCTGACGCTGTTCCGCTACAAGGCGCTCGGTCTGCTCGTGCTCATCTACTTCGGCTTCCTGATGGCCTACGCCGTCTCGCTGTAGCGGTCGCGAGCGAGCACGGCTCACGGCGTGTTTATCATCCCCCACGACAGTAGGGGGGCGATGACAACCACCTCCGCCTCTCGCTTCGAGGGCGTCACCGGCCTCGCGTCGGCGCTCGCCGTCCTCGTCGGCCTGCTCGTGACCGCCTACGGCCTCCTGCTCGTCCCGCTCTCCGCGCTCGGGGGGCTCTGGATAGCCGCCATCGGTCTCTCCCTGCTGCTGTCGGGGCTGTTCGCCAGCCGGTTCGTCGCCGACCGGATGGACCTCGCCCCGGCCGCGCGCCGGAACCTCTCCGTCGGCTTCGGCCTGCTCGCCGTCGTCCTGCTCGTCGCCTTCGCCGCGGTGAACGGGATGACCGTCGAGTACGGCGAGGCGTCCGCCTGACGACCGCGCCGCTTTAGTCCGCGACACCGCTTCTCCGACCCATGCGACGTATCGGTGTCGTGGTCAACCCCATCGCGGGGATGGGGGGCCGCGTCGGCCTCAAGGGAACCGACGGGAAGGTCGAGGAGGCGCGCCGCCGCGGGGCCGAGCGCCGCGCGCCCGACCGGGCCGTCGAGGCGCTCGAACACATGCGCGGGCAGGGCGTCGCGGTCGACCTCCTCGTCTGGGGCGGCGACATGGGCGAGGCGGAGGCCCGCGCCGCGGGCTACGAGCCGACGGTGGTCGGCGCGCCCGGCGAGGGCGACACCTCGAAGGCCGACACCCGCGAGGCCGTCCGCGCCCTCGTCGCCGAGGGCGTGGACCTCGTGTTGTTCGTCGGGGGCGACGGCACCGCCGTCGACGTCGCCGAGACGCTGGACGAACTCGACGACGAGACGCCGATGCTCGGCGTCCCCGCCGGCGTGAAGGTCTATTCCTCGGTGTTCGCGGTCACGCCCCGCGCCGCGGGGCGGCTGGCCGTCTCGTTCGACCGGACCGAGACGCGCGAGGTGAACGACATCGACGAGGACGCCTTCCGAGGCGGGGACGTGAACACGGAGCTGAAGGCGCTCGCGCGGGTCCCGGTCGGCGAGGACCTCCAGTCCTCCAAGCAGCTGGGCGGCGGCACCGTCGAACAGCTGGCCGAGGCCGTCGCCGCCGACGCGCGGGCGGACGCGGGCGTCACCTACGTGCTCGGGCCGGGTTCGACGCTCGACGCGGTGAAGACGGAGCTCGGCTTCGACGGCAGCCCCCTCGGCGTGGACGTGTGGCGCGACGGCGAGGTGCTGGCGCGCGACGCCGGCGAGTCGGATATCCTCGCGGCGCTGGGCGACGAGAACCGCATCGTCGTCTCGCCCATCGGCGGCCAGGGGTTCGTCTTCGGGCGGGGCAACCCCCAGATATCGCCGGCCGTCATCGAGCGGAGCGAGGTGGAGGTCGTCGCCTCCCGCCGGAAGCTCGACGAGACGGGCGTCCTCCGCGTGGACACCGGCGACGCCGACCTCGACGAGGAACTGCGCGGCTGGATGCGCGTCCGCGTCGGGAAGTTCGAGCGCCGGCTGATGAAGGTCGTCTGAGCCGTTCCCGTCCTACATATTACCACCATTAGTCAAGATTAAGGTCGCTGGCAGCCATCTGCCGATATATGGAGACTCGTAAGGTCCAGCGGCTGGGTCCGTCGACGCTGGCGATGACGCTGCCGGCGGAGTGGGCCAAGGCGCAGAACGTCGAGAAGGGGGACGAGGTGTCGCTGCGGATGGGCGGCAAGGGGACGCTGACGGTCATGCCCGAGTCCGTCCAGCAGGAGGAGTCCGAGGCCGTCATCCACGCCGACGAACTCGAGGCCGAGGCCGTCGAGCGGGCCATCCTCGCGCAGTACGTGCTCGGCCGCCGCGTCATTCAGGTGGAGGTCGAGGAGGGCGGCACGCTCGACTCGCACACCATCAACGCCGTCTACAACGCCGAGACGCAGCTGATGGGCCTCGGCGTCATCGAGGAGACGCCCGAGCGCATCGCCATCCGGTGTTCCGTCGACCCGGAGGACTTCACGCTCGACAACCTCCTCGAACGGCTCGAATCCACCGGCTCGACGATGCGCAACGAGGCCGTCAAGGCGCTCGCGCACGGCAACCCGGACCTGGCGCAGCGCGCGCTCAACCGGGAGCGGCAGGCGAACAAGATATTCGTCCTGCTGCTGCGCCTCATCTTCACGGCCTACCAGAACCCGAACCTCGCGCGCGCCGTCGGCCTCGACTCCGGCTTCCCGCTCATCGGCTACCGCTCGGTGGCGAAGAACCTCGAACTCACCGCGGACAACGCCGAGGACATCGCCGAGATCGTCCTCGAAACGGAGGGTCACACCCTCGACGTGGACGACGCGACGATGCGCGACATCCGCGACTTCACCGACGCGGTCAACGAGGTCACGGAACTCGGCGTCCGCTCCGTGGTCGAGCGGGACTACGACCTCGCGCTCGAAACCAAGGAACTGTTCCGCCAGATAGAGGACCGCCAGCGCGACATCCTCGCCGAGCTGCCGGAGATGGACAACGAGGACCTCCTGCAGGTGCGGGAGGTGCTCGTCGCGCTCCAGCAGACGGCCCAGTACGCCGTCCGCAACGCCGAGATCGCGACGAACCTCGCGCTCAACGAGAACAGCGAGTACGTCACCATCTCCTGACCTCGGGCTTCCGGGTTCCGACGGAGTTTACTCCCGGACGACCGATTCCCGCCCATGCCCGGAGAGATGCCGCGACTCGGCTTCGGCACGTACAAGCACTCCGACCGCGAGACCTGTATCGACTCCGTCGAGCGGGCGCTGGCGCTCGGCTACCGCCACATCGACACCGCACAGGGGTACGAGAACGAGGGGTACGTCGGCGAGGGCATCGCCCGCTCGGACGTGCCCCGCGAGGACGTGTTCCTCGCCTCGAAGCTCTCGACGGAGAACCTCGCGTACGACGACGTCATCGAGACCACGGAGGCGAGCCTCGACCGCCTCGGCGTCGATACGCTCGACCTGATGTACGTCCACTGGCCCATCAACACCTACGACCCCGAGGAGACGCTCCCCGCGCTGGACGAACTCGTCGACCGCGGCCTCGTGGACAACGTCGGCGTCTCCAACTTCGAGCCGCGCCACCTCGCCGAGGCGCGCGACGTCCTGGACGCCGATATCTTCGCCAATCAGGTGGAGTGTCACGCCCTGCTCCCGCAGGACGACCTCGTCGCCGACGCCCGCGACCACGACTACTGGCTCGTCGCCTACTCGCCCATCGCGCGCGGCGAGATATTCGACGAGCCGGCCATCGCCGAGACGGCGGCGAAACACGACGCCTCGCCGGCACAGGTGTGTCTCGCGTGGCTGCTGGCGCGCGACAACGTCGCGGCTATCCCGAAGGCGACGGGCGACCACATCGCGGACAACTACGGCGCGCTCGACCTCGACCTGGACGACGAGGACCTCGCGCGCATCGACGCCGTCACCGACCGCCACCGGGTCGTGGACTTCGAGGAGGCTCCCTGGCACACGACGGCCTGACGCGCCCGCGGCTTTTTCCCCGGCGTCGGCGTGCCCTCGGACATGACCGTCGCGCCCGCCCAATTCGCACGGCCCGCGCTCCCCGAACCGCTCGCCCCGTACGCGCCGCTCGTCACCGACGTGGTCGTCTTCCTCGCCGTCGCCGTCGGCGTCTATCTCCTCGGACGGCTGTTGGTCGTCCCCGTCGTCCTCCGCGTGCTCCGGGTCAGGAACCGCAACAACCCGACGCTCGTCACCGCCACGGAGACGTACCTCGCCGTCGCGATCGCGGCCGTCGCCGTGTTCGCCGGCCTCGTCGCCACCGGCCAGGCGGCCTTCCTCCTCGACACCGACTCGGCCATCCTCATCGCGGCGCTGACGTTCGCGTTCGGCGTCGCCGGCCAGGAGGTGTTCGGCTCGCTCATCTCCGGCTTCTTCCTCGTCGCCGACCCCGACTTCAACGTCGGCGACTGGATATCGTGGTCGGGGGGCGAGGGCGTCGTGGAGGCCGTCGACTTCCGGGTGACGCGCATCCGCACGCCGGACAACGAGACGGTCACCGTCCCGAACACGGAACTGACGACGAACGCGCTCACCCGGCCGTTCGGCCGCGACAGCTACCGCGTGACGGAGCGCGTCTTCGTCGCCTACGCCGAGGACACCGAGCGCGCGCTGAAGGAACTGCGCGACCTCGCCGCGGCCCACGACCGAACCCTCGAGGAACCGGAACCCACGGCGCGCATCGTGGACCTCGGCCCGGACAGCATCACGGTCCGCGCCGAGTTCTGGGTGGACGACCCGGCGAACCGCGGCGTCGCGGACGTGCGCTCGGACTTCCGGCGGCGCGTGAAGCGCCGGTTCGACGAGGCGGGGCTGACGCTCGCGCCCGCCGCCGGTCGCGAGCTCTCCGGGTCGGTCACCGTGGAGTCGCGCGAGTGACCGGGAGGACCACGGTTTAGTCGCCCGCCTCCGAGACACGGGTATGTATCTCGCAGACGAGGCCTGGCCCGACCTCGAGTCCTACTTCGAGTCGGAGTCGCTCGCGCTCGTCCCGCTGGGTTCGACGGAACAGCACGGCCCGCACCTCCCCGAATCGACCGACCACGTCATCGCCGAGTCGCTGGCGCGCGAGGCCGCCGCCCGGTCGGGCTACCTCTGTACCCCGACGGTGAACGTCGGCATCTCGCGCCACCACCGGCAGTTCCCCGGAACGATGTGGGTGAGCCCCGACACCTTCCGCGCGTACGTCCGCGACCTCACGGAGAACCTCACCTATCACGGCATCGACCGCGTCGTCTACGTCAACGCCCACGGCGGGAACGTCGACGCGCTCCGCGAGGTCGCGAAGGACCTCCACGCCGACGAGACCTGCTACGCGCTGGAGTGGATGTGGGACGAGTCGATTCCCGAGCTGGTGGACGACCTCTTCGAGCACAACGGCCCCCACGGCGGCCCGAAGGAGACGGCGATGCTCCAGCACCTCACCGACCTCGTCCACGACGACCGGCTGGCCGACGCCCGCGACGGCGGCGTTCGCGACATCTGGAGCGCCGAGGGGACGAACCGCCACGGCGCGGCGACGTTCTTCGACGCGCGGGACAACAGCGACAACGGCGTCTTCGGCGACCAGACCGACGCGACGGCGGAGAAGGGGGAACGGCTGTTCGAGGCCGCGACCGACCAGCTGGTCCGGCTGTGCGACTGGCTGGCGGCGAGAGAACCCGAGGAACTGCTGCCGGAACCGCGCGTCTAGCGCGCGTAGAGCTTCGCGCCCAGGAGCGTCGCCGGCGAGACGCCCGAATCGGGGGTGACCGCGACGTAAGGCCGCGAGACGGGGCCGAACACGTCAACGACGCGACCCACGTCGTCGAGCGACTCGTCGAGCGCGGCCGACCCGATGTCCGGCCGCTCGTCGTCCGGGCACCGCGCGACGACGAGCCCCTGTGCCGTCGACACCACCTCGCCGAGGCGCCGCATCAGCGCAGCGCCCCGAGGTAGGCGCCGACCGCGCCGAGCAGGTCCGACTTGCCGGCGTCGTCGGCGTTCTGCACGAGCACGCGGCCGCGCGGCTCCCACTCGCGGGGGTACTGGACGTCGCGCTCCACGACGGCGTCGTAGCCGACCTGCTGGACCGCCTTGGCTATCTCGTCGACCGTCGGCTCGTCGACGGCGAGGTCCATCGGGACGCGGCGTCCCTCGGCGCGCGTCAGTTCGGCGTCGAACTGCGCGGGCCACAGCACGTTCTCGACCATACCGGCACCTGTCGGGTCGGGCTTATACGTCTTGTCGAAGCGCGATTCCGGCGGGGGTTGGGCATTCAGGTGCGCTTATTAGCGGCCGCCGAGTGGTGCCGGTAGTGCTCGTCGCCGTCGTCGTGACCGTGCTCGGCCTGTTGGCCGTCTCGCTCGTCACCCAACTGTTCGGGTACCGGCTCGCCGGCACCATCTCGATTCCCGTGCTCGCCGTGTACACCCTCAAGAACGCGGTCACGCTTCCGGTGTCCGTTCTCAGCGCGGTCATCGCGTTCGTCGGCCTCTCCGTGCTGAAGGACCGGACGCTCGTGTACGGGCGCGACGAACTGCTCGCGGCCATCGCCATCGGCGCGGCTGTCCCGCTCGGCATCCTGCTCCTCTTCGACCAGTTCGTCCCGGGGAGCCTCCGGGCCGTGCTGTTCATCGGCAGCATCCTCCCCGGCCTCGCGGCGTACAACTACCACCAGCTGAAGCCCGAGTACCGCAAGTGGGACCTGCTCGTCTCCGTCCTGCTGTTCTGCGTCCTGTTCGGGCTCGGCTACCTGCTCGTCTCGCCGGGCCTCCGCCCCCTCCTCGGCGACCTGTTCCCCCCGACGCTGTACGCCGCGACCGCCGACGTGGCGAACTGGCGCGACGCCGTCGTCGCCTCGGAGCTCCAGCCGGTCGTGCTCGGCCGGCCGGTGACCGTCGTGCTGTTCGGCGCGGCGATGGTCGCCTCCGAGGTCGTCCGGGACCGCTACGACGTGCGGGTCGGCGTCATCGCCGTGGGCCTGCTCGCGCTGTACGCGCTCGCCTCCGTCTGGCTGCTCGTCCTCTACGCCGTCGTCATCGTCGTCACCTACGCCGTCGTCCACCTGCTCCACCGCCGGACGCTGTTGTACGGCCGCGTCCTCATCGGCATCGCCGGCGCGTTCGCGCTCCTGCTCGCGCTCCCGACCGTGCTCGCGCTCCCGGTTCAGCGCGGTCTCTCGGCGTACTTCGTCGCGCTCGTCGCGGGCATCAACGCCTACAACGTCCACGTCACCGCGAGCCGCTACCGCCGGCTGGTACCGTTCCTCCAGGTCGCGGCGTTCCTGCCGCTGTTGGCCGCCGCGCGGCTCGTCTCCCGCCCGCTCCCGCGGGGAATCCCGCAGGAACTGACCCCGGTCGTCGTGGTCGTCGGGGCGCTGCTCACGCTCGCGTGTCTCGCCGTCGCGGAGCGGGCCACCGTCCGGCGACCGAGCGAGGAGGCGGTGTATCGCGACTCCGTCCTCTCCGGGGGTGGTGACGCGTGATGGACGCCGCCGCGTTCGAGGTGCTCGGTACGGCGGAGGGGTGGCACTGGCGACTCCGCGACGGCGAGACGGTGCTCGCCGTCTCCCCCGAGCACTACCCCGACCACGCCGACGCCCGCGAGCACGTGGACCGGGTGCGGGCGGACCTCGCCCGGCTCACCGGCGAGGAGTACGTCGATACGGACGTCGAGGCGCACGTCCCCGAGTTCCGCCTCGTCGACCACGGCCCGTACCACGAGTGGACCCTCGTCGACGAGGGCGAACTGCTCGCGGAACCCCCGGCGACCTACCCGACCGCCGCCGCCGCGGCCGAGGCGATGGCGCGCGTCCAGCGGCTCGCGGTCGGCGCGCTCCCGGTGTACTTCGCCGGCACGACCGAGGAGGCGGGGCGCGACCCCTTCCCCGTCGGGACGCCGGCCGCGCTCGCGAAGGCCGCCCGCTCGCTCCTCTCCCGCGGCCCGCGCCACCGGCGCTACCTCGACAGCGCGGAAACGCGCATCGTCGTGATGGGTATCCGCGGGAAGTCCTCGACCACGCGGCGCGTCGGCGACGTGTTCGACCGCCGCGGCTACGACACGCTCGTGAAGATAACCGGGAACCGCCCCCACCTGATACACAACGGCGACCCGGTGCCCATCGACCGGCGGGGGCCGCGCGTGACGCTGTACGAGAACATCAAGACGTTCTGGCGGTTCCTCCCCGTGCTGGACGAGTACTCGCCCGACGACGTGGTCGTCTTCGAGAACCAGGGCATCACGGAGTACACGACGCGGCTGGTGAACGAGCGGTTCGTCCGCCCGCACGTCGTGTTGCTCACCAACATCCGACAGGACCACCAGGACACCCTCGGGAAGACGCGCGCGGACATCGCGCGGAGCTTCGCCCGCGCGGTGCCGCCGGACACCCACGTCATCAGCGGCGAACAGCACCCCGTGCTCTCCGACTACCTCCGCCGCGAGATAGAGCACGCCGGCGCGACGTTCCAGCAGGTGTCGGTCCCCGAGGCCGACCGCGGGAGAATCGGCGCCGA
Source organism: Halosegnis marinus (assembly GCF_029338355.1). Taxonomy (GTDB): domain Archaea; phylum Halobacteriota; class Halobacteria; order Halobacteriales; family Haloarculaceae; genus Halosegnis; species Halosegnis marinus. Next base: position 2,159,655 of record NZ_CP119802.1, read on the forward strand.
GACGGTCCACGCGGTGGACGAACTCCTGACCTACCTCGGCGAGCCGTCGCTGCCGGCGGACGAACTCGACGCCGCGCTCGCGGCCATCCAGCCGCGCTGGACGCGGCTGCCGCGCGGCCGCGTCTACAACGCCGCCGAAGTGAACGACGTGGAGAGCACCGAGGCGGCCCGCCGCGCGCTCGCCGGGGAGGACACGGTCTCGCCGTTCCTCTACCTCCGCGCCGACCGGCGCGCCCGGACGGCCTCCTTCGCGACCTACCTCGACACGCTGTACGAGCGCGACCTCGTGGAGAACGTCCACGTCGCCGGCGACGACACCCGGACGTTCGCCCGGGAGACGGCGGTGCCGGTCGTGCGCCACGGTCCCGACGAGGCCGCGGCCGACGTGCTCGACGCCGTGCTGGACGAGGGGTACCCCGTCGTGTTGATGGGGAACACCGTCGCGGACTTCATGCGCGACCTCGAAGCGGAGATAGCGGCCCGCGCGGCGCGGGCCGAGTACGAGCTGTCGGCCGAGTAGGGGTTACTCGCGCCGGGCGAGCAGCGCCGCGCCGGCGAGCGCGACGACGGCGACGGCGACACCGAACCCGGTCTGGCCGGGCGAGTCGGTCGGCGTCGCGGTCGGGTCGGCCGTCGCGCTCGCCGTTTCCGTCGGCGTCGCCGTCGCGAGGGTCACGTCGTCCTTCGCGACGAACGCCGCGTCGGCCGCGGCGTCGGGGTGGAGCCCCCGCGTGATGTTGCGGACGCCGTAGACGATGGACCGGGGCGCCGGCTGGGTCAGGTAGTTGTTGTCCACGTACACCGTCCGGTTGTTCCGCCCGGCGGTCGTGGAGGCGTACGGCTCCTCGCCGACCGGGTAGCCGCTCCGGCTGGAGGTGAGCAGGACCTCGGGGTCCTCCCGGAGGACGACCTCGTCGTTGACCTGGGGGTAGGCGAGCGAGAAGTTCGTCCCCGCCATCGCGTTGACCCCGCCGCCGGCCTCTATCATCCCGGAGACGAACGTGTTCGTGTTGGCGACGTAGCCGCCGCCGAGCGGGTAGAGGACGCGCGGGCGCTCGACGTCGGCGGTCGCCTCCCGGGCGGCCTCGACGTTCGCGTCCATCCACGCGTTCGTGCGCTCCGCGGCCGCGCAGTTCCCGGTCAGCCGGCCGATGAGCGTCGTCTTGTTGCGCACGTCGGAGATGGAGGACGCGAGCTCGAACTTGAACACCGTGACGCCCGCGTCGCGCAGGGCGGTCACCGTCTCGGCCCGGGTGACGTTCGGCGCGAGCACGAGGTCCGGCTCCGTCCCGATGACGGCCTCGACGGACGTTGAGAAGCCGGCCGAGACGTTCGTCCGGTCCTCGGCCCCGTCGAGGTACGAGGCGTACCGCGTCATCCCGACGACCTGCGCCTCGGCGTCGAGCGCCCACATCGTCTGTGCGGCCGAGGGCGTGAGCGTCGTGATGCGCTCGGGGCGCTCCTCGACCGTGATCTCGGTTCCCGTGGCGTCCGTCGTCGTCAGCGGGAACGCACAGTCCTCCTGCGTCGTCGCGGCCGCCGCGCCGACGCCCGCTGGAACGAGCGCGGCGAGCACGACCAGTGCCGCGACCGTCGCGGCGGTTCGGTGTCGCATCGTCTATCCGACCGGCCTAACCCAATAAGTATTTACCTAACTAAACTCGGTTTGTGTACATGCGGCCGAGGGTCCGCGCCGGCGTCTGGTCGGCGGCGTTAGCGGCGGCGCTCCTCGGCGTCTCGACGGTGGCGGCGGGCGTCGGTCCCGTCGCCATCGACGCGCTCGTCGTCGCGAAGGTGCTCGCGAACGCGGTCCGGGTCCCCGTCGGCCTCACCGTCGCCGGCGGCGGCGCCGGGTCGCTCCTCCAGCTTCCGACGCTCGGCGTCGAGTGGGCGCCGGTCGTCAGCTACGACGTGAAGCCGCTGTACGCGACCATCGTGACGAAGGTGCGCCTGCCCCGCATCGCGCTGGGCGCGACGGTCGGCTTCTCGCTCGCGGCCGCCGGCACCGTGATGCAGGGGTTCTTCCGCAACCCCATGGCCGACCCCTCGGTCATCGGCGTCTCGTCGGGCGCGGCCGTCGGCGCGGTGCTGTTCATCGTAGCCCCCGTCGCCGTCCCGCTCGGACTGGGGCTGCGGGGCGCGGCGTTCGTCGGCGCGCTCGCGACCGCCGCCGTCGTCTACCTCATCGCCACCGAGGGCGGGCGCACGCCCGTCGCGACGTTGCTGCTCGCGGGCGTCGCGATACAGACGTTCCTCGGCGCGGTCACCTCCTATCTGCTCTTGAACAGCGGCGAGTCGATGCGCCGGGTCGTCTACTGGCTGATGGGCCACCTCGACGCGACCCGGATGTCCGAGGCGGTCGTCACCGGCGCGCTCGGCCTCGGCCTCGTCGGGCTGATGTACCTCTACGCGGAGGACCTCAACGCCCTGCTGATGGGCGAGGAACAGGCGCGCGCCGTCGGCGTCGAGGTGGAGCGGACGAAGCGGATACTGCTCGCCGCGTCGAGCGTCGTCACCGGCGCGGCCGTCGCCGTCGCGGGGGTCATCGGCTTCGTCGGCCTCATCGTCCCGCACGCGATGCGGCTGCTCGTCGGCCCGGACCACCGGGTCCTGCTGCCCGTGAGCGCCTTCGCCGGCGCCTCCTTCCTCGTGCTCGCCGACACCGTCGCGCGGTCGGGCGCGGCGTCGCTGCCCGTCGGCATCGTCACGGCCGCCGTCGGCGCGCCGTTCTTCCTCTACCTGCTGCGCCGCCGGGAGGTGAGCGAACTGTGATAGCGGTCGAGGACCTCGCCGTCGAGCGCGGCGGCGTCGAGGTGCTCGCGGACGTCTCGCTCGCGGTCGAGGAGGGGGAGTTCCTCGCGCTGGTCGGCCCGAACGGGGCCGGGAAGTCCACGCTGCTGAAGGCCGTCGGGGGTATCCTCCCGGCGGCCGCGGGTCGGGTCACCATCGACGGCCGGGACGTGGCCGGCATGTCGGCGCGCGAGACGGCGCGGCTCGTCGCCTCCGTCCCGCAGGACAGCTCCTTCGACTTCGACTTCACGGTCCGCGAGGTGGTGGAGATGGGGCGGACGCCCTACCGGAAGCGGCTCCGGCGGAACCCCGACCCCGACGGCCCCGACCGGGTCGCGGCGGCGCTCGACCGCACGGACACCGCCGGGTTCGCCGACCGCTCGGTCGCGTCGCTGTCCGGCGGCGAGAAACAGCGCGTGCTGCTGGCGCGCGCGCTGGCACAGGACGCGCCCGCGCTCCTGCTCGACGAGCCGACGGCGAGCCTCGACATCAACCACCAGGTGCGGACGCTCGACCTCGTCGCGGGGCTCGACGAGACGGTCGTCGCGGCCGTCCACGACCTCGACCTCGCGGCGCGCTACTGCGACCGCGTGGCGCTGCTCGCGGGGGGCCGGCTCCGCGCGGCCGGCACGCCTGCGGAGGTGTTCACGGCCGACCGCCTGGAGAGGGTCTTCGGGGTCGGCGTCGCCGTCGGCGAGAACCCGGCGACCGGGACCGCCTCGGTCACGGCTCTTTCCGACGGGGACGCGGGCGAAAGGATATAACCATCGGCGGACACCCTACCGGGTATGGTGAACAAGGTCGTTCTCGTTTTCGTGGCGGTCATCGCCCTCACGGCGATGGCCGTCGGGGCCTTCGTCGGCATGGAACTCGGCGGGCCCGGAACCGCGACGCCGGCCGGCGCGACAGCTACTCCGACGGCGACGGCGACGGCCGGCGGGGGCGGAACCGGCGGCGGGACAGCCACGGCGACGGCCGGCGGGGGCGGAACCGGCGGCGGGACAGCCACGGCGACGGCGACAGCCACGGCGACGCCCCGCCCCGACATCGACCGCGAGGAACTCCGCTCGGCCGTGGTCGCCGAGATAAACGAGCGGCGCGGGAACCGGAGCGTTCAGCGGCTCTCGACCGACCCGACGCTGATGGAGATGGCGCAGTTCCACAGCGACAACATGGCCGCACAGGGGTACCTCTCGAACACGGCCGACGGCTTCACGACGGCCGAGCGGTACGAGGAGTTCGACCTCGCCGACCGGTGTCGCATCGCGGACGACTCCAACACCGGGACGCGCGAGGACGAGGAACTCGAAGTGCTCGGCCGCGTGACGGTCGGCGAGGACGGCAGCACGGTGGAGGAGCTCGCGACGACGGCCGTGGACACGTGGTTCTCGCAGACGGAGCCGCGCCGCCGGCTCACCTACCGGAACGCGGACCAGATCGGTGTCGGCGCGAACGTTACCGACGCCGGGCGGGCGTACCTGACGGTGGACCTCTGCTGAAGGTGTGTTAACAGTACCCATACCTTTAACAGCATGAAGGTTATTGGCATGGGTAGGTGTCCCACGATGAGCACGAACCGACTCCGGCCGGCCGACCGGCAGCTACTCGCGTACTTGGACGATAACCCGCCCGAGTACGTGCCGTTGATGGCGACGCGGCTCGGGCTTCCGCTGGGCCACGCGAACGACCGGGTGGCGGCGCTCGTCGAGCGCGGCTACGTGCGGCCCGTCACGAACGAGTGCATCTACCGGCTCACCGACGACGGCCGCGAGCGGCTGGCGGACGCCGCCGCCGACCGCGAGCCCGGCCTCGCCGACGACTAGTTCCCGCGCGTCGAGCGCGCCTCGCGTATCTCCGCGCCGTCCCGGAGCTTGTCCTCGCAGTTCGGACACACCCGCACCGACGCCATGTCGTCGGGGGCGAAGACCCGAACGTAGTCCTCGGTGACGAACCCCTCGCAGTTGTGACAACGCGGCATACCTCCACGGGACGGGCCGGGGGTATTGTACTTTTCCCCGACCTGTCGGAAGAAAGGGACGTTACGGCTCGAAGACCGTGTCGCACTCCAGGCAGGTGAGCCGGAAGTTCCCCTCGTCGGTGAGTTCGAGCCCGTGGCCCGTCTCCTCGTCGCACTCGCGGCAGAAGACGAGCGACTCTATCTCGTCCCAGTCGTGGCGGGACGCGGGGGCGCCGAGCGCCCAGCCGACGAGTTCGTCGTCGCCCGTGTTGCGGCCGATCTGGAACTCGCCGGGCGCGAACCGTATCAGTTCGCCGCCCGCGACTTCCACCTCGTCGTCGCGGTCGCGCCCGACGGTGAACGTCGCCTCCCCCTCCTCGACGTAGAACACCTCCTCCTGGTCGTGGTGGGTGTGGAGTCCCCCGGAGAACGACTCGCCCGGCTGGAGCCGGAAGAAGTTCATCGCGAAGTCCTCGGTCCCGAGGACGGCCGAGACCGGGCGGCGTTCGCTGTGGACCCCGAGGGGGTTGTTCTGCACGTCGACGTCGTCGATGGCTGTCTTCTTCACGTCCGCCACTGCGAGCGCGGGGGCTTGAATCCCCCCTACCGCCCGTCGGCGAGGTCGGCGGCCTGTGCCATCCAGTCCTCCAGCCGGCCGCGGGGCACGTCCGCCCGCTCGGCGAGGTCGGCGGCGTCGGCCGCGACCAGCGCGTCGAGCGTGTCGATGCCCGCCTCGCGCAGCCGTTCGGCGTAGCGCGGCCCGATGCCGTCCACGTCGTCGAGCGAGTGGGTGTCGGCGTCCCGCTCGGCGAACCACTCCGCGACCGCGGGCCACAGCTGTTCGTGCGCGGTTCGCGAGACGGAGAGCCCGATGTGGCCCGTCGCTATCTCTATCGTCCCGGTGTCGTCGCTCGGGATCACGTCGTTGAACGGCCGGCTCGCCGTCGGCGGGACGAGGTTGTCGTACTCCGCGAGCACCTGCAGGACCGGCATCGTCAGCCCGGACAGCGGCACCGGCTTCCCGTCGAGCGTCAGTTCGTCGTTGTAGAAGCGGTTCCCCTGGTAGATGTCCTCCAGGTACTGTCGGTACGTCTCGCCGGGCATCCCGATGCCGTCGGCGAGCCACCGCTCCATCCGCGCGAAGTTCGCGACGAACTCCTCGTCGTCGAGGTTCTCCGCGAGGCCGACGTACTTCGAGACGGCGTTCTGGAGCGGGTCCATCAGCGAGAACCCCGACCCGAAGAAGGACGCCGGCACGGTGCCGAACGTCTCCGAGAGCGCCGCCGGCCGGAAGTAGTCGCCGTCGCCCCACGTCTCTAGGAGCCCGCCGGTGTCCTCGAAGTAGAGGCTCGGGGCCATCAGCGCGAGGTTACGCACCTTCTCGGGGTGGGTCGCGGCGTACATCGCGCTCATCGTCCCGCCCATGCAGTAGCCGAGGAGGTTCACCGCCGGCACGTCCGACTCCTCGCGCACGACGTCGACGCAGTTGGCGATGTAGCGGTTCACGTAGTCGTCGAGCGTCAGGGTGCCGTCCAGCGCCGACGGCTCGCCCCAGTCGATGAGGTACACGTCGAACCCCTCTTCGAGGAGCCGGCGCACGACGCTGCGGTCGGGCTGGAGGTCGAGGATGTACGGGCGGTTGATGAGCGCGTACACGACGAGTATCGGCGTCTCGTGGCGCCGCTCCGCCAGCGGCTCGTAGCGCAGCAGCCGGAGCTTGTTCTCCCGGTACACCGTCTCGGCCGGCGTCTCCCCCACGTCGACGTCGCCCATCGTCTCGACGGCCTCGGGGAGCATCGCCGCCGCCTCGACGGTGTCGGCCGCGGCGGTCCACGCCGCGGTCAGGGCGTCGGGACCCCGCACGGGACTCACCCCTCCTCGACCGCGTCGAGGACGCGGTCGAGCCGTTCCTCGACGGCCTGTTGTCTGCGTTCGAGTTCGACCAGCCGCTCGCCCACCTCGCGGACGTCGCCGGCCGTCGCCAGCCCCCACTCGTGGAGCAGGTCCTCGCGGACCTCGTCGTACTCGCGGCGGACGGCGAGCGCCTCGTCCACGGACTCGCCGGTGAGCGCGGCGAACGCGGTGGTCTCCATCGCGTTCTTGAACGCCCGGTTCGCGGCGTTGAGCCAGATGTCGCGGAACCGCTCGGGCTCTATCTCCTCGCCCTCCACGGCGTCGGCCGCCCGGTTGGCGGTGTCCTCGGCCGCGCGCAGCCATATCTCCTGGGACTCGACCGCCGCCTCGGCCGTCTCGTCGAGGTACGACTGGTCGGTGGTCGCGTCCACGAGGTCCATCCACGCGTCGGCGAAGCGGTTGCCGGCGGTCATCGTCCGCCCGACGGACTCGGCGTACTGCCGGTTGGCGGCCGTCGCGGTCTCCCACCACGCGGTCATCGGGTCCGAGCGACTGCTCACGGCTCGGTCACCCCGACGTCGGCCCAGTCGCCGGCCCAGTCGTCGCCGTCCATCGAACCGAAGCGCTCCGCGGCGTCGGTCGTCGCCGCGAACACGGCGTCGAGGAACGCGGCGTAGCTCTCGACCACCGCGGCGTAGCTCTCCACCCCATCGTCGGCGGCGTCCCCGACGGCCAGCCACCAGTCGTCGGCGGCGTCCTCCAGCGACGCCGTCTCCTCCTCGATGGCGGACTCCAGCCGGACGAGCGGGCGCTCGCTGCCCGGTACCGCGGCCCGGGCGGCGAACACCGGCGCTTCGAGCGCCAGCCCGAACAGCGACACCGCCTGTCGGCCGGCAGTTCGCTGCTCGTCGAGGCTGTTGACGGCGGCCCGTGCCGTCCGGACCTGCAGGCCCAGCGACTGACGCGCGAACCGGTGTGCCCGCTCCACTTCCGCCGTCGGATACGTCGGCCGCGGCGACGGTTCACTCCGCACGCTCGCTCACCCCCGGGAGCGGCACGACGAACGCCTGGACGATGTCGCCCTCCTCGATGCCGAGCGCCTCGCGCTCCGCGTCGGGGATGGAGAGCCGCCCGCCGCTCTGGACGCGCGTCTTGAACGCCGCGAGGCTCCCCCCGGCCATGCCCGGCATCCCCGCGCCCATCCCGGGCGGCGCGAGGAGCCTGCGCATCAGTTCGGTCTGCTGTTCGAACGCCTGTTCGCCCGCCTCCTGGAACCCCCGGAGCAGGGTCGCCGGCGGCCACGCGGCCTCTGAGTCGGTCGCCATCGGTGTCGGACGGCTACACCGTTTCCGCCCATATGCGTAGTTACCAGTTGGGTCCGGTTACCCCCGAGCGCCGACGCGCGGTAGCGGACGGTAGCCGACGGCGACTCGCGGTGTCGTACGTATCCGGTAGCAACCCCGCGACTACACGGTTCGTATCCGTCGCCGTCCGGTCGCCAGTTCCCGATAACGGCTGTTACCCTCCGCGCCCCCTGCCGAGGCGATGACCCGACCCACAACCGACCCGGCGTCGCTCGTGGACCCCTTCGGCGTCTGGGCGCGCGCGACCGACCGCTGGCTCCGCTTCTACGGGGGAGTCACCCGCGACGCGATGGAGCGCTCGCGGGCCGCGACGGCCGCGTACGGGGGGACCGCCCCCGAGGACGACAGCCCCGCCCCGGCGCTCCCCTCGATGGGGTATCGCCAGCGCGACTGGTCGTTCGAGCGCAGCGTCGAGTCGCGCGAGGACATCGCCGTCGGCGACACCGTCACGTTCTCGAAGCGGCTCACCGGCGACGACGTGCGCGCCTTCGCCCGCGCGAGCGGCGACACGAATCGCCTCCACCTCGACCGCGCGTTCGCCGAACGGACGCGGTTCGGGGAGCGCATCGTCCACGGGACGCTCGTCTCCGGGCTGGTGAGCGCCGCGCTCGCGCGCCTCCCCGGGCTCACGGTTTACCTCTCACAGGAGGTGAGCTACCTCGCGGCCGTCCCCGTCGGCGAGCGGGTGTCCGCGACCTGCGAGGTGGTCGAGGCGCTCGGCGACGACCGATACCGGCTCGCGACGACGGTCGCCGACGGCGACGGCGAGACGGTCGTGGACGGGGAGGCGCTCGTCCTCATCGACCCGCTCCCCGAGCGCTGACGCCGGTAAGCCGCGGCCCGTCCGCGCGGGTCGCCGGCGGCGACGCCGGCGGCATCGCCCGGTAACCCCGGCGTACCGGCCCGGTCGCTCCACGCAGGGGTGCCCGCGCCGACGACGCCGGCCGGTAAGCGGCGGTTGCCGCGCGTGGGGAGCGGATAACAATACCGGGCCGACGCCTCCCTGCGGACGACAGATGAGCGAGAGAGCCGAGTACCCCGCGCCCACGGCGCGACCGGGAGCGACCGGAACCGCACGGGGCCGTGGCGCGGGCCCACGACCCGAGAGCCGGACCGAGAGCGACGACGACCGCGACGGCCCGACCGCCGTCCTCTACACCCGGGGGTCCGCGGTCGGCCGTGACCTGGACCGGGCGCACGGCGTCGTCCGCACGCTCGATGCGCTCGCCGCGGAGGGCGCCATCGGCGCCGTCGAGGTCAGGACGTGGCCGGCCCGGGTCAGCCTCCGGGGCGACGACCGCGACGGCGTCGTCGCGACGTTCGAGACCATCGAGGCCTGGGCCGAGGCGAACGGCGTCTCCGTCCGGCCCCCCTTCGACGTGCGCGAGCGCCGGTCGACGGTCCTCCGGGAGACCGACGAACTGCTCGTCACGCCGACGCTGTGTCTCACGGTGTGGGACGGCGAGGAGCTGCTCGACGCCTACCCCCGCTGTGAGGCCGACGGTGCGGCGACCGTCGAGGAGGGGCTGGACCGCTACCTGCCCGCCGAGGAACCGACCGCGATGCCGGTCGCCGACGGCCGGGGTGACCGATGAGCGACGGCGACCGGTCGGCGACCGCCTCCGCCCCCGTCGGCGGGGAGTGGTCGCGCGCCGACGGCGAGCCCGAACCGCTGCTCGCGGGCAAGACCTGCGTCGTCACGGGCGGGTCGCGGGGAATCGGCCGCTCCATCGCGACCGAACTCGCCCGTTACGGGGCGACGGTCGCGGTGAACTACGTCTCCTCGGAGACGGCCGCCGGCACCGTCGTCGAGGACATCCGGGGTGCGGGCGGCGACGCGGAGGCCGTCCGCGCGGACGTGGCCGACGCCGAGGCCGTCGCGTCGATGGCCGAGCGCGTCCACGGGGCGTTCGGACCGATAGACGTGCTCGTGAACAACGCCGGCGTCACCGCGGACGGCCGCTTCGAGAACCTCACCCGCGAGGACTGGGACCGCGTCGTCGACGTGAACCTCGGCGGCGCGTTCAACTGCACGAAGGCGTTCTACGACGACATCGTCGAGTCGCCGGCCGGCCGGGTCATCAACGTTTCCAGCATCGTCGCCCAGCAGGGGAACTTCGGGCAGGCGAACTACGCCGCCTCGAAGAGCGGGCTGTTCGGCTTCACGAAGTCGCTCGCCCGCGAACTCGCGCGCCACGGCGCGACCGCCAACTGCATCGCGCCCGGCTTCACCGAGACCGACATGGTCGAGGGGATGCCCGACGCCGCCCGCGAGCGAACCCGCGCGCGCATCCCGCTCGACCGCTTCGCCGACGCGACCGAGATCGGGCCGGTGGCGCGCTTCCTCGCGAGCGACGGGGCGAGCTACGTCACCGGAGAAATCGTCAACGTGAACGGGGGGATGTATGGCTGACTCCGTCCGGGCGGGCCGCTACCGCGCCATCCTCGTCCCGACGGACGGGAGCCGCGGCGCGATGCGGGCCGTCGAGCGCGCGCTCGACATCGGCCGACAGTCCGACGCCACCATCCACGTGATGCACGTCATCGACGAGCGCTCGCGCGCCGAGACGCCCGCGCTGAGCAGCGAGGAACTCGTCCTGGAGAAGCTCGGCCGCGTCGCCGACGAGACGATAGAACGGGTGGCCGCGGAGGCGGAGCGGGCGGGGCTCCCCGCGGTGCGCCACTCCTGTCGCGGCGTCCCCCACGAGCGCATCCGCGAGTACGCGGAGCGCAACGACGTGGACCTCATCGTGATGGGGGTCCACGGCGTCGGCCGGGAGGGACGACCGCACATGGGGAGTACGACCGCGCGGGTCAGGGAGACCTCGACGGTTCCCGTGCTCCCGGTGTGAGCGGCCGCTCGGCTCCGAATCCGGCGTGTTCGGCAGAAGAGCCGGAGGAGGGATTTGAACCCTCGGCCTATTCCTTACGAAGGAATCGCTCTGCCAGCTGAGCTACTCCGGCGCTACCGTATTCTGGTACGATGAACAGTATAAGGGTTGCGAACCGGCCCGGCGTGTGCGGGTTCGCGCGGCGTCACCGCCGGACCAGCCGCGCGTCCAGACAGACGTTCACCTCGTGGGGCGCGTAGGAGCGGACGACCCGCTCCGTCTCCGTGCGGACCTCGTACTCCTCGCCCGCGGCCTCGCGCAGGGCGCGCTTCCCGGCTGCGAACGGGTCGTCCTCGTGCTGGATGTCGTAGAGGTGGACGACGCAGTCGTCGCCCGCGAGCGCGACGGCGGTGTCGGCGAACGCGCTCGCGGAGTGGGGGAGGTTCGCCACGACACGGTCGGCCCACCCCTCGTAGTCGGTCGCTATCTCGCGCACGTCGCCCTCGCGGGCGGTGACCCGCTCGGCGACGCCGTTGCGCTCGGCGTTCCCGCGGAGGTACTCGACGGCGACGGGGTTGAGGTCGCAGGCCACTACGTCGGTGCCCCGCTTCGCCATCGGGACGGCGAAGGGGCCGACGCCGGCGAACATGTCGAACGCGTGCTCGTCCGCCTCCACCTGCTCGACCACGCGGTGGCGCTCCGTCGCCAGGCGCGGCGAGAAGTACACCTCCGCGATGTCGAGCAGGAACTCCGTGCCGTACTCCGTGTGGACGGTTTCGGTGCCGTTCCCGGCGAGCACGTCCCACTCGCGCACGCGGTACTCGCCCTTCACCTTCGACGCGCGGTTGACGACGGTGTCGCAGGGGAGGTCGGAGGCCATCACGGCGTCGGCTATCTCCCGGGCGCGGGCGTCGTCGTCCTCGTCGAGCACGACGATGCGCCCCAGCCGTTCGAGCGACGGCTCGAAACCCAGGATATCGGCCGGGAGTGTGTGTGTCTGGCGGCGCTCGGCGTCGAACGGGACCACCTCGTACTCCGCCGGCACGGCGTCGGCGTCGGCCACGGGGAGGTAGAGCCAGCCGTCCGCGACGGTGATGTCGTACGCCTCGGCCAGCAGGTCCCGCTCGGCGAGCGCCTGTCGGGTCGCCTCGCCCGCCTGCGGGCGGACGCGGACGCACGGGACGGTCATCGCCGGCTCTCCGCGACCGGCGGCGGTAAGGCTGACGTTTCACCGCGTTTATTCGCGGCGGGAGCGAGGGTCGGCCATGCTCACGTTCGTCGGCCTCGGCCTGTGGGACGAGGACTCGATAACCGTCGAGGGCCGCGATGCGCTCCGCGCTGCCGACCGCGTCTTCGCGGAGTTCTACACCTCGCGGCTGATGGGAACCGACGTCGAGTCGCTCGCCGACCACCACGGCGTCGATATCGAGGTTCGCGACCGCGTCGGGGTCGAACAGGAACCGGAACCGGTACTCGACGCCGCGGCGGCCGGCGACGCCGTCTTCCTCACCGCCGGGGACACGATGATATCGACCACGCACGTCGACCTGCGGCTCCGCGCGCACGACCGCGGGGTCGAGACACGGGTGATACACGGGACGACCGCGGAGGCCGCCGCGGCCTCGCTCACCGGCCTCCAGAACTACCGCTTCGGGAAGGCGACGACGCTCCCGTTCCCGTACGCCCACGGGGCCGACACGGTCCCGGGGTCGGTGTGCGACGTCCTCGACGACAACCGCGAGCGCGGCCTCCACACGCTCGTCTACCTCGACATCAAACAGGAGCGCGGCGAGTACATGACCGCCGATGTCGCGGCCGACCTGCTCGCCGAGGGGTACGGGGACGTCCTCGCCGTCGCGGTGTGTCGGGCCGGCTCCCCCGACCCGCGCGTCGAGGCGGACCGCCTGAGCGCGCTCGCCGAGCGCGACTTCGGCGACCCGCTCCACCTGCTGGTGGTGCCGGGCGACCTCCACCACATCGAGTCCGACGCGCTCCGGGCGCTCGCGGGCGCACCCGACGACATCACGGAGCCGGTCTGACGGCTTACTCCTCGTTCTTCCCGCCGTCGGCGAGCGCGCCGCCCTGCGGCGGGTCGCCGCCGCCGAGGTCGTACTCGGTTCCGGTGACGAGGTAGAGGACATCGGCCACGACGGCCTTCAGCTCGGGGACGTAGCGGAGCACGGCGAGGAGGATGGCCACGAGCGCGACCACGGACGCCGACTGGGCGAGTACCTTGTCCGCGATGTAGTAGGAGGCGAGCTCGGGGCTGGAGCCGGTCGCGCCGAACACCCCGATGACCTGCGGGACGAACACCTGGAACCACTGCGCGCCGAACGCCGCCGCGATGAAGACGTTGCGGACGATGTTGAGCACCCAGATGGTCGGCACGGAGACGAGCAGCGCCTTCGCCTTCCGCTCGCGGGAAGCGTCCACGGCGAGAATCAGTCCCGCGAGGATGGCGATGCTCCCCAGTCCCGTGCAGGCGAGCAGTATCTCCGTCGAGCGCGCCGCGTCCGTCCCGGGGTTGAACAGGATGACGCTGTCGACGCCCTCGCCGTTGCCGACGATTACCGGGTCGTAGCCCAGCAGCTCGATGCCCCACTGTGCCTGGACGGCGACGAGTTCGATGAGCGGCTCGAACAGCGGGTCGAGCGTCGTCGCGGGGAGGTAGATGACGCCCATGACGGCGACGGCTCGCGAGAGGACGAACAGCGAGTCGCGCCCGCGGTAGAGGAGGTAGCCGGTGTACGCACACGCGGGGACGGCGACGACCGAGAGGCCCGCCTCGATGAAGGAGGCCTTCGCGAACCAGAAGTGCGGGACCAGCGTCCCCCAGAAGACGCCGAAGACGACCCACGCGCCGGCCGTGACGAGGCGGCCGGCCCGGGCGTCGTAGCGCGGGAGGAGGACGCCGCCGGCGAAGGCGACGACGACGACCCACGCGAGGACCGTCGTCAGGAGGGACGTAGCCATGTCGTTCGTTCCTGCGTGCTTCGGGGGTAAATCCTTCCCGGTCGTTCGCGGGTCGCGCGACCGGGGCGTGCCGCCCGGTCAGTCGTTCGTGACGTGGCTCTCCAGCAGTTCTATCTCGTGGCCCTCGTTGTCGAAGGTGAACGCGTAGAGGTCGTCGCAGGCGGCCGGGTCGCGGTGGTCGTCGGCCTCGCGGGTCATCAACTGGTCCCACGCCTCGTCGAGGTCCTCGACCTGCACGGCGAGGTGGCCCCACGCGTCGCCCATCGTGTACTCGCGGCCGTCGTAGTTGTAGGTGAGTTCGAGCGCCATCGACTCCTGCGGCGCGTCGGCGGGCGTCATGAAGTAGTTCGCGAAGGTGTCCGACTCCCAGCGGCCGACGTGTTCGTACTCGAACTTCCGGGTCCAGAAGCCGAGCGCCTCGTCGGCGTCCTCGACGCGGATCATCGTGTGGTCGAGCGAGTACAGCGGCCCGTAGTCGCGCTTGACGATCTCGATCTCGTGGCCGTCGGGGTCCTTCACGAACGCGTAGCGGTTGCCGCAGGACTCGGGGTCGCGGTAGTCCTCGACGCCGCCGTCCATCAGTTCGTCGTAGCGCTCCTGTAGTTCGCCCTCGGGGACGCGCACGGCGATGTGGCCCCACGCGTCGCCCACCTCCTCCGGCTCGGAGTCGTGATTGGACGTGAGTTCGAGGACGGCCCCGGCCTCGTGGGCGTCCTCGGGGCCGAGGTAGACGTTGGTGAACGTGTCGGCCTCCCAGCGGCCCTTCTCCTCGTAGTTCAGGTGGGTCGTGTACCAGTCGAGCGACTCATCGAGGTCGGAGACCCGCATCATGACGTGGTCGAGCGGCGCGTACATCGCCGAAGTCAACGACCGGGGCGCTTGAAAACCTACCCGTCGCGGCCGAGCGTTCCGCGGAACGCCGGGCCGTAGTACCACCACGCGAGCGCGAGCGCCGCGAGCGCCCCCGCCGGGAGGGAGGTGTACACGAGGCGGTGCGAGAAGGCCCACGTCACCCCGAGGCCCGTGAGGCCCGCGAGCGCGAGCGCACCCCCGGTGAAGCGCGGGTCCTCGCGGCCGAGGACGTGGCCCGAGGCGGCGCTCGCGAGCGCCACGAGATACGTGAGCACGCTCGTGGGCCAGAGTTCGGGGTTGCGCGGGATGCCGCCGCCCGCGAGGAAGAAGCGCCACACCGGGATGACCCGCACCGGCGGCGAGAGCGCGAGGTTGGCGTCCAGGACGAACAACGGGAACACGCCGTTGACCGCGGTGCCGTTCGGCCCCGTGATGACGAGGACGGTCCACGGGCAGGCGAGGAGGAGCGCGACGGCCGTCAGCCGCCGCCGGGGGGACGCGAGCGCACCGGCCATCTACTTGCGGGCGACGATGCGGAGGACGTCCTCGTCGGCGAGTTCGTGGTCGCGCCCGACCTGCTGTTCGTCGTGTTTGGCGCTCTCGCCGGTGACGCGCGCGAACCGGAACCGCTCCTCGAAGCTCCCGCCCAGCCTGTGGAGCGCGTCGTCGACCGTGTTCTCCGACTCGGTGAGGATGAGCGGCTCCTCGCGGTCGACGCCGCGGCCCGGCTTGTTCATGTAGATGCGGATGAGCCCGAGCTTCTCGAATATCTCCTCCTTCAGCCCGTCGAGGCCGCGCTCCTCCTCCGCGGAGATGAAGACGGCGTCGTCGGGGTCGATGCCGTGCGAGCGGAGGTCCTCGTGGACCGTGTCGAGGTAGTCCGGCTCGATGAGGTCGGCCTTGTTGACGGCGACCGCGGAGGGGAGATAGACGCGGTTGTCCATCAGCGCGTCCACCAGCCGGTCGATGGTCAGGTTCTCCCGGAGGGTGATGTCGGCGTTGACGTAGCCGTACTCGCGACACACCTCCTTGATGGTGTCCTCGTCGAGGTCGACGCCGTCGGCCGTGGTCACCTTCAGCCCGCCCTTGTGGCGCTTCGTGACGGAGATGCTCGGCGGCTCGCTGTCGAGCCGGACCTTGTTCTCGTACAGCTCCTTTCGGAGCCGCTCGTACTGGTCTATCTCGAAGACGGAGAGCACGAAGAGGACGAGGTCGGCGGTCCGGACGACGGAGAGCACCTCCCGGCCGCCGCCGCGGCCGCCGGCCGCGCCCTCGATGAGGCCCGGCACGTCCATCAGCTGGATGTTCGCGCCGCGGTACTTCAGCATCCCCGGGTTCACGTCGAGGGTCGTGAACTCGTAGGAGCCGACCTCGCTCTCGGCGTTGGTGAGGGCGTTGAGGAGCGTGGACTTGCCGACGGAGGGGAAGCCGACGAGCGCGACGGTGGCGTCGCCCGTCTTCTCGACGGCGTAGCCGCCACCGCCGCCGGAGCCCGACTGCTGGCGCTCCAGTTTGTCCTTCTTCTGGGAGAGCTTCGCTTTCAGCCGACCGATGTGCGCCTCCGTGGACTTGTTGTAGGGCGTGTTGGCGATCTCCTCCTCGATCTCGTCGATCTCCTCCTCGAGCCCCATTCACCCCGACTCCGGCGCTGTCGGCCAAAAGCCTGTCCGTTAGCGGTCCAGGCCGCTTCCGCGAGGCCCGCAGTTATGCCTCCCGGCCGCCTACGCGGGGTATGGAGAAGCGCCGACTCGTCGCGAACCTGCTCCTGGTCGCGCTGCTGTTCGTCGCCGTCGCACACACCCTGCTCGCGCTGTTCGCGTTCGACACGGGGCTGGCCGACGTCGGCTACCTGCTCATCGGTGTCGCCCTCATCGGCCTCGTCGCCGTCAACCTCTGAGCGAGGCGCTTCGCCACTTTAATACGGTATTGCGGACAAACAACAAGTGATGCCCGACGCCGCGAGTCTCCGGGACAGTACGCAGATCGTCCTGCCGTGGGAGACGTTCGAGGGGCTCCGCGACGAGGTCGAGGAACACTTCACCGTGACGGTCGTCGACGACGGGCCCAACGCCCGCATCGTCGGCAGCCCCGTCGAGATAAAGGGAGTCAACGACTTCCTCACGCGCTACGGTATCACCGTCGCGTGAGTCGCGCTCGCGCCCCCTGCCGGGCGGTAGGGGCGCGCCCGCCGCCGAAAAACAATCCTTAAACGCCCGGACCCGGTTTCCCGTAGTATGGCTGGAACTATCGAAGTGCTCGTCCCCGGCGGGCAGGCCAACCCCGGGCCGCCGCTGGGTCCCGAACTCGGGCCGACGCCGGTGGACGTGCAGGCAGTCGTCCAGGACATCAACGACCAGACCGCCGCGTTCGACGGCACCGAGGTCCCCGTCACCGTCACGTACGACGACGACGGTTCCTTCGAGATCGAGGTCGGCGTCCCGCCGACGGCGGCGCTCGTCAAGGACGAACTCGGCTTCGACACCGGCTCCGGCGTCCCGCAGGAGGACTTCGTCGCCGACATGTCCGTCGAGCAGCTGAAGAAGGTCGCCGAACAGAAGCTCCCGGACCTGCTCGCGTACGACGCGAAGGGCGCGGCCAAGGAGGTCGCCGGCACCTGCGTCTCGCTCGGCGTCACCATCGAGGGCGAGGACGCGCGCACGTTCAAGCAGCGCATCGACGACGGCGAGTACGACGACGTGTTCGCCGAGGAAGCGGCGGCGTAAGCCGACGCGACGACGGCGTACGCCGACCGTCCCTTTTCCGCCCGCGGTTCTCCGCTCCGGTAGCCCCGCGACAAAAGACACTTAGCCGCCGCCCGATACCTCCGCGTCGATGCCCTCCCTCGCGCGGCTCCGCGCCCTGTGGAACGACCGGCCGGCGTTCGCCGGGCTCGCGGCCGCCTTCGCCTGTTTCCTCCTCGTGTACCCGGCTATCGATTGGTGGCTGCGCTCGATCGATCTCGCGCCGCCGTTCGTCTTCTGGGACTTCGGGGCCTACGGCGGCGCGGTCGAGCGGTGGCTGGCGAACGAGCAGATATACGAGCGCAACGCCGACGGCGGCTTCTTCGGGACGTATCTCTACCCGCCGGTGTTCCTCGTGTTGTTCCGCCCGTTCGCACAGCTCCCCAACGGCGCGCTCGTGTGGGCCGTCTCGTCGCTGCTGTTCCTGTGGGGCTGTCTCGTCGCCGTCGTGCAGACCCTGACGCGCCGGCTGTCGTGGCCCGAACGGCTGTTCGGCCTGTGGCTGCTCGTCGGCTTCCAGCCCGTCCTGTTGAACGTCAAGATGGGACAGACGGGCGCGTTCATGGCCGGCCTGCTCTGTCTCGCCTTCGTGGCGATGGAGCGCGGCCACGCGGACCGGGGGGCGCGGCTCGCCAGCGGCGCGGCGACCGGCGTCGTCGGCGTCTTCAAGTTCGCGTACGCGCCCGTCGGCGCCCACCTCCTCGCGAACCGCGAGCGGTTCCTCGCGGCGGTCGGCGCGGGGGTCGGCCTCGTGGCGCTGTCGCTCTTGCTGTTCGGGCTCCCGATCCACCTGCGCTACCTCGATGTGTTGGCGTGGGGCGTCGGACAGGGCGGGGTAGCCCGGTCGCCGGCGCTGTGGCAGGCGCCGTACTTCAAGCCGCTCGGCGCGCTCGGCGGGGAAGCGGTGTGGCTCCGGGTCGCCGGGTCGGCCGTCGTGGCCGGCTACGCGCTGCTCGCGCGCGACGCCGACCGGGAGGTGTTCGCGCTCGGCGTCGCGGCGTTTCCCCTCCTGACGCCGCTCGGCTACACCTACTACCTCGTCTCGCTGCTGCCGGCGGCGGCGATACTGCTCCACGGCGAGTTCGCCCGCGACGGGCGGCCGGTCGTTCCGCTGCTCGGGCTGGTCCTCGCGAGCCTCCACTCGTACGGGACGTACGGCGTCACGCGGCTGCTGCCCGAGGTGGCCGCGCCGCTCGTCGAGGCGTGGCCGGACGTGTACTTCTACCTCCAGCCGGGGCTGTGGGGCTGTCTCCTGCTCACCGGCACGGCGCTGGTCCGCGTCGCCGACCGCGTCGAGCTCTCGGAGCGGTTCGCGCGGGCGGACGGCTCGGACGGGTGAGCCGGCCGTCGGCGCCCTTCGACGGACTTAACTGTCGCATCGGCGTTGCTTCGAGCGAGACAGGCTTCGCCTGTTTCACACCGTAGTAGCCGAACGGCTACGACTACGGAGGTGAAAGATGGCAGATTCGATACAAGACGCAGTCTCTCGCGCACTAGACGAGGCCCCCGAGCGGCAGTTCCGCGAAACGGTGGACCTCGCTATCAACCTGCGCGACCTGGACCTAAACGACCCCAACAACCGTGTGGACGAGTCTATCGTCCTACCGCGGGGGACGGGGCAGGAGACTCGAATCGTCGTGTTCGCGGAGGGCGAGACCGCCCTTCGGGCCGAGGACGTCGCGGACGACGTGCTCGACGGTGACGCCCTCGAGGAGCTCGGGGACGACACCGACGCCGCAAAGGACCTCGCCGATGAGACGGACTTCTTCATCGCCGAGGCGAACATGATGCAAGACATCGGCCGCTACCTCGGGACCGTGCTCGGTCCCCGCGGGAAGATGCCGACCCCGCTCCAGCCCGACGACGACGTCGTCGAGACGGTGAACCGCATGAAGAACACCGTGCAGGTTCGGAGCCGGGACCGGCGGACGTTCCACACCCGCGTGGGTGCCGAGGACATGTCCGCCGAGGACATCGCCGACAACATCGACGTCATCGTCCGTCGACTCGAAGCGGACCTGGAGAAGGGCCCGCAGAACATCGACTCGATATACGTCAAGACGACGATGGGGCCGGCACAGGAGGTGCCTAACTGATGAGCGCCGAATCCGAGCGCAAGACCCAGTCGATTCCCGAGTGGAAGCGCGAGGAGGTCGACGACATCGTCGGGATGCTGGAGTCCTACGAGTCGGTCGGCATCGTCAACATCGCGGGTATCCCCTCCCGTCAGCTCCAGGACATGCGCCGGGAGCTGTACGGGACGGCGGAACTGCGCGTCTCGCGCAACACGCTGCTCGTGCGTGCGCTGGAGGAGGTCGACGACGGCCTCGAACAGCTCACGGAACACGTCGCCGGACAGGTCGGCATCATCGGGACGAACGACAACCCGTTCGGCCTGTTCAAGACGCTGGAGGCCTCGAAGACCCCCGCGCCCATCAACGCGGGCGAGGTCGCGCCCAACGACATCGTCATCCCCGAGGGTGACACCGGGGTCGACCCCGGTCCGTTCGTGGGCGAGCTCCAGCAGGTCGGCGCCGCCGCCCGCATCATGGACGGCTCCATCCAGGTCACGGAGGACTCGACGGTCCTCTCGGCCGGGGAGGAGGTCAGCGCGGAGCTGGCGAACGTCCTGGGCGAGCTCGGCATCGAGCCGAAGGAGGTCGGGCTCGACCTCCGCGGCGTCTACTCCGACGGCGTCCTGTTCGACCCCGAGGAGCTGGCGATCGACATCGACGAGTACCGCGCGGACATCGAGGCCGCCGCCGCCGGCGCGCGCAACCTCTCCGTCAACGCCGTCTACCCGACGGCGCGGACGGCGGGCACGCTGCTCGGCAAGGCCTCGGGCGAGGCCAAGAGCCTCGGTATCCACGCGGCCGTCGAGTCCCCGGACCTCGCGGACGACCTCGTGTCGAGGGCCGACTCGCAGATGCGCGCGCTCGCCGCGCTCATCGACGACGAGGAGGCGCTCCCCGAGGAACTGCGCGACGTCGAGGTCGCCGAGCCGGCGACCGACGAGGCCGAGGAAGAGGAACAGGGCGACGACCAGACCGAGGATGCCGAGACGGAGGCCGAGGACGCCGACTCCGAGTCCGACGAGGACGACGACGACGACGGCGACGACGGCGACGCGCTCGGCGCGATGTTCGGGTGATTATCCATGGAATACGTTTACGCAGCACTCATCCTGCACGAAGCTGACGAAGAGATCAACGAAGACAACCTGACCGGCGTGCTCGAAGCCGCCGGCGTCGACGTCGAGGAGTCCCGCGTCAAGGCGCTCGTCGCCGCGCTGGAGGACGTCGACATCGAGGAGGCCGTCGAGCAGGCGGCCGCCGTGCCCGCGGGCGGCGCGTCCTCCGGCGGCAGCGCCGGCGGCGACGCCGACGAGGGGGGCGACGACTCCGAGGAGGAGGCCGAGGAGGCCGAGGCCGAGGAGGAGGACGACGACGAGGACGACGACGCCGGCGGCGAGGGGCTCGGCGAGCTCTTCGGCTGAATCGGCGACCGTCCGGTCCGTCGAGGACCGCGACTTCTCACATTTATCGCGCCCGCGAGCGGCCGCGCCGGGATTCAAGTAGGAAGCCGCGGCCACGCCCCGCGTGTTCGGCGTCACCCTCGCGGCGGAACCGGCGCTCGCCGCCCTCGGCTTCGTCGCCGCGGGCGTCGCGCTCGGGACCGTCTCGGGGCTGGTGCCCGGCCTGCACGCCAACAACATGGCGCTGCTGCTCGCGGGGGTCGCCCCTGCGCTCCCCGGCCCGCCGCGGCTCGTCGCAGCCGCGATGCTCGCCGCCGGCGTGGTCCACACCTTCCTCGACGTGGTGCCGACGCTGGCGCTGGGCGTCCCCGACCCGGCGATGGCCGCCGGCGCGCTGCCCGGCCATCGCCTAGTGATTCAGGGCCGCGGTCGCGAGGCGCTTCGACTCTCGGCGCTCGGCTCGGGGCTCGCGGTCGCGCTCGCCGTCCCGCTCGCGATACCCGTGACGCGGGCGATGACGGCGCTGTATCCGCACGTCGAGGCGCACCTCCCGGTCGTCCTGCTGGCGACGGCCGCGCTGCTCGTCTGTACGGAGTCGTCGCTCCCGGCGGCGCTCGCCGGCGCGGGCTGTTTCTGTGCGAGCGCGGCGCTCGGGGCCGTCACGCTCGACCTCGACCCCGTCGCGCCGCTCGCGGCGGGCGGGATGCTCGCGCCGCTGTTCGCCGGCCTGTTCGGCGCGCCCGTGCTCGTGGAGGCGTACGGCGGGAACGGCGTCCCCCGGCAGGACGACGCGACGGTCGCGCTCCCGCGGTCGGTCACGGGCGCGGTCGCCGGTGTGGGCACGCTCGCGGGCGCGGCCGTCGGCTACATCCCGGGCGTGTCGTCCGCGGTCGCGGCCACCGTCGCCCTGCTCGCCGTTCCGGGTCGGCTCGGCGCGCGCGGCTTCCTCGTCTGCGTCTCGGGCGTCAACACCGCCAACACGATATTCGCGCTCTTCGCCCTCGTGGCGCTCGGGTCACCGCGGACCGGCGTGCTCGTCGCGGTCGAAGCGACCGGTGCCCCCGTCTCGCTGGGACTGTGGCTGCCGGCCGTGGGCATCGCCGCCTGTGTGGGCTTCCTGCTCGTGCCGGCGGTCGGGGACCGCTACCTCCGGGTCGTGGGCGCGATGGACTACGCGCGCCTGTCGGTCGGGACGCTCTGTCTGCTCGTCTGTGTCGCGTACCTGTTCGCGGGGCCCGTCGGCGTCGCGACGCTCGGGGCCGCGACGCTGCTCGGCCTCGTGCCGCCGCGCTTCGGCGCCCGGCGCGTCCACCTGATGGGCGTGCTCGTCGGCCCGCTCGCGCTCGGGCTATAGGTAGTCCATCCGGTAGAAGTAGCCGAGCATCACGCCGGCGACGAGGGTCATCCCGACCATCGCCGCCGGGTAGCCGTACGTCCACGCGAGTTCGGGCATGTTGTACGGCGACCCCGAGAAGTTCATGCCGTAGATGCCGGCGATGAAGGTGAGCGGCAGGAAGATGGTCGCGACGACGGTGAGCGTCTTCATCACCTCGTTCGTGGACTGCGACAGGGTGTTGAGGTAGATGTCGCGCGCGCCGGCGACGAGGTCGCGGTACGTCTCCGTGAGGTCCACCACCTGGACGAGGTGGTCGTACACGTCGCGGTAGTACTTCTCCGTGGCCTCGGCGACCTGGTCGGGGTCGCCGCGCGCGAGGACGCCGACGGCCTCCCGGGCGGGCCACGCGACCTTGCGGAACGAGAGCAGGTCGCGGCGGACGCCGTTGATGCGTTCGAGCGTCTCGATGTCCGTGGAGACGAGCACCTCCTCCTCGATTGCCTCGATAGCGTCCTCCACCCGGTCGAGCAGGTCGAAGTAGCCGTCCACCACCACGTCGAGCACGCGGTAGGCGGTGAAGTCCGGCCCCCGCTGGAGGAGGCGTTCGTCGCCGCGCTCGACGGCGTTCCACACGCGCTCGACCGCGGGTATCGCCGCGGTGGAGAGGGTGACGACCCAGTCGTCCCCGATGAAGACGCCGACGGGGTCCTCGCGCACTTCCTCGTCGAACGGGCGGTCGCCCTTCGTGAGTTCGGCCGCCTTCACGAGGACGAAGGTGTAGTCGGCGTACTCCTCCGTCTTCGGCCGGACGTTGTTCGCCACGTCCTCGACGGCGAGGGCGTGGATGCCGAACACCTCGGCGACCGATTCCAGCGCCGCGAGGTCCGCGTCGTGTGCCCGAACCCACGTCGTGCCGGCCGCGTCGCGCGCGGCGACGAGGTCGCCGAACGGTTCGACGCCCCGCTCGGCCGAGTACACCACCGCGCGGCTCACGCCGACCCCCTCCCGAGGAAGAACAGCGACGCGCCGGCCATCAGCCCCACGAGCGTCAGCTCCCGTCCCGGATACGGTGCCGCGACGCCGGCGGCGTAGCCGACGAGCGCGAGGAGCGTACAGACCCCGCCGAGGAGCGCGAGCGGCTGCATGTCAGCCGAATCCCCGGGCGGGAGGAAAAGCGTTGCCCGCCGTCAGGCCGGGTGGTCGAGCCCCTCGATGAGGGCGTCGATGTTCGCCTGCTCGTCCACCCGCGTCGGGTGGACGCCTACCGCGATGACGTAGTCGCCCTCGTGTTCTATCTGCGTGATGTGGAGAAAGACCTCGACCTCCTGCCCGCCGGAGAGAGTGGCGTCGGCGCGGAACTTCGAGACGCGCACCTCCTGGCCGAGCGTCGTCAGCGTCCGGTTGGACTCGAACCGGATGTTGTCGATGCTGCTGTACTGCTCCTGCAGGCGGAGCGCGAGCTCGCGGTTCGAGAGGTCCGAGACGGGGTTGAACGGCCCCTGACCGGCGATACGGACCTGCGGCGTGGAGAAGGCCGTGAAGCGCGCGACCTGCTGGTCGCCGAACAGCGTGTCGGCGGCCCGCGAGTACTCGGCGAGGTGGTTCGTCACGGACACCTCCCGCTCCTGCCCGGCGACGGAGAACGTCCGGTTCCGCTGGTCGGTCGTGACCCGCTGTTCGCTGTAGCCCGTCTCCTCCAGCGCCGCGTCCGATACCGCGACGGACTCGGCCTCGAAGGTGAGCGACTCGCTTCCGGTGAGGAAGCCGATACACCCGCTCGTCAACAACAGGGCGGCCAGCGCGAGCGCGGCCGCGGCACGTCGGTTTTCCATCGGTTGTCGTCGCGTACTCCCGTCGAGGTCATAAAAACGGTGGCTCCCCCTACAGCCGGTAGGTCGGCCCGTCGTCGGTGTCCTGCACCTCGACGCCGAGCGCCTCGAGGTCGTCGCGCAGTTCGTCCGCCCGCTCGTAGTTGCCGGCCTCGCGCTCGCGCTCGCGCAGGTCGAGCACGAGGTCCACGAGTTCGCCGGCGAGCGTCGCGTCGCCCTCGGCGTCGCCCGCGAAGTCGAGCCCCAGCACGGCGCCCGCGAGGTCGTCGAACGCTTCGATGGCCGACCGCAGGCCGGGGTAGTCGTGTTCGGCCGTCGCGTCCAGGTGGCTGTTCACGGCGGAGGCGAGGTCGAGGAGGGCGGCGAGCGCCTCCCGCGTGTTGAAGTCGTCGTTCATCGCCGCGGTGAACGACTCGCGGGTGTCCTCGACCGCGGCCCGGAGGTCCTCGTCCGTCGCCTTCGTCCGGGCCGCGGCGGAGTCGGCCGCCTCGACCGCGCGCCGGTAGGCGTTCTCCAGCCGCTCGGTCCGCTCCTCGGCCTCGTGGATGGCGCTCTCCGAGTACGTCTGCGTGGAGTTGTACGACGCCGAGAGGAAGAAGACGCGCAGCGCGTTCGTCCCGTACTCGGGCACGGCGTCCTTGACGGGGACGAAGTTCCCCAGCGAGGAGGACATCTTCTCGTCGTCCATCCGGAACAGGTCGGCGTGGAGCCAGTAGCGCGCGAACGCCTCGCCCGTCGCGGCCTCGCTCTGGGCGATCTCGTTCTCGTGGTGCGGGAAGACGAGGTCGCGCCCGCCCATGTGGATGTCGATGGTGGTGTCGAGGTGGGTCATGCTCATCGCGGAGCACTCGATGTGCCACCCCGGTCGGCCCTCGCCCCACGGCGAGTCCCACGTCTCCCCCTCGGGCGTGTCGACGGCGTACTCGCGGTCGTCGTGGCGGTGGTCGGCCACGGCGTCGGCGCCCACGCCGTCGGCTTTCCACAGCGCGAAGTCGGCGGCGTGGCGCTTCTCCGAGCGTTCGTCCTCGGGGCCCTGCGCCTCCACCTCGTCGAGTTTCTGGTTCGAGAGCTTCCCGTAGCCGTCGAACGTCGTCACGTCGAAGTACACCGACCCGTTCGCCTCGTAGGCGTACCCCTTCTCGACCAGTGTCCCCACGAGGTCGATGATCTCGGGCACGTGTTCGGTGACGCGGGGGTACACCTCCGCGCGCTTGAGGTTGAGCGCGCGCATGTCCGCGAGCAGTTGGCCGATGAAGCCCGCGGCCACCTCGCGCTCGGAGTCGCCGAGGTCGTCCTCGCCGACCCGGGCGACGATCTTCTCGTTCACGTCGGTGATGTTCTCGACGTGGCGCACGCCGTAGCCGAGGTGTTCGAGCCAGCGGTGGACCGTGTCCACGTGGACCCATGTCCGCGCGTGCCCGAGGTGGGCGAAGTCCGAGACCGTGAGCCCGCAGTAGTAGAGGAGAACGTCGTCGGGGTCGGCCGGCTCGAACGGTTCCTGCTCGCCCGTGAGCGTGTTCAGCACGCGCAGCGTCATGCGCGCGAGTATTCCGGGCGACGGTTTCAACGCGTCGGTCCCGGCCCCGAGACCGTTCGGGGTCAGGGGCCGACGAGGGCCTACGCCGACAGCGCGTCCTCGACGTAGCGTAGCGCGTCCACGCCGTCGTCGCGCCCGACGAGACAGACCAGATGCCCCTCGCTCGCCCCCGCGGCCTCCGTCTCGACCCCCTCGACGTCGAGGCGCGCGAGGACGCGAGAGAGGTCCGCGACGACCACGTCGCCGGTGGCGAGGACGGCCGTGAAGTCGCCCCCGTCGGGACCGAACGCGGCGTCCCCGACCGACAGGAGCGCGTCCGCCACGTCCACGGGGCCGAGCCCGCTCCGCATATCGACGCGGGCCTCGCGGTCGGGCGACTCCGGGGTCGGCAGTTCGTCGGCGTAGCGGCGCAGCGCGGTCGCGACCGTCTCCTCGTCCCCGACGCCCAGATGTCGGGCCGCGGCGTTGTAGTTCACGACGCCCGCGGAGAGGGCCGCGTGGAGGAAGGGACGGCGGCGGACCGCCTCGCGCGTCTCGCTCGCGATGGTCATACGAGAGGCGTCCCGCAGAGGCACGAAAAGCGTGTCGCCTCCCCGTCCGAAGCCACTAAGCGCCGCGCGGCCCTCGTTCGGGTATGCAGGCGCTCGTCATCGTCGCCCACGGGTCGCACCTCAACCCCGACTCCTCGACGCCGACGTACACCCACGCCGACACCGTCCGCGAGGCCGGCGTCTTCGACGAGGTGCGGACGGCGTTCTGGAAGGAGGAGCCCCACTTCCGGGAGGTGCTCCGCACGCTCGAGTCCGACGAGGTGTTCGTCGTCCCGCTGTTCGTCTCGGAGGGGTACTTCACCGAACAGGTCATCCCCCGCGAACTCCGGCTCGACGGCTTCGACGTCGAACAGTGGGACTCCGACGGCACCTCCGCCGATTCCACGACGCTCTCGGCCACGGACGTGGCTGGCAAGACCGTCCACTACTGCGGGCCGGCCGGCACCCACGACGCGATGACCGACGTCATCGTCCGCCGGGCGGAGTCCGTGACCGGCGACCCCGACGTGGGGCCGGGGTTCGGCCTCGCCGTCGTCGGCCACGGCACCGAGCGCAACGAGAACTCCGCGAAGGCCATCCGCTACCACACCGAGCGCATCCGCGACCTGGACCGCTTCGACGAGGTCCGCGACCTCTACATGGACGAGGACCCCGAGGTGGACGACGTGACCGAGTTCTTCGAGAGCGACGACGTGGTCGTCGTTCCCCTCTTCATCGCGGACGGCTACCACACGCAGGAGGACATCCCCGAGGACATGGGCCTGACCGACGACCACCGGACCGGGTGGGACACCCCGACCGAGGTGGACGGGACCCGCATCTGGTACGCCGGTGCGGTCGGCACGGAGGAACTGATGGCGGACGTGGTGCTCGAACGCGCCCGCGACGCCGGCGCGGACGTGGGCGACGCCGTCGAACGGGTACGCGAGGCGACGCGCAGGGCGGGCGCGGACTGACGGCCGGCGGCCACGCGGTCCCGCCGCTTCGGGAGGATTCTTGAGCGTCCCGCGACTACCGCGGGTATGCACGCGACACAGGTCGAGCGGCTGGCGACCGCGGCCCGCGAGGGGGGCGCCGAGCGGGACGGGCTCGCCGTCGACCACGGGGACGACGGCTTTCGGTTCTCCATCCCGGCCGAGGGGGTCGACGAGGACGGGCTCACTGAGGCCGACCTCGACCGACTGGCACGCGAGTACCCCGACTACGTCACGAACTTCGCCGTCTGGACCCGCGACCGCGCCGCCGCGGACGCCGCCTTCCTCCGGTGGGCCGAGCGCGCCGACGAACTGTCCGTGCCGGAGCGGTACGACCGCCTGCGCGAGGGCGCGGCCCGGACGTGGGGCGAGGTCCGCGTCGCCGTCTTGCTCGACGAGGACGGCGAGCGCCGGTACGACCTCCGCCACGAGGACGACGCCGGCGTCCCGACCGGGGACCTCGACCGCTACGACGACCCGCTCGACGCGCGGTCGCTCGTCAAGACGGACGACGACGGCCGCTACCGGCCGCTGAAGGCCGCGCCGTCGCTCCCGCACGGCTGGGTGTTCCCGGACCTCGACGGCCGCGCCGCCGCCGAGACGGTCGAGTACGTCTATCCGGCGACCATCGCGAACTGGCACCTCGAAAACGAGGGCGAACTCGACGTCGACCACTGGCGCGAGACGATGGAGCGCCAGAGCGGTATCTACGGCGTCGTGAAGACGTGGGACCGCGGCGAGGGCCACGAGCACGTGAACTGGGTCGCGGAGGCGTGTTGTGACGACTCGCAGTGTCTCAAGCGCCGGGAGTGGCAGTACGACGAGAAGACCGACCTCGACGTGGACGGCGGCGACGGCGTCTTCCCCTGCCGCGAGCCGTGTTCGCTCGTCGTCTCCGCGGCCCGCAAGTGGACGCGGCTGGAGGCGGAGACGGAGCGCACCTACGAGTTCACGCTGACGCCCTCCGAGAAGGAACAGGTCGAGGCCGTCATCGACGCGGTGGCGGACGGCCGGACGCGCGACATCCGCGAGGCGGACGTGAAGGACCCGGCGAACCGCTACCGGACGCGCTTCCTCCGCGCGAAGCGGTTCGACGGGGCGGGGAACCTCTCGGGGACGCCGACTGACGAGGAGTAACCTATCGGAGCGTCGCGAGGCCGCCGGCGACGAGCCCCGCGAGCACGGCGAGGACGCCGAGCGCGACGTTCACGCCGTCGGCGGCGAGGACGGCCCCGGCGGCCAGCAGTACCGCGACGAGGCCGAGCCCGAGCGCCGAGACGGTCAGCGGGTCGGCGTCCGCGAGCGGTCCCCCCGGCTCGGGGTCGCGCGGCGTCCCGAGGTCCGGGTCGACGCGCACCTCGCTGACCGTCGTGTCGATGCCGACGGTGACGTACCGGGTCTGTGCGCCGTGGGCGGTGACGATCTTCAGGCTGCCCGTCCGGTCGATTCCGTCGCCGCCCACCTCGACGCGGACCCGGCGCGCGTCGCCGCTGCGGACGTAGTGGTTCGTCGCGTCCAGCCGCGCGACGGAGGAGAGCGCGTCGTCGAGGTGGAGGTGGACGTGGGTGGACTCGCCGCGGTTGCGGAGTTCGACGACGAACGTGTCGTCCGTCTCGAACGCCTCGGGCACCTCCAGCGAGTGGAGCCCGGTGCGGTTTATTTCGGCGACGAGCGTGTCGGTCACGCCAGTCACCTCTCCCGCTCGTGACAAAAAGCGTTCGCTCAGGCCTCCCGCATGTCCGGCGGGAGCAGGTTCGGGATGCCCTCCTCGACGGGGTACTCCTCGCCGCACTCCGTGCAGACGAGCCGTCCCTCAAGTATCTCCTCGTCGTCCCGGCGGATGACCTCCAGTTCGAGCTCGGACTTGTCGAGCGGACAGCAGATGATGTCCATCAGGTCCTCCTTCATGTCCGTTCGTGGGCGTGTCGGCGGCAAAAGCGTGCCGGAGCGCCGCGGTCGGTCGCGCGCTACCAGACGTCCTCGACGACGACGGTCTGCTCGCGGCCGGGACCGACGCCGACGCAGTAGACGGGCGCGTCGAGTTCGTCGGCGACGTATTCGAGGTAGGCGCGGGCGTTCTCCGGGAGCGCGTCGTACCCCTCGGCGGCGACGGCCTCGGAGTCGAACGCCGGCCAGCCGTCGAACGTGCGGAAGTTCGCCTCACACCGGCCCCACTGCTCGGTGGTGGCGGGCATCGTCAGCGTCTCCTCGCCGTCGAGCGTGTACGAGTGGCCGACCTTCACCTCGTCGAGGCCGGCGAGCACGTCCACGTGGTTGACGGCGATACCGGAGAAGCCGTTGACGCGCGCCGAGTGGCGAAGCATCGGCAGGTCGAGCCAGCCCACTCTGCGCGGACGGCCGGTGACGGTGCCGTACTCGCCGCCCTCCTCGCGGATGTAGGTGGCGAGGTCCTCGTTCTCGCCGGCGCCCTGTTCGTCGTAGCCGGGGGTGTCGCCGACGACGCCGCCGAGTTCGGTGGGCATCGGGCCGGAGCCGACGCGGGTGAGGTACCCCTTCACGATGCCGAGTATCTCGCCCGCGCCGACGACCGCGGGGCTCGTCCCCGAGCCGACGGCCGCGCCGCCGGCGGTCGGGTTCGAGGAGGTGACGTACGGGTAGTTCCCGTGGTCGATGTCGATGATGGTCCCCTGTGCGCCCTCGAACATCACCTGCTGCCCCTCGTCGCGGGCGGCGGCGACGTACTCGCCGGCGTTGACGACCATGTCGCGCTCCGCGAGGCGTTCGCCGAACGTGCGGGCGTGGTCGTACATCGCGTCCACGTCGAGCGCCTCGGGGCGGTCGAGGTCGTCGGCAGGAACGCCGAACACCTCCTCGACGACGGCGCGCTTCTGGGGGACGACGCGTTCGAGCCGCGAGCGGAGCACGTCGGGCGCGAGCAGGTCGCCGACGCGGACGCCGCGCCGGCCCGCTTTGTCCTCGTAGGTCGGGCCGATGCCGCGGCCCGTGGTGCCGATCTCCTCGTCGTCCTCCTCCTTCGCCTTCTCCTCGATGCCGTCGAGCACGCGGTGGTACGGCATGATGACGTGGGCGCGCTCCGCGACGCGGACATCCGGGTCGAGGCCGCGCTCCGAGAGCGCGTCCAGTTCCTCGAACAGCGTCGCGGGGTTGACGACACAGCCGTTACCGAGCACGCCCACCTTGCCGCGGACGGCCCCCGACGGAACGAGCGAGAGCTTGTACTCCTCGCCCTCGTGAACGACAGTGTGACCCGCGTTGTCGCCGCCCTGATAGCGGACGACGACGTCGGCCGCATCGCCGTAGACGTCGACGATGCCGCCCTTCCCTTCGTCGCCGAGTTGCGCGCCGACGATAGTGACGGTCATTACACGGAGAGGTCCGAGGCACCGACTAAACCGGTTTCGATAGCGCGGGCGCGCCGCCCCGGCCCCGGACGGAGACTGTAACACGGGAGAGGGTCACAAGGGCTATAACCGAGGACCGCGGAACGTGAACTCGTGCGTTGTTCCTCACCCGCATAGGGGAACCTTTAAAAGCGGACAACACAAGTTAACAAATGCCATGATAGACAGGCTTGAGAAGGAGGTCGATATGCTCGAACGGCACCTCCAGGTCCTCCGGATGGTCATCGAGAACGAGCCTATCGGCATCGTCAAGATGTCGAACGAGACGGGCTACCCCCACCACAAGGTGCGCTACTCGCTGCGCGTGCTCGAGGAGGAGAACCTCATCGAGCCCTCCAGCCAGGGCGCCATCACGACGGAGACCACCGTGGAGTTCGTCGGCGACCTCGACGGCAAGATAGACGAGATCGTCGACAAACTCGACGGAATGAAGATAGACGACGTGCCGGAGATAGAGTCCTAGAGGTCCGGAACCGAGAGGTGGAACTCGTCGTCGCGGGACTCGACGAGCGAGAGGTGGAAGCCGCGATTTCTCGACTCCTTCACGTAGCTCAGCCGCGAGTCCCGACTGAGTAGGCTCCCGCTCGTGGCGTCGCGAGCCGTCTCCAGGGCGGGCGACTCGTAGAACGCCGCCGTGAGGTAGAACGCGCCCGCGAACGTCCGCTCCGCGCGACACACCGCGACGGCGTCCCGGACGAGTTCGGCCATCTCCTCCTCCCCGACGGGCTCGCGGGACGCGTCGAGGTTCGCCGCGAACAGCGGCTCGCCCATCCGGTCGCGACAGACGACGTCGAAGCCGACCTCGACCTCCTCGTCGCCGTCCGGGACCGCGATGGCCCCGTCCAACTCGATGCGGTCGATGTCGGGCAGGGCGTCGTAGAGGTCCCCCATCCGGTCGGCGTTGCCCGTGTCGCGCACCTCGAAGACGAGCCGCGCGACGAGCCACTCCGCGAACCGGTAGCGCTGGCTCGCGTGGAGCCACTCCTCGAACGGGCGGCCGTCGACGCTCGCGCCCTCGGCCTCGAACCGCGTGTGCGAGGTGATACGCAGGTTCTCGCGTAACTCCTCCGGGCTCCCGTTGCCGTCGCGGGCGTCCTCCACCGTCGTCTTCCCCTTCGACGCGTAGCGGACGAACAGGTTCGTCCCCGCGAGCGCCTCCGCCTCGGTCAGCGACGGGCCGTCGCCGCTTCCCCCGAGCTCCGCCTCGAGGTCGTTGATCCGGCCGCGCAGACGCTCGGCCTCCCCGCGGAGGTCGTCCCGTTCGGCTTCGAGGTCGTCACGGTCGTTCCGGACCCGTTCGAGCTCCGACTCGACGCGGGCCAGCTCCTCCCGCGCCTCGTCGCGCTCGGTCTCGGCGACGGCGAGCGACTCGCGGACGCCGGCCAGTTCCTCGCGGAGCTCGGCGAGCTCCTCGGGGTCCGCGCCGTCGGCCTCCCGCGATTCGGGCTCCCGCTCGGGGTCGGGCGACGGGTCCGGCTGCCGGCGCGCGCCGGGTCGGTCGCGCCGACCGCCGACCGCCGCCGCGGCCGACCCGTCGCCCTCCGCGGTCCGCTCGGGGTCGAGCGACGGGACCGACCGGGAGGCGAGCCGTTCGGTCGGCGACGCCGCCGCGCCGGCCGGCTCCGACGCCTCCTCCGCCGGCGGCGCCTCGGGCGCGTTCGACACCGCGCTCGCGGCCGTCCCCTCGTCGGCGTCGCGACCGACGAGGTCGTCGCCCGCGGGCGGCTCCTCCTCGCGGGAGACGCGCGCCACCGCGCCGACCGGGTCGTCGCGGTCGGCGGCGCCGTCCCGGTCGTCGGACTCGTCCCCGGCGGGGTCGCCCCCCGCCGGCTCGGCGACGTCTGCTTCCGGGCCAGCCGTCCGGGCCGCGGTCCCGTCCGGCTCGGCGTCGGGCTCTGTCCCGTCGTCCGCGTCGGCCTCCGCGTCCGGCTCGTCTCCCGTACCATCGGCCTCCGGCTCCTCGTCGGTCACGGCGTCCGCCTCGGCGGTCGAATCCGCGTCCCCGGTCGCCGCGGCGGCCACGGCCGCGCCGCCCGCGGCGCCGGCCACCCCGTCCTCGCGACCGACCGAGTCGTCGTCGGGCTCCGCTCCGTCGTCCGCGTCGGCCTCGTCGTCCACGTCGGGCGCGGCCCCCGCCGCTGCGCCGCCCGCGCCGACGCCCGCGGCGGCCCCCGGCGACGAGTCCTCGGTCTCGGGTATCTCGGTCACGTCGATGTCGGCGGCGACCACCTCGTAGATACCCACTTCGTCGTGTGCGTCCTCGCGGGCCTCGTCGCCGGTCTTCAGGCGCCGGGCGTTGCCGACGAACGCGAGGTCCATCGAGCGCCCGGCCTGATACACGGTGTAGTAGTCGCCGGAGAGGACGTTCTCCGAGAGCTCGACGTAGCCCGTGAAGCCGCCCTCGGTGAGGGTTCCGTCCACCTCCTCGATGGGCGTCTGCTGGGTGTAGTAGCGGCCGCGCGTCTCGCCGCCGGCGAGCATCATCGCGACGAGCAGGGGGACGGAGGGATGGGGTGCCTCGTACACCGTGCCGTCGGCGTCGGCGAACCGCTCGATGTCGCCCGCCTCGAACTCGGGGCCGGCGGCCGTCTGCTTGTACAGGCGGACGGCGACGACGCGGCCGTTCACGAACAGCGCCCACGTGCTGCCGGCGGAGACGGCCCCGGAGAAGTCGGCGTCGGCGAGGTCGTGCAGGCCGGCGTAGCCGCCCGAGAAGGGACGGCTCTTCCAGCCCTCTATCTCCTCGACCCAGGTGTCCATGTACGAGTCGAAACGCCACCGGACGCAAATACGTTCCGGCCGGCGGACTCAGCGGTTCCGCCCGACCGGGAACGACACCCGGTCGGGATGCTCGTTCAGCGCCGCGAGCAACCGTTCGTAGAGGTCGTTACGCACGCGCGTGCCGCGGCGCGGGTGGACGAGGTAGCGCAGGCGGAGTTCCACCCACGACTCGCCCTGCCGGACGTTCACGCTCGGTCGCTCGCCCACCTCCAGTTCGACGGGCGTCTCCGCGAGCCGTTCGCGGTACTGCGCGACGTGTTCCGCCATCTCGGCGCCGAGGTAGTCGTCGGCCGTCTCGACCATCAGCTCCCGCGCGAACGCGAGGTCCGTCTCGTAGGCGACCTGTATCGACAGCTCGTTCCACACGTACGGGAACCCCTCCCACGAGTAGTTGTGGACGTGGGAGGAGAGCACGACGGAGTTGGGGAGCGTGACGATGCGGCCGGAGGGCTGGTGGGTCGAGACGAGGTCGCCGTTGATCTCCCACAGCGTCGTGACGAGGAAGTCCACCGCCACCACGTCCCCCTTCGACCCCTCGATGGCGACGCGGTCGCCGACCTGGTACGGCCGCTTCAGCATGATGTAGAGCCAGCCGATGAGCGAGAACAGCGGCTGTTGGAGCGCGAAGGTAACCGCGAAGCCCACGACGCCGAGCGAGACGAGCAGGCCGACCCACTGCTCGGTGACGACGCCGAAGCCGGCCGCGAGCGCCGCGCCGCCGACGGCGAGCTTCACGACGTTGCGGACGTCGTGCTTCCGGCGCTTGTCGGCCGCCCGCGCGACGAGGAATCCCGCGACGACGAGGTAAACGCCGTAGGCCGCGAGCGCCACCGCGGCGAGCGTGAGCCCCTTCACCACGAGGAACTGGAGGGTGAGGTCGCCGAGCGGGGTCGCGATGGGCTCCGCGAGCGCGCGCTCGACGACGCGGGCGGCCACGACCGCGAGGGCCGCGAGCACGAGCGAGACGTAACCGACGCGTTTCACGGCCGGGGGTCGAGGGGGACGGGGGAAAAGGTTCCGTCCGGTCCGGGGGTCGTCGGTCCCGTGTGGGCGCGAAACCGTACGGTGTGGGCCGTGTGAGCGCCTTTCATGCGGGTGGTCGTCACGCTGAGTTTAAATGGCCGAGACGGTTTGAAACCGGTAATGACGAACCTCCTCGCCGCGCTCGGCGTGGCCGCCGGCGGGCTCGCCCTCTCGGGCCTCGGCGCCACGCTCGACAGCGTCCTCATCACGGCCGTCGGCCTGCTCTCCGTCGGCCTCGTCGTCGCGCCGCTGTTCGCCGCCCGCCTCGCCGACCTCGTCGGCGGGCGCGCGGCCGGCGCGGGGAAGTAGCTCAGGCCTCCGGCCACTTGATGGAACAGCCCCGCGAGGGGTTGTCGTCCAGTTCCACGTCCTCGCCCGCGAGCACCGCGTCGATAGCTCGCCGCGCCTCGGAGCCGGGGCCACCGGACGGCTCGTCGTCGGGGTTGAGCGCGTCGTCGAGCCGGCCGTGGTACTTCAGCACCCACTCCCCGTCCTCCCGTCCGAAGAGGAACGGGTCCGGGGTGCAGACGGCGCCGTACGCGTCCGCGACCGAGGCGTCGTCGTCGCGGAGGTACGCGTCGTAGGCGACCGTCCCGTCGTCCACGAGTTCGCACATCCGCTCGTAGGAGTCGTCGGGGTACTCCTCGGCGTCGTTGGGGTTGATGCCGACGACGGCGCAGTCGTCGTAGTCGGCCGCGATGGCGTTGAGCGCGCCGAACTTCGCCTTCGCGTACGGACAGTGGTTGCAGGTGAAGACGACGAGCAGCGCGTCGTTGTCGGCGAAGGAGTCGGGGGTGTAGCTGGCCCCGTCCGTGCCGTCCAGCCGGAAGTCGGGGGCGACGTCGCCGCGGTGCAGTTCGGACTCGGATTCTGCCTGGACCATACCCGCAGTAGCGGCGCGCCGGCCAAAGGCGTTGTGCGCTACTCGACGGCGACGAGGTAGACGGCGACGATCGCGAGCGCGACGCCCGCGACCTTCCGGGCCGTGAGCGGTTCGTCGAGGAGGAACACGCCGGCGGCCGCCGAGGTGACGAGGAACGTCCCGAACACGGGGACGACGACGGAGACGGGGCCGAGCGCGAGCGCCCGGTAGTAGGCGATGATGCCGACCGAGAGGAACGCGCCGGCAGCGAACATGTACTTGGCGTCGGGGTGAGTGAGCGAGGCGACGGGGTTGCCGTTCGTGGCGAGGACGACCGCGAGCGCCGCGACGGCGAGCATCCCGTTCGTGACGAGCGCGACGGTCGTGCTGGGGAGGTCGCGCGTGGCGAGCTTCGTCAGCGGCGCGACGAAGGTGTACGCCGCCAGCCCGAGCAGGGCGTAGGGGAGATAGCGCATACCGCGGCGACGGGCCGCGGGCACAAACGGCCGTCGGCTTCATGCGGGAGGGTTGTGAACGCCATCTATGGTCACACGCGGAACGGCGCTGAAGGTGGGAGCCGTGCTGCTCCTGCTCGTCGGCGCCGGGGTCGGAGCGTATCTCTACCAGCTCGGCTCCGACTTCCAGCAGCCGACGGTCGAGTCCGTCGAGTCGGAGTTCGGCGCGGTCGAGGGCGACACGACCGAGATACGGACGCGGCTGGTGCTCGACAACCCCAACGACCAGTCCATTCCCGGTGCGGCGCGGCTCGGGTTCGCCGTGACGATGAACGGCGTTCCGGTCGCCGACGGGTCGAAGGGCGGCGTCGGCCTCCGGCCGGGACGCAACGAACTGAACGTCACCGTCCCGCTGCGCAACGAACAGATACCGGCGTGGTGGGTCACCCACGTCAACAACGACGAGCGTACGGAGCTCGTGACGGCCCCGAGCGTCTCGCTCCCGGGCCTGCCGGTGAGCGTCGACCTGCCGAACCGGACCCGGACCATCGAGACGGACCTGCTCGGGGCCGTCACCTCCGAGGGCGAGCGCACCGTCGCGGTGGGGAACACCTCGGTGATGACCGTCTCGAACCAGCGCGCCTCGTGGGGCGAGGCGACGGCCGAGGAGACGCCCCTCGAAGTCCGGACGGACATCGAGAACGTCCACGACTACCCCGTCAGGCTCGACGGCACCGCCTACACCATCGAGATGAACGGCGTCGTCGTCGGCAACGGGACCACGGACGACTCCTTCGTCCTCCAGCCGGGCGAGTCGGGCACGTTCGCCGCGAACCCGGTCATCGACACGCCGCGGATGGCCGACTGGTGGGCGAGCCACGTCGCGGCGAACGAGACGACGCGCCTCTCCGTGCGGGTGTACGGACTGGTCGAGCAGGACGGCGAGCTCGAACGCGTCCCCATCACCGTCTTCGAGCGGGAGGCCGAACTCCGCACCGACCTCCTCGGCGAGGGGGGTACCGAGGTGGAGAGCATCGACACGGGCGCCGACGAGTTCGCCTACGAGCAGCCGTCGCTCGTCGCCTCCGCCAGCGGCTGGGGCGAGGTCGGGGAGACGACGACCGAAATAGAGACCGAGGTCGTCGTGAACAACCCCAACGACGGAGCCGTGGGCGACCTCGTCTCGCTGTCGGTCGCCGAGGAGACACACATCAACGGGGTCCGGGCCGCCTCCGGCGAGGGGAGCCTCGACGGGCTGGCGCCGGGGAACAACACCCTCGCGCTCGTCAGCGAGTTCCGCCACGACGCGGTGCCGGAGTGGTGGGCGCGCCACCTCAACCGCGGCGAGGCCTCGACCGTCGTGACGACGACGAACGCGACGGCCGACATCGGCGTGACGCGCCTCGCCGCGCCCGAACCCGAGCGGACGCGCACCGTCTCGACGGACCTGCTCGCGGGCTTCAACAGCACCGAGCCGGACGAGATACGGCAGTCGGGGCAAACCGTCGCGACCATCACCGAGACGCGGGCGACGTGGGGCGAGGCGACCGCGGAGACCGCGCCCATCGACACCGCCGTCACCATCCGCAACGAGCGGAGCCGGTTCATCACCGTCCGCGACATCACCTACACGGTGCGGCTGAACGACGTGGCGCTGGCCGACAACCGCACCGTCGACGAGACGTACACGATATCGCCGCTCTCGACGCGGACCATCGAGCCGCGGTTCCTGTTGAACAACTCCCGGATGGCCGACTGGTGGCCCACCCACGTCCGCAACGGCGAGGAGTCCGTGATGACGACGGAGGTGTACGCCACCGTCGAGACGGCGCTCGGCACCCGGCGAGTCCGCCTCGACTCGTTCAGTCAGAACCGGACGGTCGCGACGGAGTTCTTCGCCGAGAGCTAGTCGCCGGGCGCGCCCGCCACGCCGGGCGTCCCGAGCCCCGTTCGCTTCACCGCGAGCGTGAGGGCGAGCGTCACGGCACCCACCGCGGCCACGGCGTAGAAGGCGACGCCCGCGCCGACGCTCTCCACGACGTAGCCGAAGGCGGGCGGCGCGACGGCCCCGCCGGCCGAGATACCGACGGTCATCAGCGCGAAGTTCTTCCCCACGTCGTCGCGGGCCGAGGCCGCGTCGGTGAGCTTCGAGCGCGCGGGCCGCGACACGTCGATGGTCGCCGACAGCGAGAGGACGACCACCACGGCCGCCGCGGCGGGGAGAGCCCCCCACGCGAGCGTTCCGGCGACGAGGACGAGCGCGGCGTAGCCGGCCGTCATCACGGGGAGCGAGCCGACCCGGTCGGCGAGCACGCCCCCGCCGAGCAGGACGACGGCCCCGACGCCGAGCATCGCCGAGGAGACGAGGCTCGCGTCGGCGGGCGCGAGGCCGTAGCCGCCGAGCAGCGCGGGCGTGTACGTCTTGACGCCCCACCCGGCGACGCTGTTCGAGAACCACAGCAGGGTGAGGAGCAG
The DNA here is from genome assembly GCF_029338355.1 of Halosegnis marinus. Lineage (GTDB taxonomy): Archaea > Halobacteriota > Halobacteria > Halobacteriales > Haloarculaceae > Halosegnis > Halosegnis marinus. The sequence continues at coordinate 2,197,698 of NZ_CP119802.1, forward strand.
GACGGGAGGCGCGCCCGCGAGCGAGCGGGCCTCGGCACGGAGCCCCCGGCCGGCGCGGCGCGCGACGGGCACGGCGTTACTCGGACGGAACGCCCCGCGGCCGGGGAGCGGGCGCGGGTCCGGCGGGTGGGTCACCTCGCGGCCGACGGGGCGGAGCGCGACCAGCGCGACGGCGGCGTAGAGCCCGCCCGCGACCGCCACCGCCCCGAACGCGACCCGCCAGTCGTAGCCGAGCAGGTACGCGGCGGGGACGACGGAGAAGGGGGCCGCGAGGCCGAGCGCCCCGGCGAAGCCGTGGACGGAGTAGGCCCGCCCGCGCCGCTCCTCGTCGGTCGCCGAGGAGAGCATCGGGTAGTGGGCGGGGTGGTGGCCGGCGACGCCGATGCCGACGACGACCTGTCCGGCGAGGAGCCACGCGTAGGAGGGGGCGAGCGCCACGGTTCCGGCACCGAGCGCGCCGAGCGTGAGCGACCCGGCGAACACGAGCCGGCGCGAGTAGGTGTCCGAAACGTAGCCGAGCGGCAGCTGGAGCAGGGTGACGACGCCGCCGGCCAGGCCGACCGCCAGCCCGAGCGCGGCCGTGGAGACGCCGAGGTCGGCGGCGAGATAGGGGAACGCGGGCGCGAGGAGGACGAGGTAGGCGTGGTTGAAGAGGTGGGAGCCGCCGACGAGGCCGACGACCCGGGCGGTGTGACTCACACGGTCGCTACCGGCGGGAGGGGCAAAGGCGAGTCGCTCGCGTCAGTCGGCGGCGGCGCGGCCGCGCGCCTTCACGTCCTCGGGGACGTGGCCGTCGGTCTCGACGCCCCGGCGGGCGAGACAGTCGAGCAGCCGCGACTCCTCGACGCCGGCCTGCTGGGCCGCCATCGACAGTGTGTACGTCCCGCTCTCGTAGAGCGACACGGCGGTCTGCAACGCGTGCTGGTGCATGCTCATAGCCATCCACGGGGGCATAATAAGAATATCGTGAGATAATATATCATAGTATGACAGTACGCCACAAGGAATGAGATGCGGAATCATTGTATATCATGAAATATCATGTCGGACGGCGGCGGCCCGAAAACGCTGACGGCGACGCAAGCGTTAACCCCGCCGTGGCCGCCGGTCGGGGTATGGACGAGCGTGCAGAACTCCTCGACCTGTTGCGGGAGAACGCCCGCTACACGACCGCCGACCTCGCCCGGATGCTCGGGACCGACGAGGCAGCAGTATCCGAGGGGATCGCCGCGCTCGAAGCGGAGGGCGTCGTCGCCGGCTACCGCGCCGTCCTCGACCCGGCGAAACTCGACCCCGAACCGGTGCAGGCCCACGTCGAGTGTAACGTCACGCTCGACCGCGAGACCTCCTACGACGACATCGCCGAGCGGCTGGCCGGCTTCCCCGAGGTGGAGTCGCTCCGGCTCATGTCCGGCGACTACGACTTCGCCCTCGAAGTGGAGGCCGACTCGATGGGCGAGGTGTCGCGGTTCGTCTCCGAGAAGGTCGCGCCCCTCCCCGAAATCACCCAGACGGTGACCCACTACGTGATGGAGACGTACAAGCGGGCGGGCCACCGGTTCGAGGACGGCGACGGCGACGACCGCCTCGCCTACTCGCCATGAGCGGCGACGGGCCGCTCGCGCCCTCCGAGCGGGTCGCCTCGGTGCCCGAGTCCGGCATCCGGAAGTTCTTCGAGGTGGCCGCGGAGATGGACGACGTCGTCTCGCTCGGCGTCGGCGAGCCGGACTTCGCGACGCCGTACCGCGCCCGCGAGGCCGCCATCGACTCGCTCCAGCGCGGGAAGACCTCCTACACCGCGAACAAGGGGATGGCCGCGCTTCGCGAGCGCATCGCCGACCACGTGACGCGCTACGACCTCGACTACGACCCCGACGCGGAGGTACTCGTCACCGCGGGCGCGAGCGAGGCCATCGACCTCGCCTTCCGCGCGCTGGTCGACCCCGGCGACACCGTCGCCATCGCCCAGCCGTCGTACGTCTCCTACGAGCCGGGCGTCCGCTTCGCGGACGGCGAGCCGCTGCCCGTCCCGACCTGCGCCGAGGACGAGTTCGCGCTCACCCGCGAGGCGCTCGAAGCCGCGGGCGCGAGCGAGGCCGACCTGCTCGTCTACTGCTACCCGAACAACCCTACCGGGGCGACGATGAGCGAGGAGGCGCTCCGCGAGGTGGCGGCCTTCTGCCGCGAGCACGACATCGGCGTGCTGGCCGACGAGATATACGCCGCGCTCACCTACGAGGGCGAGCACACCTCCATCGCGACGCTCCCCGGAATGCGCGAGCGAACCGTCGTCTTCAACGGCTTCTCGAAGGCGTACGCGATGACGGGGCTCCGGCTGGGCTACGCGCTCGCGCCGCCGGCGGTGGTCGACTCGCTCAACCGCGTCCACCAGTACACGATGCTGTCGGCCCCGACGACGGCCCAGCACGCGGCCATCGAGGCGCTCGACAACTGCGAGTCGGACGTCGCCGAGATGCGCACCCAGTACGATCGTCGGCGGAACTTCGTGCTCGCGCGGCTCGACGAGATGGGCATCGACTGCTTCGAGGCGACCGGCGCGTTCTACGTGTTCCCCGAGTCGCCGTGGCCCGACGCGGGCGAGTTCGCCGAGGCGCTGCTCGAAGCCGAGCAGGTCGCCGTCGTCCCGGGCGACGCGTTCGGCGAGGGCGGCGAGGGGCACCTCCGGATGTCGTACGCCTCCTCCATGGCCGACCTGCGGACCGCGATGGACCGGCTCGAACGGTTCCTCGACTGACAGTACGCACCCGTTAACCGCCGCTTAACGGGGGCCGAAATCGGGGCAAACCTTTTTCTTCGTCGTGTGTTCTCTCGTGCAATGGCTATCGACGACGCCGACGCCGGCGACACCGAACCGAGCGGGACGCCCGGCGTCGAGGTCGCGGACGAGGGGGCCGCGACCGAGGCGGGCGGGGCGACCGTCGGCGAGTACACCTGGGAGGACTACAAGCGGGAGTTCTTCTACGACGACGAGGGGAACGCCCCGGAGGGCGAGACGTTCGACGAGGACGGCGCGCTCCCCTACGAGGGCGACACCCGCGCCGTGCTCGGCGAGGGGAGCGCCGTCGCGGACCTCGTCGCCGGCATCCGCGAGTACAACACCGTCCGGGTGAACCCGGACCTCGACGAGGACGCCTTCTTCTCCGACGCCGACGGCGTCCCCACCGTCGTCTCCCGCTACGACCTGGAGAAGGCGGTCCCCCACGAGAAGAAGAGCCACTTCCGCGAGGTGGACCGCTACTGGGTGAACGAGCCGTACGCGTTCGTCATCATCTTCCACTCCGAGAAGGAGAACGAGAAGAAGTACTACCTCGTGGAGCCGTACCTCACCCCCATCGAGCGGGACCTGAAGGACTTCCTCTCCGGGAAGCTGAAGACCGCCATCAAGTACTCCTCGGACGACGTGGTCGTCGAGGGGAGCGACGACGCCCGCGCCGGCGTCATCGAGCGCGAGACGCGGAACCTCCTCGACCGCTACGACCTCTACGAGACGGGGTCGGAGCCCGCCCAGGCCGGCGGCGACGGCGGCGACGGCGGCCTGATGGCCCAGCTGAAGGAGGGGCTCGGCATGGCCGAGGAGTCCGACGACGAGCGGCTCCCCCAGCCGCTCCGAGGGCTGTCCGTCCGTCCCGAACCCGCGCTGCTCGCGGAGGACGGCGACACCCTCTCCGAGTACCAGATAGAGAAGCTGCTCTACCTGCTGAAGCGGAACTTCATCGGGTTCGAGCGCATCGACGGCATCAAACACGACATCAACGTGGAGGACATCTCCTGTGACGGCTACAACTCCCCCGCGTTCGTCTACCACTCCGACTACGAGCAGATCATCACGAACGTCTACCACGACGAGACGGAGCTCGACGACTTCGTGGTGAAGATGGCCCAGCGCTCGGGGAAGGGTATCTCGAAGCGCCAGCCGCAGGTGGACGCGACCCTCCCCGACGGCTCCCGTGCCCAGCTCACCCTGGGGCGGGAGGTGTCGGACCACGGGACGAACTACACGATTCGGCAGTTCAAGGACGTCCCGTTCACCCCCGTGGACCTCATCAACTGGAACACCTTCTCGCTGGACGAGATGGCGTTCCTGTGGCTCTGTATCGAGAACAACAAGAGCCTGATATTCGCGGGCGGGACGGCGTCGGGGAAGACGACCTCGCTGAACGCGGTGTCGCTGTTCATCCCGTCGAAGGCGAAGATCGTCTCCATCGAGGACACCCGCGAGGTCGAACTCCCTCAGCGGAACTGGATCGCCAGCGTCACGCGTCCGTCCTTCTCGGACGACGACAAGGGCGACGTGGACGAGTTCGACCTGCTGGAGGCCGCCCTGCGTCAGCGGCCCGAGTACATCGTGATGGGTGAGATCCGTGGCGAGGAGGGCCGCACCCTCTTCCAGGTCATGTCCACCGGCCACACCACGCTCACCACCTTCCACGCGGACTCCGTCGGGGAGGTCATCAAGCGGTTCACGACCGAGCCGATCAACGTCTCGAAGACGATGTTCACGGCGCTCGACCTCGTGTCGATTCAGACGCAGACACGGGTGCAGGGTCGGAAGGTCCGCCGGAACAAGTCGCTCACCGAGATCAACCACTACGACCCGGAGAACGACGAGATCAACGTCCAGGACGTCTACCAGTGGCAGGCCGAGACCGACGAGTACCTGAAGATGGGCCAGTCGAACACCGTCGAGCAGATCATGTTCGACCGGGGCTGGTCCTACGAGGAGCTCGATCGTCAGCTGGAGACGCGCAAGATCGTCCTCGCGTACCTCATCCAGCACGGCCTGAACACGTACACGCAGGTCGCGGCGTCGCTGCAGGCGTTCATGAACGACGAGGAGACCATCCTCACGCTCGTCGCCAACGGCCGCCTGGAGCGCTCGCTGGAGGACCTCCGCGAGATGGAGTCCGTCCAGATCGACATCGACCCCGAGAAGGAGGCGATGGTGCCCCGGCCGGACGCGGGCGAGGAGATGCTCGCCGAAACCGGGGAGACGCTGGAGGCCGCCGAACCCCTCCTCGAGGAGTACCGCGGCGAACACAGCGAGGGGGTCGCGAGCGCCCTGCTGGACGGGCTGGACGCCGACACCGGCTTCGACTTCGGCTCCATCGCCGGCGCGCTCGGCACGGACGGCGGCCGGCCGCAGGGTGACGAGTCGTGAGCCTCCGGACGCGCGACGGGGGAGGGGGCGGCCAGCAATACGGCGACGCGGACGCGCTCTCGGACGCCTTCTACCCGCTGTACCGCCGGCTGTTCGACGAGGACTCCGACTTCGTCGCCGGGATGGAGACGAAGCTCGCGGAGGCGCGGATGCCCGCGACGGTAGAGATATATCTCTCGCGGGCGCTCGCCATCGGGGCCATCGCCGGCGTCGCGCTGTGGCTCGCCGGCACCGCCGCCGGCTGGCTCGTCGTCGAACTGTTCATCCGTGACGCGCCGCTGCTGCTGGGACTGCCGCTCCCGGACTCCCTCATCCCCATCGTGAACGCGCTGAAGCTCCCGGCGTTCATCGTCGTGACGGGGCTCGTCTTCGGCTCCATCGGCTTCGGGCTGGGGTTCGGCTCGATGGCGTCGGTTCCGTACTTCCGCTCCGACGCGCGCAAACGCGAGATAAACGTCCTCCTCTCCGACTCGGTCTCCTTCATGTACGCGCTGTCCGTCGGCGGGCTCAATCAGCTCGAGATCCTCCAGGCGATGGCGAAGGCCGACGACACCTACGGCGAGGTGGCACAGGAGTTCCAGTCCATCGTCCTCGAGACCGACTACTTCGACACGGACTACCGGACCGCCATCCGCAATCAGGCGCTCCAGACGCCCTCCGACGAACTGAGCCAGTTCCTCACGGACATGCTCTCCATCGTCAACTCCGGCGGGGACATGGAGCAGTTCCTGGAGGACCAGAAGGAGAAGCACATGCGCACCTCCAAGCAGGAACAGGAGATGGTGCTGGAGACGCTGGAGCTGTTCGGCGAGATGTTCATGACGCTGTCGCTGTTCCCGCTGCTGCTTATCATCATCCTCGTCATCATGTCGATGCTGGGCGAGGCCCAGACCATCCTGCTGTACGGGACGGTGTACGGCCTCATCCCGCTCATCGGCGCGGGCTTTCTCGTGTTGGTCTCGACGGTCGTCCAGGACGAGGTCGGCGACGGCTACCTGCAGGCCGACGACGAGGAGGTCGGCACCTCGACGGGGAAGATGTTCGACCTCGGCCTCGTCGAGGGGTACGAGGGCCGGTGGGGCGTCTTCGACCGCATCAAGTCCCGCGAGGGGACCCACGAGACCAAGGAACTGCTGAAACAGCCCCACCTGTTCTTCCGCGACCACCCGCTCACCATCCTCGCGGTGACGCTGCCGGCGACGGCCGTCCTGCTCGGGTTCTTCGCCGCGGCGGGCGTCGGCCCCACGAGCATCGAGGGGATGAAGAGCCAGCCCATCCGCGGCACCTTCGTCTGGATGTACCTGCCGCTGTACCTCAACGGCATCCCGCTGACGGTGTTCTACGAGTGGAACGTCCGCTCGCGGACGGGTATCACGAAGAGCCTCTCCGACAACCTCCGGAAGCTCTCCTCCGCGAACGACACGGGGATGACCCTGCTCGAATCCATCAAGGTCGTCTCCGACACCTCGTCGGGAAAGCTCGCGGACGAGTTCGACGAGATGCACGCGAAGGTGAACTACGGCACCGGGCTGAAAGCCGCGCTCATCGAGTTCAACAACAAGTACCACATCCCGCGGCTCGCCCGGACGGTGAAGCTCATCTCGAAGGCACAGGAGGCCTCCTCAGAGATAACGCAGGTCCTCTCGACGGCGGCACAGGCCTCCGAGAACCAGGACGACATCGAGCGCGACCGCAAGTCGCGCACCCGGATGCAGGTGGTCATCATCATCATGACCTACCTCACCCTGCTCGGCGTGATGGCCATCCTGAAGCTGAAGTTCCTCGACGTGATGGCCGGCCTCGCACAGCAGGCTTCCGGCGGCGGGGGCGGCGCGAGCGCGGGCGGCTTCGCCGGCGGGGTCGACACCGACCTGCTGACGATGCTGTTCTTCCACGCCGTCACCCTCCAGGCCATCATCTCCGGGTTCATCGCCGGCTACATCCGTGACGTGTCCATCCTTGCGGGGATGAAGTTCGCGGTCGTCCTCCCGACGTTCGCGTTACTGGTGTTCCTGTTCATATGAACGACCGTGGCCAGACCGTCCTCGACTTCGCCGTCGGCATCAGCGTCTTCCTCGTCGTGGTGGCGTTCGTGCTCACGTTCGTCCCCGGGATGGTCCAGCCGTTCCAGTCCTCGACGCAGGCCGAGACGGCCGCGGCCGACCGGCTGGCCGAACAGGTCGCCGCCGGCATGCTGGTCGAGGACGTCTCGGAGCCGTACCTGCTCGACGCCGGGTGCGTCTCGACGTTCTTCGCCCTGGAGAACTCCGACGGCGACCCGGCGAACGACCGCGACGCCTACGGGGACAACGACGGCGTCGTCCGGTCGGACCTCTTCGACATCACCGGGTCCGACCTCTACACCGCCGGCGACTGCGGGTTCTCCGTGTCCGACGGTGTCTTCGAGCGACTCGCGACGGACACGAGCGACATGAACGTCCGCGTCAGCCTCGTCGGCGACCTGGACGGGGACGGCACGGCGAACCTCCTGTGTATCGACGCCAACGAGGCGGGGGCGGACACCCCCGACAGCGGCGACACGCTCGTCGAGACCACGGACCCCTACGCCTCGGGGACCGACTGTGACATGACCGGGGACGACTACGACCTCGCGTTCGAGACCGGAAACGACCCGCCGGCCGACTCCTCGTCCGTCGTCACCGCGCGGCGGCAGGTGACCGTGGACGGCGCGTTCTCCAACGGCCGCGTCGACGCCGCCCTCGTCGTGGAGGTGTGGTGAATGGACAGAGGACAGGCGTTCACGCTCGAATCCATCACCGCGGGGCTGTTGCTCATCGGCGGACTCGTCTTCGCCCTGCAGGCGACGGCCGTGACGCCGCTGTCGGCGTCCACGTCGAGCCAGCACATCGAGAACCAACAGCAGGCGGTCGCCGAGGGCGTCCTCGCCGCCGCCGTGGACGACGACGCGCTGTCCGTGACGCTCCGCTACTGGAACGATTCGGGCGCGACGTTCCACGACAGCAGCGATGAGGCGTACTACGTGGACGAGGACCTCGACACGCGGTTCGGGGCGCTGTTACAGCGGGCGCTCACCTCCCGGTCCATCGTCGCGAACGTGTACGTCCACTACGAGACGCCTGCCGGCGGCTCCCGCGTCCAGCGGGTCGTCTACCGCGGCGCCCCCTCGGACAACGCCGTCTCCGCGAGCGCCCGGACGGTGCTGTTCGACGACGACCCGCTGCTCGACGCGGACGCCCGCCCGACGGGGACGACGCTCGCCGACGCGGACACGTTCTACGCGCCGGACGCTCACCCCGACAGCATCGTGTTCAACGTCGTGCGCGTGGAGGTGGTCGCGTGGCGGCAGTGACCGGCGACCGCGACCGCGCCCAGCTCATCCTCATCGGGGGGCTCGCGCTCGCGATAAGCTTCGTCGCCATCGCGCTGGTGCTCAACTCCGCCATCTACACCCACAACCTCGCCAGCCGCTACGACGGCGGGGGCGACGACGCGACGACCTTCGCGCGCGACGCCCGCGCCGGCGCGGGGGCGGCGCTCGACCACGCCAACGGCGCCGGCGGGAGCTACGCGGCGGTCGAGGGCAACTACAGCGAGGCGATAGGGAACGTGAGCGAGGCGTTCGGCCGGTCGGCGGCGGTGAGCGGCCGCCTCGTCTCCATCGACCACCTGAGCGAGTCGCGCGGCGTCCGCGTCGTGGACGACGAGCCCGGCGGGAGCGACTTCCGGCCGGCGAACGGGAGCGCGTCGTCGTGGTACGTCGCCACCGACGCGACGGTGCGGAACTTCGAGATGACCGTCGACCGGACCTCGTTGGACGACCTCGGCGACAGCTTCGACCTCGGAAGCCTCTTCGGGCTGTTCGGCGGGAGCGAGACGCCGTTCACCGTCCGGTTCGAGGACGGAACCGACACGTACCTCGTCGCCGTCTACGCCGACGAGGCGGACGACGAGGTGAAGGTGCAGGTGTACGAGGGCGACGACGGCAGCGGCACCGAGGTCGGCACCTGCTCCGTCGTCGCGGACACGGCGACCGTCGAGTACGCCGCCGCGCGGGTCAACGGCGAGCGGTGTGCCCCGCTGGAGGCGCTTGACGACCTCGGCGGGAGTCTCGACGTTCGCTACGACTACCCCGACTCGGCCGTCGGGAGCTACGAACTCGTCGCCGACCGCCTGGTCGCGGGCGAGGACGCCGTCGGGCCGTTCGTCAGCGCCGTGAACGACCGGAACTTCGGCTACGGCTGTACGGACGGCGGGTCGGTGTTCAACGGCACGGCCGACCCCGGGCCCCACGCGGTCCCCGCGCTGTACGACACGACCGTCGAGACGACCTACGAGTCGGCCGACGCGACGTTCACGAGCGAGTGGCGCGTCGCGCCCGACGAGCGGACGGTTCCGACCGCCCCGCGTATCGAGTCGTTCGTGGTGAACGACGGGACGAGCGGGGACGACCAGTTCGACCTCTCGTGGTCGGCGACGGACCCGAACGGCGACCCCGTCTCCGTCGAGGTCACGTTCGTCGATAGCGACGGCGATACCGAGACGTTCACGGCTCCCGGCACGGTGACGCTGCCGACGGCCCTCCAGGGTGACGGCCCGTACGACGTGACGATAACGGCCACGGCCGGGGGCGAGTCGCGTTCCGTCAGCGAGCGCCACGCCGACGACGGCACGAGCGGTCCCGTGGGGTGTCCGACGTGAGCGAGCGCGGCGTCTCCACCGTCGTCGGCTTCGTGTTGACGCTCGGCATCACCTCGCTGCTCATCATCGGCCTGCTCATCGCCGCGGGCGGGTTCGTCTCCGACCAGCGGCAGGACACCGTGCGCGACGAACTGGAGGTCATCGGCCAGCAGGTGGCGGCCGACCTCGCGGCGAGCGACCGGCTGACCCGCGCGGGCGGGACCGAGGTGGGTATCGCGCGGTCGTACCCGCGCACGGTGACGGGGAGCGGTTACCAGGTCAGGGTGTCGGACCCCGGCACCCCCGGGGAAAGGGTCCGGGTGACGCTCACCGCGGACGACCCGGCGGTGACCGTCGTCGTGGACGTGCGCGTTCGGACCCCCGTGCGAGCGACGACCGTCCGGGGCGGCGACCTGACCGTCGCGCTCGACGCCGGGGAACTGGAGGTGCGGAATGACTGACCGCGCGGTGAGCGAGGTCATCGGGTTCGTCCTCGTGTTCTCGCTCGTGCTCTCGTCGGTGAGCGTCGTGTACGTCGTCGGCTTCGGCGGCCTCCAGGACGCCCGCGACGCCGAGCAGCTGACGAACGCCGAGCGCGCGTTCGACGTCCTCGCGGACAATATGGACGATATCCACCGCGACAACGCGCCCAATCGCGCGACGGAGTTCAAACTGTACGACGCGCGCATCGACGTCGGCGACCCGGTGACGTTCAACGTCACCGTGGACAACGGCACCGGCACGCAGAGCTTCTCCGTCGACGCGCGCCCGGTCGTCTACGCGCCGACCACGGGGGAGACGACGCTCCGGTACCTCAACGGGGCGGTGTTCCGGACGGGCGGGAGCGGCTCCGTCCTGCTGAACGAGCCCCGGTTCCTGTTCCGCGAGTCCGGCGGCCTCCGCACGGCGGCGTTCCCGCTCATCGAGACGCGACCGGACGGCGTGAACGCCATCGGCGGCTCGACGACCGTCCTCATCCGTGCGGACCTGGCGCGCGCCGAGTTGCTGGGCTCGCTGCCCGACGCCGCCGGGCGGTACGACGTGACCTTCCGCGTCGAGACGGCGGCGGCGCGCGCGCCGACGTGGGAGCGGTTCCTGGAGGCGGAGCTGAACGACGCCTACGGCGACGCCGACCGGTGTACGGTGTCGGGCGGAACCGTCGAGTGCGCGTTCGAGACGGACCGGCTGTACGTCTCGGCGACGCGCATCGACGTGGCTATCGACTCGTGACTACGCCATCCGGACGTCTATCTCGTTGCGGGTGACGTGGAGGTAGGTGACGTAGCGGGCCGACCCCCCGGTGACGATGCGCCCCGACGACGCGCCCTCGTTCACCGTGTCGGAGTTCTTGTCGTCCACGGCGAGGTCGAACTCCGCGGGAAGCTCGGCGAAGTAGTGGTTGAGGAGCCGGTCGATGCTCTCGGTGTCGCCGACGGTGTACGTCTCGGACTCCCAGTCGCCGTGGCCGGAGAACGTCGTGGAGTCGCTCGTCCCGCCGAAGTCGTCGCCGGCGTTCTTGAAGTAGACGAGCTGGTCGATGTTGCTCGTGTAGGTGAGGTTCACGTCGCCCTCGCCGTAGTCGACGTAGCTGCCGTCGCCGTCCTCGTCGTCCACGAAGTCCATCGTCAGCCGTATCTCGTCGTCGACCCCGTCGCCGTCGCCGTCCACACAGGTGGCTTCGTAGGCGTCGTCCGCGTGCCAGGCGTCGTAGGTGTCGCCCCCGTCGTCGGAGTAGTAGATGTTCAGGCTCACCGCGAGGTCGCTCGTTCCGCCGGAACAGCCGCTCCCGCCGGACTTTCGCGCGTGTATCTCGAACTGCTGTTGTCCCTCGTCGACGTACATCGACCACTGGAGGTTGTTGAAGTTCGCCGAGTCGCTGTCGTCGGGCGAGAGCGTGATGGCGAACTCGCTGGTGGCGTGGCCGCCCGAGGCCCCGGAGACGGTGACCGACCCGCCCTCCCCGGGCATCTCGAAGTCGCCGATCTGGCCCAGCGAGACGAGCGAGATGGTGACGACGTCGTCGTCGGCCCCGTCACCGTCGGTGTCGAAGTACGTCACCTCGCCGGTCGTCCGCGTCTCGAAGTACTCGCCCCACGCCCGCGCGTACTCGCTCTCGATGCGGACGATGACGTTGCCGTCGGTGATGGGGTTGCGGAACGGCTCCCCGCCGCAGTCGGGCGACGAGGTGGGGAAGGCGTCCGAGGCGTTCGGGAACACGCGGACCGGGTCCCGCGGCGCGGTCACCGTCGCGCGAGCCGCTCCGGAGGCCCCGCCCCCGCCGCGCGTGAGCACGATGGGGAGCGTCAGCGTCGCGTCGCGGTAGTGGAACTCCGGCGGCGACACCATCGCGGAGCCGCCGTCGCCGTCGCCGCTCCAGACGCCGCCGCCCTGGTACGCCAGCGTGCGGCCGTCCGTCGTCGTGTACCGCACCGCGCCCAGCGGCGTCGGGTCGAGGATGTACGCGTCGTCGCCGCCGAGCACGTCGCTCTCGTTGTCGTACGGGGCCCCGTCCGGGCCGTCGTCGTCACAGTCCAGTTGGACGATGGAGACGCTGCCGGCGTCGGGGTCCACGCTGTACGTGCCGTCGCCGCGGCCGAAGTCGACGGTCTGGACGTTCGAGTCGCCGAGCGCGACCTGTGCGGCCTGCGAGTCGAACAGCGTCATCGCCTGCTCGGCGCGCGCGAACTCCGACTGGTCCTGCGTGTCGGTCAGCGCCGCGCCGCCGAACGCGACGACCGCCGTCGTCCCGAGTATCGTCAGGCCGAGCAGCAGCGCCACGCCGAGCGGGGCTGACTGCGCGCGCTCGTCGGGACGGGTCATTGTACCGTAGTCGGGAGACGCGGTAATAAACGCCGTGGCCGCCGGGTAGGCGCGGGGTTCGGCGTCATAATATGCTATTAAGTCTTATACGAAGGTTGTACGAACGTTCAAATACGTGTATCGTGTGCTACTGTATCACGATGAGCGCGACCGACGACGACGCACGACGAACCATGAAGGAGATCAGCCACACACCGCCGACGGGGGACTCCGTCACGGCGGTCTGGGAACGCGGCAGCGAGACCGGCGAGTAACGGGCGGCTCTCCTCGGAGCGTACATTCAAAAGGGAGACGAACCGAGTAGACGCATGTCCGAGACCACCATCGACCTCCCGGACCGCATCGACAGCGAGATAGAGCGGTTCATCCAGCAGGGGGAGTTCATCAACCGCGACGAGGCCGTCGAGGAGCTGCTCACGCTCGGTCTCACCGCCTTCGACGTGGACGACGAGCCGACGCAGAACCCCGGCGAGGACCTGTTCACGCAGGCGACCGACGACCAGCACGACCCCGCGGCGGACATGGACCCCGACGACGAGTACACGCTGTAGGGCCGGTAGCCCCACGATAACAATACCTCGGGGCCGAGACGCGGCCGGTATGTCCCGCTCGCCCGAGGAGTGTACGGCCGTCGAGCCGCTGCCGCCGACCGTCGCCGCGGTGCTCGACGACCGCCCGGAGCGGCGGCGCGCGTACGTGTGCCTGCTCGGGACGCTCCGCGAGAACGGGGGACGGTGTTCCGCGGCGGCGCTGGCCGCGGCCCTCGCCCGGGCGGACGACGGCGCGGCCCGTCGGTCGGCGTACCTCGCCGTCCGCCGGGAGTACGTCCCGACGCTCGCGGCGCTCGGCGTCGTCTCCTACGACGGCGAGGACGGTACCGTGACGCTGCGCGCGGAATGAGTTACTGCATCTCGTCGAGGCCGACGAACGACTCGCCGGCCGCCGTTATCCACACCGTCATCCGTTCGTCCTCGTCGGTCGTGCGGACCGGGTAGAGCGTACACTCGTCCGGGCCGCCGTCGTGTCGCTCTATCGCGGCGAGCACGGTCCCGTCCCCGTGTCGGCCGTCGTCGTTCGCGTCGGTGCGCATCCCTTCGTCCCTCCGCCAGTGACGATTCCGGGAACGGGATTTGTTATGTCGCGGCTACCCGACCGGCGGCGCGCGCTCACGGCTCCGGTCTGGCCCCCCGTCCCGCCATGAGGTTGGTCTGGGTACAGCAGTGCGGACAGGCGTGGACCTCGTGTTCGTTGTCCCCGAACACCCGGGCGAAGTCGGCGGTCACGAACGAATCACAGCTCCGGCATCTCGGCATTCATACCACCTCGTGGGCGTCCGCCTGTCGTCGCGCGCCCCCGTGGTCGTTCGGCTTGGAGCGCGATGCGATTTAAGTAGGGCGCGCCGGGCCGCCCGGCCGCGCCGACCCGCTCGCGGGCGGCGCTTCCCGGTAACGCGGGGTTGTGCGGCGTGGCCGGTCTATAACTATACGGATATCGGGGCTACGCGGCTGTATCCGTGGTCTCGACCATCGATTCGACCGTGACCGTGCCGCCGGACGCGTTCGTGCTCTCCCGCTCGCTCTCCGGGCGGCCGGGGGTGCGCGTCGCGTTCGAGCGGGAGGTACCGCTGTCGCCGGCCGCGAGCACCTACGCCCGCGTCTCGAACGCCGACCGCGACTGGGTGGAACGACGCCTCCCCGGGGAGGACGGGGTCGCCGGGGTGGACGTCCTCGACGCCGACGCCGACGACCGGCTGGTCCGCATCGCGTGGGACTCGCCCGTCGCCCCGCGGCCGGCCGGCCTGCCGCCGACGGACGCCACCTGCCTCGACGCCGTCGGGACCGACGACGGCTGGCGGCTCGCGCTCCGCTTTCCGGACCGCGACGCGCTCGCCGACTGGTACCGGCGCTGTGGCGACCGCGGCATCGACGTCGACGTGCGCCGGCTCCGCGAGGACGGGGGAACGGCGACCCCCGACGGGCGGCTGACCGACCGCCAGCGGACGGCCCTCGCGACGGCGCTCGACGCGGGCTACTTCGAGGTGCCGCGCGGGGTGACGCTCGGCGAACTCGCCGCCCGGCTCGGGGTCTCCGACACCGCCGCCTCACAGCGGCTCCGCAGGGGTGTCTCCACGCTCGTCGAGGGGCACCTCGGCTGACGTGTCGAACGCGATATTCTCGGGCGAGAGAGCTTCTATCCGCCTGTCACGAGCTGGAGGTTCCGCCGATAGCCGTAGATATTTACGACGGCAACGGCCAATGGCTATCGAGGACTACCGAGCCATATGAGCGACTCCACACCGCTTCGCGAGGGGACGACACCGAACAACCACACCGTCGTGGTCGCGACGACCGACGGCGACTCCGTCGGCGGGCGGGTGGTCGCGGGCGTCACGGAACTGCGCGACCGCGAGATGGAGGAACTGCCGACGCTGGCGGAGGCCGTCGATCCGGACGCGCTGTCGTCGCTGTTCGACACGCCCGGCGGGACGCGCGGCAGCGTCACCTTCGAGTACGCCGACTGTCTGGTGACCGTCACCGCGGCCGGCGACGTCACGGTCGAGCGCGCGCGCTGAGCCGACGACTTCTCCGGGTCGCCACATACACACAGCGGCGGCTCAGTCCGCGAACGCTCCCTTCTCCCGGCAGTGAACGAGCGAGCAGGTACCGAACGCGGCGACGAGGCAGGCGAAGGCGACCGTCGCGGCGAGCGCCGAGCCGACGACGGCGACGGGCACCAGCGTGCCGACGCCGACCGCCGACAGCGCGAGGTACCGGTGTGACCACGACAGCTCGTCGTCGACGGCGTCGGTCCCGGTGAAGTCGAGATAGGGCGTGACGACTTGCGCGTTCCCCGCCAACCGCACCACCCCCCGCGGCTTGTTGAACTCGATGACGTCCATCGCGTCCATCTTCGGCAGGTGACACTGGTAGAGCCCGACGTAGGCGCGCTTGCGCTCGTCCGAGGTGAGCTGTCCGACCGGCTTCCCGGTCTCGAACGAGGCGACGTGTTCCGCGAGGTCGCCCGTCGAGGCGGCGCGCTCGCGCTCGGTGAGGTACTCCAACACGAGCCGCCGTCGCTGGTTCCTGAGCAGGTCGAACACCTGGTCCAGCGGGAGGTCGTCGCACCCCGATGCTCCCCCGTCGTCCGTGCCGTCGGTCGCGAGCGCCTCCCCCGCGCTCCCGTCGTCGACGCTCCGTTGCTCCCCTCTCTCGTTCGCTGTTTGTGACGTACTCATTGTCGTCTCCCCGCCGCGTGTCGCTGGTCGTCTCTCCGCTTCCTCACAGTTGCCGGCCGAACCGTCTCCCCCTCGGCGCCCGGCGGCGACGGCCGTCCGTCGCTCGGCTCGTCTTAGTGTCTCTATCCACCCATTTATAGATTCGCCTCGTCGGAGCGTCTCGACGCTGTTTTCCCGAATGTGTGATACAGCGGCTCATTATTCGACTGTGACGCTCTTGGCGAGGTTCCGCGGCTTGTCGATGGCCCGGTCGAGCAGCTTCGAGACGTGGTAGGCGACGAGTTGGAGCTGGACGTTCGCGAGCAGCCCCGCGAGGTTCGGGTGGGTGTCGGGCACCGCGAGCGTCTCGTCGGCCTGCCGGCGCACCGCGTCGGCGCGCTCGCCCGCGACCGCGATGACGGGCGCCCCCCGCGCCTGCACCTCCTGGACGTTGTTGAGCGTCTTCTCGTCGTGCCGGCCCGCGAACACCGCGATGACCGGGGTGTGTTCCGTCACGAGCGCCAGCGGCCCGTGCTTGAGTTCGCCGGCGGGGAACCCCTCGGCGTGCTCGTAGGATATCTCCTTGAACTTCAGCGCCCCCTCCATCGCCACCGGGTACGCGAGCCCGCGACCGATGAAGAAGTACGACTCCCGGCCGGCGTACCGCTCCGCGACCGACCGCGCGGTCGTCCCGTCGAGCACCGTCGCGACCTGGTCCGGCAGGTCCGCGAGCGCGCGAAGGGTGTCGCGGACCTCCTCGCCGGGCGCGCCCTCACCGTCGCGCACGAGCGTCGCCGCGAGCAGCACGAGCGAGGCGACCTGCGAGGAGAACGTCTTCGACGCGGCGACGCCGATCTCCGGGCCGGCCCGGATGAACATCGCGTCGTCGCACTCGCGGGCGGCCGTCGAGCCGACGACGTTCGTCACGGCGAGGGTGCGCGCGCCCCGCTCCGCCGCGAACCGGAGCGCGGACAGCGTGTCCGCCGTCTCCCCGCTCTGCGTGACGGCGACGACGAGCGTGTCCCCGTCCACGCGCGGGGCCGCGCCGGTGTACTCGCTCGCGAGCAGCGCCTGCGCCTCGACCCCCCACCGGCGCAGGAGGGTCGCGCCGTACTCCGCGGCGTAGTTCGAGGTGCCACAGCCCACGAGGTGGACCCGCTCGGCGTCGGCGAACGCCCCGGGCGGGAAGTCGAGGGTCGGCGTCCCGGCCTCGGCGTCGAGCCGCCCCTGGAGGGTGCGTTCGAGCGCGTGCGGCTGCTCGTGTATCTCCTTGAGCATGTAGTGGTCGTACCCCTCCTTGCGGGCGTCCTCCGGCGCCCACTCGATGGTCCGCTCGGGCCGCTCGACGACCGCGCCGTCGCCGTCGGTGACGACGTAGCCGTCAGCCGACAGCGTCGCCACGTCGCCGTCGTGGAGGAACACCGCGCGGTCGGTGGCGTCGAGGAACGCCGGCGCGTCGCTGGCGACGTAGGCCGCGCCGTCGCCGATGCCGAGCAGCAGCGGGGACCCCCGCCGGGCCGCGTACAGTTCGTCGGAGTCGGCGACGATGACCGCGAGCGCGTAGCTCCCCTCCAACACGTCGAGGACGTCGCGCAGGGCCGCGGCCGGGTGGAGCCCGTCCGCCAGCCGCTCCTCGATGAGGTGGGGGACGACCTCGGTGTCCGTCTCGCTCCGGAACTCGTGGCCCCGGGCTTCGAGGTCGGCGCGCAGGTCGGCGTGGTTCTCGATGATGCCGTTGTGGACGACGGCCACGTCGCCCGTACAGTCCGCGTGGGGGTGGGCGTTCGCGTCGGTCGGCGCGCCGTGGGTGGACCACCGGGTGTGGCCGATGCCGACCGGGCCGCTCGCGAGCCCCGCGCGGATGGTGTCGCGCAGGGCCGATATCTCGCCGGCCCGCTTGCAGGTGTCGAGCCCCGAGCCGTTGCGGACGGCCACGCCCGCCGAGTCGTAGCCGCGGTATTCGAGGTTCTCCAGCCCCGAGAGGATGGGCTCGGCCGCGTCCTCGCGGCCGACGCAACCGATGATGCCGCACATCAGTTCGCCCCTCCCCCGTGCGGGCCGCGGTCGCCCCTCGTGTGGCCGGGCCGCTCGTGTTCGTCGCTCGGTGCCCCCTCGTCGTGTCGTCTCTCGGTGACAGTCATCGTTGTTCCGTGCGGGACCCCGCCGCGGGGCGCTCCCGGACGGCGATTCCGTCGGCAGCGCCCGGCTTTGTTATACTCGGGTTGCCGCTGTGACAGTTGTTGCCTAGCACGCGTAGGCGGTCCATACACCCCGGTCATCGCCGCTCCCCCCGGCCGACCGTGTACACCTCGCCCTCGACCGCCGCGGGGTCGACCGCGTCGCGCCCGTCCACGACCACGAGGTCGCCGAGCGCGCCCCAGTCGATACCCTCGAACTCCGGGTGGGCCGTGACCAGCACGGCCGCGTCCACGTCGAGCTCGGGGAGGTCGGCGAGCGCGACCGCCTCGGCCGGGAACGCCGAGAGGTCGTCCAACACCGGGTCGGCGAGATAGAGGGTCGCGCCGTCGTCGGCCAGCGCCCGGGTCACGGGCATCGCGGGCGACTTGCGCGTCTCCGCGACGCCCGCGCGGTAGGCCGCGCCGAGGACGAGCACCCGCGCGTCGTGTATCGAGGTCCCCCGGTCCGCGAGCCGGTCGGTCAGCTCCCGCACCGCGAACAGCGGCATCCCGTCGTTGACCGCGCGCGCGGTCCGGGTCAGCGGCGCGTCCCGCCCGAACTCCGACAGCAGGAAGTACGGGTAGTAGGGGATACAGTGCCCCCCGACGCCGATGCCCGGGTCGTGGATGGCACAGAACGGCTGGGTGTTCGCGGTGTCGATGGCCGCGCGCACGTCCGCGCCGAGGTCGTCCGCGAACCGCGCCAGTTCGTTCGCCAGCGCGATGTTCACGTCGCGGTAGATGCCCTCGAACACCTTCACGCACTCCGCGGTCGTCGCGTCCGCGACGGCCACCACCTCGTTCGTGGTGACGTGTTCGTACACCAGCCGCGCGGCGCGCGTACTCTCCGCATCGACGCCGCCGACGACCTTCGGGTACGCGCCGCCGATGTCGCGCAGCGCGCGCCCGCTCGACGTGCGCTCGGGGCAGAAGGCCAGCCCGTACTCCCCGGCCGAGAGCCCGCTCCCGCGTTCGAGCAGCGGCGCGACGGTGTCCGCACAGGTGCGCGGCGGCACCGTCGATTCGACGACCACGAGGTCGCCGGGCGACAGCCCCGCGGCCACGGTGTCCACGACGCTCCGCAGCGCCGAGAGGTCGGCCAGCCCGTCGTCGTCCACCGTCGTCGGCACGATGACGACGTGGACGCGCGCGTCCGCGGCGGCCGCCTCCCCGTCGGTCGTCGCCGAGAGCGCGCCCGTCGCGACGGTGTCCGCGACGAGGTGGCCGAGCCCCGGCTCCCGGCCGACGGGCGCGTCCCCGTCGTTCACCGCGGCGACGCGGTCCGGGTCGATATCGACGCCCGTCGCGTTCCCGGTGACCGACGCGAAGACGGCCGCCAGCGGCAGGCCCATCTTCCCGAGGCCGTACACCGCGACCGGGACCGCGCCCTCCACGAACTGCTGGCGGCGGACGGCCGCGGGAATCCCGTCGCCGTAGACGCTCGCCGTCGTCGCGCGGCTCACGGCAGCGTCACCTCCGCGTCGGGCGCGGCCACCGCGTCCAGTATCTCCTCGGCGACGGCGAGCGCGCGCAGGCCGTCGCGCCCGCTCACGACGGGGTCGCCCCCGGTGCGGACGGCCTCGGCGAACGCCGACAGCTCCGCGCGCAGCGGCTCGCCGTTCTCGACGGTCGGGTGTTCGGTGATGGACTCGTGGCGGTAGCGCACGTCGCCGTTGTTGACGATGTACTCCGGCAGCGAGTGGCGGTGTATCTCGACGGACTGGTCGCCGTAGTCGACGTTCACCTGACACTGCCGCGCGGTGAGCGACAGCGCCCGGACCTTCTCCTGGGTGACGCGGCTCGCGGTGAGCGTCGCCACGACGCCGCTCTCGAAGGTGAGCACCGCGGTCGCGTACTGGCCGTCGTCCGTGCCCGACGCCTCGACGCGTTCGAGCGGGCCGTCCACGAGCGACAGCAACACGTCGATGTCGTGGATCATCAGGTCGAGGACGACCCCGTCGTCCACCCGCCGGTCGAGGGGCGGGCCGAGCCGGTCGGCCGTCACCGCCACGAGGTCGAGGTCGGGGACGATGTCGGCGAGCGCGACGACGGCGGGGTTGAACCGCTCGACGTGGCCCACCTGCAACACGAGTCCCTCCCGGTCGGCGCGCTCGACGAGCGCCTCCCCGGTCGCCGCGTCCTCGACGAACGGCTTCTCGACGAGGAGGTGCGTCCCTGCGTCCATCGCGGCGTCGGCCACCTCGGCGTGGTAGGGGGTCGGCACCGCGACGGAGACGGCATCGACCTCGGCGAGCAGCGCGTCGCGGTCGTACGCGACGGTGTCGTACTCCTCGGCGACGCGGGCGGCGCGCTCCGCGTCCGCGTCCGCGACCCCGACGAGCCGCGTGTCGGGCAGTTCCCGGTAGAGGCGCGCGTGGTGGCGACCCATCGTGCCGACCCCGACGACGCCCGTCCGGACCGGCTCACTCATCGGCGACCACCTCCCGCACCGCGGCGACGACGCGGTCGATGTCGGTCCCCGAGAGCCGCGGGTGGACCGGGAGCGACAGCACCTCCTCGGCCGCGCGCTCGGCGTTCGGGTACGAGCCGTCCCAGCCGTCGTAGGCCGGCTGCCGGTGGACCGGCGTCGGGTAGTAGACGCCCGTGTCGATGCCGCGCGCGTCGAGCGCCTCGCGCAGGGCGTCGCGGTCGTCCGTCCGCACCGTGTACTGGTGGTACGCGTGGCGCCGGCCCGTCCGGACCGGCGGGAGGGTGAGCGGGGTGTCCGCGAGCGCGGCCGTGAGCGCGGCGGCGTGTTCCCGCCGCGCCTGGACGAACCGCGGGAGCCGGTCGAGCTGTGCCCGGCCGAGCGCCGCGGCCACGTCGGTCATCCGGAAGTTGTGGCCCACCTCGACGTGTTCGTAGCTCGACCCGCCCGTCGCCCGGCCGTGGTTGCGGAAGCGGCGCGCGCGCTCGGCCACGTCGTCGCGGTCGGTGACGACCATACCCCCCTCCCCCGTCGTCATGTTCTTCGTCGGGTAGAAGGAGAAACAGCCGGCGTCGCCCACAGTGCCGGCCGGTTTCCCCCCGACGCCCGCGCCGTGCGCCTGTGCGGCGTCCTCGACGAGCGCGAGGTCGTGGTCGTCGGCGATGTCGGCGAAGCGGTCCGTTCGGGCGGGGAGCCCGTAGAGGTGGACGACGAGCAGCGCGTCGGCGTCGTGTTCGCGGACGGCCCGCTCGGCGGCGTCCGGGTCGAGGTTCAGCGTGCGCTCGTCCACGTCGGCGAACACGGGGGTCGCGCCGCACAGGCGGACGGCGTTGGCCGTGGCGACGAAGGTGAACGGCGTCGTCACGACCGTGTCGCCCGGCCCGATGCCGAGCGCGTGGAGCGCGACGTGCAGCGCCGCGGTCCCGTTCGACACCGCGACGGCGTGGTCGACGCCGTGGGTCGCGGCGAAGGTGGACTCGAACGCCTCGACCTCCTCGCCGGCCGCGAGCGACCCGCTCGCGAGCACCCGTTCGACGTTCTCGCGCGCGCGCTCCCCGACGTCCGGGGCGGCGATGGGGACGCGCGGCCGCTCCTCGCTGCGGCTCACGCGTCGTTCCCCCCGTCGAGTTCCGGCGGCAGCGGCTCGTGGCGCGCGGGCGCCCCGACCGCGAGCGTCCGCGCGGGCACGTCCTCGGTCACGACCGCGCCCGCGGCGACGAACGCTCCCTCCCCGACGGTGACGCCGGGCAGAACCGTCGCGTTGGCCCCGACCGAGACGTCGTCGGCGAGCGTCGGCCCCGCCAGTTCGGTCTCGCGGCGCAACGGGTACGGGTCGTTCGTCAGGGTCGCCGACGGGCCGACGAACACGTCGTCGCCGACCGTCGTCTCCCGCGGGAGGTACACCCCCGTCTGGAGGCTGACGCGCGACCCGAGCGTCGTCGCGCCGTCGATGACGGCGTTCGTCCCGACGAGCACCTCGTCGCCGGCGCGCGTCCCCTCGCGAATCAGGGCGTTGTGCCCCGTCGCGAAGTCGTCGCCGACGACCACGTCGCCGTAGACGACCGTCCCCGAGCGCACCGTCGCGCGCTGGCCGAACACCGGCGGGTCCCGTCCCTCGCCGGCCTCGACGACTACGTCGGGCGCGAGCGTGCAGTCGCGTCCGTGCTGTACCGTCCGTGCCGCGTCGCCGCGGTGGGTTGATGGCTCCACGTTGGGCGCGGCTACCCGGTATCCGGGCTTTGTTATGCAGAGCTTTGTGACCGTATGCCATGGCAGGATTCGGCCGACAGCGTCCGCCTACTCGGCCGTCGCGTTCGCGGGAACGTCGAGCCACACGTACACCGAGCGGTAGGCGGTCGCGTCGGTCGGCGCGGCCGGCGCGTCGCCGCGGTACACGAGGTAGAACAGCCGGAGGTCCGTGCCGGTCATCGTCGGCCGGACCGTGTGGGGCTCGACCCACCGCTCGCCGGCGGCGACCGTCGCGTCGAGCCGGTCGAGTTCGGCCCGCTCCGTGACGGTGCCGTTCGCCGCGACGCGCTGGAGCTGGACGACGACCGTGTAGCTCGTCGTCGCCGACTCGTGGTTCTCGACGGCCAGCACGAGCGGCGCCGACCCGCCGGCCGGCACCGACGTCGGGTAGCCCGACGCGACGAGGTCCCCGCTCTCGTTCTCCGCGAGCAGCGCCGTCGAGGTGTACGACTCGCCGCCGGCCGGCGTCGTCACCGCGAGCCCCGCGGTCGCGACGGCCGCGACCACCGCGACCGCGAGCGCGACCGACCCGAGGCGGGACCCGAGCCCGCCCGACGGGAGCCGGAGCGAGCCGAGCCACGCGTCGTCGCGCAGTCGGAACCGCTCGCCCGGCGGCAGTCGGTTCCGGCGGACGACGGCGGCGACCAGCCCGGCGGCGACCAGCCCGGTCAGCGCGCCGACGAACGCCCGCGCCCCGAGGCCGACCCCCGAGACGTCGAGCGCGACGCCGACGAGCGGGAGCGCGGCGAGGCTGAGCCCGAACGACAGGGCGAGCCGCGCGGGCAGCCCCTCGCCGGCGGCGTCGCCGGCGCCCCCGGCGCGCGGGAACAGCGCCGCCTGGACGGCGTACCCGGGGAGCACGAACAGTACCAGCAGCCCGGCGCCGACCCTGAGCGCGCCGGGGGCGGCCGGCGTCCACACGAGGACGGCGTCGGCGACGACGGCGAGCAACAGCGGCACCAGGCAGTCGGCCGGGAGCTCGACCGCGCGGGCGGTCGGCCCGCCCGGGAGTCGCACGGTGATGGAGTCCTTCATGACGTCTGAGTCGCTATCCCGGCTCACCCGCTCGGCTCGCATTGTTATGACCGTCCTACGGGCGAGCCCGTGAGTGGGCGTGTCACGGGGTGTCGATACCGCCGCGTTACCGCCCGCGGGCGGCCGGAGGTCATACATCCCCGCTACCCGCGGTACACCGAGAATAACAAAGGGTCGCTGCGGGGTGTAAGCGACCATGTCCGGCGCCCGAACGCCCAGCGCGATGGCCGAGGTCGCACCCGGCTCCGGTGAGTAGGACGTGTCGCCGGACACCGACGACTCGCTCTCGCAGGACCTCGTCTTCGACCTGTTGAGCAGCCAGCGTCGTCGGATGGTGCTGTACTACCTCCGCCGCCACGGCGGCGAGGGGACGATAACGGAGCTGGCCGACCAGATCGCCGCGCTGGAGAACGACGTCGAGCCGGCGGAGCTGACGAAACAACAGCAGAAGCGGGTGTACGTCTCCATCTACCAGACGCATATCCCGAAGCTGGCGGACGCGGGCGTCGTCGAGTACGACCGCGACAGCGGCGAGGTGGCGCTCACCCGCCTCGCGCGCGAGATAGACCGCTACCTAACCCCCGGCTCGACGGAGTCGTACCCGTGGGAGCTCCACTACCTCGGGCTCACGACGCTCGGGGCCGTGGTGCTCCTGCTGTCGGTCGCGGGCGTCCCGCCGTTCGCGGGCCTGTCGGGCGCGCTGCTGGCGGCGCTTCTCGTCGCGGCCTTCGTCGTGTCGAGCGTCGTCCAGTTCGTCCGCTCGCGCGCGAACCGCGAGCGCCTGCCGGAGGAGCTGACGGAGGACGCGTTCCCCTGAGTCCCGGTACTCCGGGCTTACGGGCGAGTAGGGCGGCCGAAACGCGCGAAACGGACGAAAGCCATAACACCCGGTCGGGGCCGACGGGCGAACAGCCATCCGGGAACGGAACGGTACGGACGGGGCGGGAAACGCAGGCCGGGCGCAACGACCCGGTACGTACTCGGAGGCGACACATGACATGGACCGAGCGAACACGGGGGAACCGACGGTGAACGCCGACTGGGACGAGATCGGCTACGTGATCAGCTCCCGCTATCGCGTGGCGGTGTTGCGGCGGCTCGCGGACAGCCCCGCGACGCCCTCGCAGATAGCGAGCGACGCCGACTGCTCCATCGCACACGTCTCGCGGGCGCTCCACGAGCTCCGCGAGCGCGACCTGCTCGAACTGCTGGTGCCCGAGGACAGGAAGAAGGGACGCGTGTACGGTATCACGGAGCCGGGCCGGGCGGTGTGGAGCCGCATCGAGGCCGAGGACCTCGCCTGAGTCGCTACTCCTCCTCCGGGACCAGCTGGTCCGGGTTGCGTCGGTACCTCGGCGTGTTCACGAACTGGCGTATCCGGTCGCGGTCGCTTTGTGACAGGTGGTCTGTCATAGTCGGGGGGAAGAACGGGGTGTGGAAAGTTACAACGGCGCTACCGACCGGGTAGCCGGCCCGTTCCGCGGCCGCGCCCTGCGCGCGAGAACCCCGGGACGGCACCGTGTAGTCAATCGTTACCACGGGACGAGGTCGTCCTTTCGGCTCCCGAACGCGGGCGCCGAGCGAACCGCGCGCGGCCGCCGTAGCGAAACGTAGCTAACTGGCTGGCATCCTGTCGATTCGAATATACTTCGGCACGGCGTACGCACGAACGGTTCCGCCTTGGGGACGGAACCGTCGGCCGGGTACCCTACCGCGGGCCCGGTCGCCTATCGCGTCCCGGGCTCTCCCCCGGCCCGGTGACCCCCTTGTACGCTCCCCCGGGGCCGGCGCGCCACGGCGCGACGGACCGCGAGGGCCCGTACCCGACGCATAACTAATCGGTCGTCCCCCGACGGGGCGTCCGGGGACGGGACGGGCAGGTGGTCGCACCGGTCCCCTTTTCCATACCATGCGCGACGGCCCGACGACACGACCGCGAGCACCGACACACGGAGCGGCCGCGCCGGGGGGAGCCGACTGAATGTGGCCGTGGGGCCACGTCGCGTTCGCGTACGTCTGCTACTCGCTCGGGAGTCGCGCGCTCGTCCGCGAGCCGCCCGCCGGTCGCGAGGCGCTCGTCGTCGCCGTCGCCGCGCTCGGCCCCGACCTCCTCGACAAGCCGCTGTCGTGGGGGCTCGGCGTCTTCCCGACGGGGAACGCGCTCGGCCACTCGGCGTTCGTCGCCCTGCCCGCGGGCCTCGCCGTGCTCGCGCTCGGGCAGCGATACGGTCGCCGGCGGGAGGCGGCCGCGGCCGTCGTCGGCTACTGGACGCACCTCGTCGGGGACGTGGGGTTCGGCGCGCTCGTCTCGGGCGACCTCGACCTCGGGGCGGTGCTGTGGCCGCTCGTCGCCCGCGAGCCGTACGCGACCGACGAGGGATTGGTCGGGCGCACGCTCCGGTATCTCCGCGAGTTCGCGGCCGACGCGGCCGACGGCGAGTTCGCCGCCGGGGTCCTCCTCGTCGCCTACGTCGCCCCGAGCGCCGTCGCGCTCGCGCTGTGGCTCCTCGACGGCCGGCCCGGCCCGGGGACGCTCCGCCGGCTGGTCGCCCGGCTCCGCCGCACCGCGGCCGGGACGGCCTGAGGTATCCGACGTATAACCAAGCGGGCGAGCGGCGACCCCGCGAGCATGGCTACTGACGGTGTCGGCGCCATCGCCGACCGACCCGCGGCGTTCACCCTCGACGAGTACGGGGCGCTGCTCGACGCGCTGTGCGACCGCGACCGCGAGTTCGTCGGCTACGACGACCCGCTCGACGAGGGGAGCGTCCTCCTGCGCCACGACGTGGACTTCTCGCCGCGGCGCGCGCTCGACTGTGCCCGTATCGAGGCCGACCGCGGCGTGCGCGCGACGTACTTCTTCCTCGTCTCCTGTCCGCTGTACAACCTCGCCTTCCGGCCGAACCGCGACCTGCTCGTCCGGCTCCGCGCGCTCGGCCACGACGTCGGCCTCCACTTCAGCACCCACCAGTACTGGAACGACGACCCCGGCGACGACGCCATCGAGGAGCGCGTCGCCGCCGAGCGCGACGTGCTGGCGGCGCTCGGGGCCGATCCCGTCGACGCCGTCTCGTTCCACCGGCCGCCCGAGTGGGTGTTCGAGCGCCGCTTCGACGGCTTCGACAGCACCTACGAGCCGCGCTTCTTCCGCGAGGTGGCCTACCGGAGCGACTCGAACATGCGCTGGCGCGCGGAGCCGCCCTTCGCCGACGGGGTTCCCGACCGGCTCCAGCTGCTCGTCCACCCCGGGCTGTGGGGGCCCGAGGACGCCGACTTCGCCGAGCGCGTCCGGACCGAGGTGAACCACGAGCTGTCGCGCACCGCCCGGTACATGACCGAGACGCTCGTCGACAAGCGGTACCACGCCGTCGAGTTCGGCCACGGCGGGTAATCTCGCCGTTCGCCGACACAAGCTCGGCTTTCCGACGCGGCTCGGTCAATAACAATCAGGCCGCCCCGCGGTGTAAGGTCCCGTGAGCGACCCCACGCGGACCGACCTCCGTCGGCGCGAGCTGCTGGCGACCCTGACCGCGGCCGGCGGCGCCGGCGCGCTGGCCGGCTGCTCGCTGTTCGAGTCGGCGCCGGCGCCGACGGACACGCCCGACGCCGGGACCGACACCCCCGCCGAGACGACGCCGAGCGACGCCGCCGACACCGCCGAGATACCGTACGCCGACGAGTACGGGACGGTGGTGGACCTCGCGCGGGCGGGCGCGGACACGACCGGCCGGGAGAGCGTCGTCCCCCTCCTCGACGAGCACGCCGGCGACGACACGCTCCTCTACCTCCCCGAGGGGACCTACCTCGTGGACGAGCCCTGGCAGCTCGACGGGTTCGCGGACGTGGCCGTCGTCGGCCCCGACGCCGTCGTCGTCCCGCCGAGCCGCTACGCGGGCACCCTCTTCGCCGTCACCGACGGCTCGGGCTTCCGCTTCGAGGGCGTCACCTTCGACTTCACCGCCGAGGGGACCGGCGCGCGCCCCATCGGCGCGCTCGTGGACGACGGGCTCGTCGTCCGGGACGTCACCGTCCGCGGCAGCCAGGACGTCGACCAGGACATGATGCGCTTCGACGTGACGGGCGAGGAGGGCACCGGGCTGGTCGAGCGGCTCCGCCTGCGCGACGGCGCGTCGTTCGACATCCCCGTCACCGGCTGTCTCGTCACCGGCGACAGCGTCGGCGAACTGACCTTCCGCGACTGTGAGATCGTCGGCTTCCCCGACAACGGGCTGTACGCCTCCGCAGCGACCGGCCGCGTGCGCGTCGAGGGGGGCTACTACGCGAACAACGCCATCTCGAACGTGCGCGTCGGCGACGGCGCGGTCGTCAGCGGCGTTCACGTCCGCGTCGACTACGAGGAGGACGTCCTGGAGAACACCCGGGGCATCCGGCTGCGCGAGGGCAGCGGCGTCCTCGTCGAGAACGCCACGATAGAGATGCTGAACGTCCCCGTCAGCGACGGCGCGCTCACCGTCTCCACCGGCGCGCGCGAGGTGACGGTGCGCGACACCGAGATCCGCGTCGACGCGGACGACGTGACCGGCCTGCTCGCGAAGAGTCCCGCCGACCGCTTCGAGGGAGAATCGACGGCCGTCACGGTCGAGAACGTCGTCGTCACCGGCGGCGCCGCCGGCAACGACGCCATCGACATCGTCGACCGCGACGGCTGCCGGCTCACCGGGCTGTGTATCCACCAGACCGGCGACGCCCGCGACGGGGTGCGGCTGCTCCGCTCGCGGGACAACCGCATCGAGGACGCGACCATCGTCGTCACCGGCGAGGCGCTCGTGTTGGAGGACTCCACGGCGAGCACGACCGGCATCCGAACGGCCGCCGAATCCGGGGACTCGGCGGGCCTCTCCGCGCAGGACGGAACGGTCCCGCAGGGGCCGTGTGCGACCGACGAAGACCCATGACAACCCCTACCCACTCCACGACGGCACCGCGCGGGAACCGACCGACGACTCGCTCCGCCCCGCGGGGTGAGACGCCGTGAGCGACGACCCCGGCACCGTCGTCGTGACGACGGGGCACACGGCCTGTCTGCCCTGCCTGCGCTCGCTCGGCTCGCGGGGCATCCGAACCGTCGTGGCGGGCGACGACGCGCGCACCCCGGAGTTCGCCTCGCGCTTCTGTGACGAGCGGGTCGTCACCCCGCCCCACGACGGCGACCTGCTCGCCTACCGGGACGCGCTCCTCGGGCTGGCCGCGCGCCCCGATGTGCGGACGCTCGTGCCCACGCGCGAGGAGGACGCCTACCTGCTG
Source organism: Halosegnis marinus (assembly GCF_029338355.1). Lineage (GTDB taxonomy): Archaea > Halobacteriota > Halobacteria > Halobacteriales > Haloarculaceae > Halosegnis > Halosegnis marinus. Next base: position 2,226,224 of record NZ_CP119802.1, read on the forward strand.
GCGCGCTACCCCGACCTGTTCGACCGCTACATCGACACCGTCTCGCCCCCCTCGGCGGTGCTCGGCCGGGTCCACGACCGGCTCCGGTTGGCCCGCGCGGCCGAGCGCGCCGGCGTCCCGGTGCCGGAGACGCGGCCGCTCGGCGAGGTGGACGACTGGAGCGAGCCGCTGGTCGTGAAGTCGCGGTACAACCTCCTCGCGGACGCGTATCTCCCGGACCTAGACGAGCGCTCCGCCTCGCAGGTGAAGTCGGTGCTCCACCTCGAACCGGACACGCCGCCCGACCTCGACGGGCTGTGTCGGACCTACGGCCACGAGCCGGTGGCCCAGGAGTTCGTCCCGACCACCGAGGAGTACATGGTCGCGGCGCTGTACGACCACGGCGAACCGCTGGCGACGTACCAACACCGACAGCTCCGCGGGAACACGTATCTGGGCGGCGGCGGCGTCTACCGCCGCTCCGCGTACGTCCCGCAGCTCGACTCCGTCGCGCGCCGGCTGCTCGACGAACTCGACTACCACGGGCTGGCGTGTATCGAGTACATGCGCCGCCCGGAGACGGGGGAGTTCCTGCTGACGGAGATCAACCCCCGGATGTGGCAGTCGCTCCCCTCCACGGTGCGGGCGGGCGCGGACTTCCCGTACTACTACTGGCTGGCGGCCACCGGCCGCGCGAGCGAGGTCGAGTGCGACTACGACATCGGCGTGTCGAGCCACCTGCTGAAGGGGGAGCTGTCGCACCTGCTCAGCGTCCGGCGCGAGCGCTCGGCGTACATGGCGCGGCCGAGCTTCCTCCGGCGCGCGGCCGAGATCGGCGTCTCCTGCGTGCGCGACCCGCACTTCGATTACCTCCGCGCGGACGACCCGGGGCCGTTCGTCCGGACGGTCGCGAACTACTTGCGTCGGAGCTGATTCGGCGCTAAGTCCCGCTTACCGGCGGTAGCGGCCTCTTACTTCCGTCTGGTAGCCAAGCGTACGTATCCGCGTAGCATCCCGCGAGCAGTTGCGGTGTAGCTGGCGGCGAGGTCGTCATATCGCTTACGTCGGTAACCCCGTCCTACTCGGGCATGGCAGATGGCCATGATCCGGATCCGGATCGTAAGCGAACGAATCTCACACGTAGGAACGTCCTAACCGCGGGTGCGGCCGCGGCGTCGGCGTTCGGTCTCGGCACGCTGGGCGCGGTCGGGCCCGCGAGCGCGGCGACGGAGGTGAACCTCGGGGACGAGGGGCTGTCGCCGGGCGACACCATCGACCCCTATCTGGACGAGTACTTCACCGACGGCACCGTCGCAGTCGTGCCCGCCGGCGAGTACGAGTGGAACGGCGACGGCATCGGCGGGAACTTCGCCGACGCCGGCCTCGTCGGCGACGGCGAGGTCGTGCTCCGTCACGAGGACGGGATGCACCGCGCACCGACCACTCACGCGACGGGCGGCACCGTCCGCTTCGCCGACATCACCATCCGCGGCGAGTGCGACGGCGACGACAGCCGCTGGCGGCTCCAGGCCGACGAGGACGCCGACCTCGTCCTGGAGAACGTCGCGCTCCCCGACGGGATGGAGGGGCAGTTCGGCGACGCGACCGGCATCTACGTCCCGCCGTCGCACGCCGGTACCCTCACCCTCCGGAACGTCCACCTGGAGGACTTCTCGAACAACGGCCTCTACGCGAGCGCGCCGGGCAAGCCGTCGCAGGACGGCCAGCAGGGGGCGGTGTACGTCGAGGGCGGCCTCTACCGCAACAACAACGTCGCGGGCGTCCGGCTCGGCTCGAACGGGAGCCACGCCATCGGCGTCACCATCGTCAACGACGCGCTCTCGACGGACATCGGCGACGAGGGGACCGCACAGCGCGGCCTCCGCATCCGCGAGCCCGGCGACGACATCCTCGTCGAGGACTGCGACATCTACCACTCCTTCTCGGACTCGGCCTCGCCGATACAGCTCCACCCCGGCGCGGAGGGCGGCACCGGCACCATCCGGAACACGCGCGTCTACACCGAGACGGGCGCGTCGGCGGTGAGCTACGGGAGCGGCGTCCCCGACGGCTGGACCGTCGAGAGCCTCTCCATCACCGGCGACGGCGACACGAGCTACCCCGACGGGTGGTCGAACGTCTGCGTCGGCGGGAGCTGTCCCGTCGCCGATCCCGAGCCGAGCGACTCCGAGACGACCTCGGGCGGCTCCGACGACGGTTCGACCGGGAGCGAGAACGACGGCGGCAGCGCGGAGGGTTCGGGCGACCTGTTCGTCGTCGAGGCGGCCGACGGCGGGCCGAAGTTCTCCTACGAGTTCGCCGGCACGGGCACCGTCACCCCCGTGCTGGACGGCTCCACGCTGGAGGCCGACGGCAACGACGACATCACGACGAAGGAGGACGGCACCTACGCCGTGGCGGGCGTCACGGGCAACGGCTACGGCGACTCCTTCCGCGTCGACGGCGACATCGACTCGTTCACCTCGACGACCGCGGCCGAGAACTACACGCTGCTGCTCGCGGGCGACGAGACGACCGCGGGCGAGCTGGTCGCGACGGACGCCGGTGACGAGCCGACGACCTCGCGGCTCGCCGTCGAGGCGGTCGAGAACGGCCCGCGCTTCGAGTACGAGTTCGTCGCGTCCGGCCCGGTCGCGCCCGTCGAGGACGCGGGCACGCTGAAGGCCGAGGGGAACGACACGATCGTCGAGAACGACGACGGCACCTACACCGTCACCGGCGTCACGGGCAACGGCTACGGCGACTCCTTCGACGTGACCGGCGCGGTGACGGCCTTCTCCGCGACCGTCGCGGAGTCGAACTTCGTCCTCCGCGTGGACGACGAGCCGGTGAGCGTCGCGGAGCTCGTGGACGGCGGCGACCCCGAGCCGCTCCCGAACAGCATCGTCTTCGACGGCGCGGGCAGCGCCGAAACGACGGCCTACGAGTTCGAGGTCACCGGCTCCGTGAGCGCCGGCGACAGCGTCGAGGCCGGCGACGCCATCGAGGGCACGACCGTCTCGGGCGCCGTCACCGAGGGCGTCGACGCCTACCGGTTCTCCGGCGACGTGGCCTCCTTCAGCCTCGACGGCCCCGCGACGGTCGCCATCGAGGACACCGACTGAGCGCGGTCGGCCCGCGGTTCCGTCCCCACTCATCCGTCCCCAAGCCCCCGTCCCCAAGCCCCCGTCCCCGAGCGCCCGGGCGCGTACCTATCCCCGTCCGCGCCCCCCGCTCCGCGACCCCCACACCCCCCCACCCTCACACGCGGTCCCCGCGCTTCGGCCCTTCACGCCCGGTAACCGCCGCTTTCCGCCCGACAAGCCCAGCATAACGAAGGGTCGTATCGGCGTGCGTCGGGTAGTGAGCACCGAGCGAACGCCGGACGGCGCGGAGGCCGAGCTGACCGTCGCGGTGACGGTCCAACACCCCGCGCACGTCCACTTCTACCGACACCCGATAGCCGAGCTCCGGCGCCGGGGGCACGCGGTCCACGTCTTCGCCCGCGAGAAGGACGTGACGACCGACCTGCTCGCGGCGTTCGACATCGACCACACCGTCCTCGCGCGCGAGCCGCGGTCGCGCGCCGACCTGCTGCGCGTGCAGGCGCGGTACGAACTCGGCCTGTTGCGCGCCTGCCGCCGGCTCGACCCCGACGTGTTGACCGCGGTCGGCGGCACCACCGCGGCCCACGTCGGGTGGCTGTTGGGCGCGCGCAGCGTCGTCTTCATCGACAGCGGCATCACGCCCTCGAACCGCGTGACGGTGCCGTTCGCCGACGAGGTGTGTAACCCCCGGCGGCTCGTCGCGGACTTCGGCGCGCGCCAGCGCCGCTACGACGGCTACCACGAACTCGCCTACCTCCACCCCGACCGCTTCGAGCCGGACCCCGAGCGCCTGCGCGCGCTCGGCGTCGAGCCCGACGACACCTACAGCGTCCTCCGGTTCGTCGCGTGGAACGCCCACCACGACGTGGGGAAGGCCGGGCTCTCGCCGGCCGGGAAGCGCCGCCTCGTCGAGGCGCTCGCCGAGCGCGGCGACGTGTACGTTACGACGGAGGGACCCCTCCCCGACGAGTTCGAGGACTACCGGCTCCCGGTGCCGCCCGAGGCGCTCCACGACCTGCTCGCGCACGCGGACCTCTACGTCGGCGACTCCCAGACCACGGCGACGGAGGCCGCCCTGCTGGGGACGCCCGCCATCCGGTCGAACTCCTACGCGGGCGACGGCGACATGTCGAACTTCGTCGAACTCGAGGACGAGTACGGCCTCCTGCGCTCGATTCCCGACGAGGACGAGGCGATAGCGACGGCCGCCGCGCTGCTCGACCGCCGGGACGCCCGCGCGGCGTGGGCACGCCGGCGCGACCGGCTGTTCGCCGAGAAGATAGACGTGACCGACTTCGTCGTCGAGCGGCTGACGGCGCCGACCGACCCCCCGACGCGGGGGACGCGGCTCGCCCGCCCGCTGGCCGCGCTCGCCGGACGGTGGTCGGGATGAAGGTGCTCTCCGTCGTCGGGACGCGCCCGCACTTCGTGAAGGCCGCGCCCGTCTCCCGCGCCCTCGACGGCGCCTGCGAGCACGTCCTGGTCCACACCGGCCAGCACTACGACGACGCGCTCTCCGAGCGGTTCTTCCGGGAACTGGACATCCCGCGGCCGGACCACGACCTCCGTGTCGGCTCGGCCGACCACGGCCCGCAGACCGCGATGATGCTGTCGAGCCTGTCGGCCGTGCTCCGCGCGGAGTCGCCCGACGTCGTCCTCGTGTACGGCGACACGAACTCGACGCTCGCGGGAGCGCTGGCGACGGCGAAGCTCCCGCCGACGCTCGCCCACGTCGAGGCCGGCGTGCGCTGTTTCAACCGCGACATCCCCGAGGAGGTGAACCGCGTGCTGACGGACCACGCCTCGGACCTGCTGTTCGCGCCGACGGAGACGGCCGTGGACAACCTCGCCGCCGAGGGCGTCACCGCGGGCGTGACGAACACCGGCGACGTGCTGTACGACGCTCTGCTGTGGGCGCGCGACCGGCTCGACGCCGGCGTGCTCGACGAGTTCGGCGTCGTGCCGGGCGAGTACGTCCTCTCGACGGTCCATCGCGCGCACAACACCGACGACCCCGAGCGGCTCGGCGCGATACTCCGGGCGTTCGGCTCGCTGGCGCTGCCCGTCGTCCTGCCAGCACACCCGCGCACCCGCGAGGCCGTCGCCGCCCACGGCCTCGACGTCCCCGCGAACGTGAAACTGGTCGAGCCGGTGAGCTACCTCGACTTCCTCGCGCTGCTCGACGGCGCGGCCCGGGTCGCCACCGACTCGGGCGGCGTGCGCAAGGAGGCGTTCTACCTCGACACGCCCTGCGTGACGCTGCGCGAGGAGACGGTGTGGCCGGAGACGGTCGCGGCCGGCTGGAACGAACTCGTCGGCACCGACGAGGGCGCCATCGTCCGGGCGCTGACGCGGGAGTGGGACCTCGGCGAGAAGCCCGCGCCCTACGGCGAGGGGGACGCGGCGCTCGCAATCAGGGAGGCGATACTCGGTGTCGAGTGACCCGACCGAGGCGCCGTTCGCGCTGTGTCTCACCCACGACGTGGACCGGGTGCGCAAGTCGTACCAGTCGCTCTACTACGCGGTCCGCGACCGCGACCCCTCACACCTGCGCGGGCTGGTGCCGGGCCGGAACCCCTACTGGCAGTTCGACCGCGTGATGGCGCTCGAACGCGACCTCGGGGTGCGCTCGGCGTTCTACTTCATGGACGAACAGCGGCTGTTCCGCGACCGGCCCCCGCGCGAGTGGCTCACGGTCGAGGGGTGGAAGCTGTACGCCGGCCGCTACAGCGTTGACGACCCGCGCGTGGCCGACGCGGTCCGCCGGCTGGCCGAGGGCGGCTGGGAGGTCGGCCTCCACGGCTCCTACGAGTCCTATCGCGACGGCGACCGCCTCGCCCGCGAGAAGGCGGCCGTCGAGGCCGTCCTCGGCGACGAAGTCCGCGGCGGCCGCCAGCACTACCTCAACCTCGACGCGCCCGCGACGTGGCGCCGGCAGGCCGACGCCGGCCTCCGCTACGATTCGAGCCTCGGGTCGAGCACGACCTACGGGTTCGAACACGGCTACGAGCCGCTGCGCCCGTTCGACGACGAGTTCGTCGTGTTCCCGCTGACGGCGATGGAGGCGGCGCTGCCCGACATCGCCGAGCGACCCGCCGCCGCGTGGGCCGCCTGCGACGCCCTCCTCCGCGAGGCGTGCGACGAGGGCGCGGTGATGACTGTTCTGTGGCACCCCCGGACGTTCAGCGAGGCGGACTTCCCGAACCACGCCGACCTCTACCGCCGGCTGATAGAGCGAGCCCGGGAGCTGGGCGCGTGGGTCGGCCCGCCCGGCGAGTACTACGCCGCGATGGACCATCCGGACCGGACCGAGGGGAAAACGGTGCCCGCGGCCGACCGGGCACCCTACGAGGGGTAGGTCGGGGATAACAAAGCGGGCCTCGGGGGGACGCGTCCGTACGAATGGACGTGCGACCCATCACGATGGACGAGTGGCGGGCGGCGCTGCCCGACACCGGAACCGAGCCGTTCCACACCCCCGAGGCGCTCGGCGTGCTCGACGACCACGCCGACGCCGACCTCGAACTGTACGCCGGCTTCAACGGCGACCGCGCCGTGGCGCTGCTCCCCGTCTTCGTCTCCGAGCCGGCCGTCGGCCGGGCCGTCACCTCGCCGCCGCCCGGCTTCGGCGTCCCGCGGCTCGGTCCCGTGTTGAACCCCGCCAGCCCGAAGCGCCGCAAGCGCGAGAAGCGCAACGCCGAGTTCACCGAGGGCGTGCTCGACGCGCTCGGGGTCGACCGCTCGGGCACGCTGTTCCGAATGGTGACCGCGACGGGCTACCCCGACCCGCGCCCGTACACGTGGGCCGGGCTCGACACGGCGCCCGCCTTCACCTATCAGCTCGACACCGCCGACCGCTCGACGGATGAGGTGCGCGCGGGCTTCTCGAAGAGCCTCCGGCGCGAGATCGGCGACGCCGAGGAGCTCGATATCGCGGTGACGGTCGAGGGGGTCGAGGCGGCCCGCGCGGTGTACGACGCCACCGCGGAACGCTACGCGGAACAGGACCGCGAGTTCGCGCTCGACTGGCCGTACGTCCGCGACCTCGTGGAGGCGCTCGGCGAGCGCGCCCGCGTCTACGTCGTCCGCGACGGCGACGGCGAGTTCCTCGCGGGCGTCACCGTCCTCTACTCCGACGAACTGGCGTACTTCTGGCAGGGCGGCGTCCGCACGGTGTACGAAGGCGTCAGCGTCAACAGCCTGCTCCACTGGCGGATCGTGGCGGACCTCGTCGCGGAGCCGCCGCTCGACACCCTCCGCGGCTACGACCTGATGGGCGCGAACACCGAGCGGCTCTGCCGCTACAAGAGCAAGTTCGGGGCGTCGCTCGTCCCCTACTACCGCGTCGAGTCGGCCGGGCGCTCGATGGACGTCGCGAAGCGCGTCTACAACCTCGTGGGTCGCTGAATGCGGGTCCTGAACCTCGTGACGAACGAGCGGGCGCGCTTCTACCGCCAGCAGGTCGAGGCGCTCGAACGGCGCGGCGTCGACTGCACGACGCTGGCGGTGCCCGCCGCGGGCGACCGGGACTCCCGGTCGGTGCTCGACTACGCGGGCTTCTACCTTCGCGCCGTCCGCGGCGCGTTCGGCCGGTTCGACGTGGTCCACGCGAACTACGGGCTGACGGGCCCGCCCGCGGTGGTCCAGCCCGAACACCCCGTCGTGCTGTCGCTGTGGGGGACCGACCTGTTCGGCCGGTACGGGGCGGTGAGCCGGTGTGTCGCCCGCCGGAGCGACGCCGTCATCGTCATGTCCGGGGCGATGGCCGACGCCCTGGACACCCCCTGTGAGGTCATCCCACACGGGGTGGACCTGTCGCTGTTCCGGCCGACGGACCGCGACGAGGCCGTCGCCACGGTGGGGTGGGACCCCGACGCGGTCAACGTCCTGTTCCCGTACGCGAAGACCCACGGCGTGAAGGACTATCCGCGCGCGGCGCGGCTCGTCGACCGGGCGAACGCGGGCGCCGAGCGCCGCATCGAACTCCACACGGTGACGGGCCTCCCCCACGACCGGGTGCCGACGTACATGAACGCGGCCGACGCCCTGCTTCTCACCTCCGAACACGAGGGCTCGCCCAACGTCGTGAAGGAGGCGATGGGCTGTCGGCTCCCCGTCGTCGCGACGGACGTGGGCGACGTGGCCGAGCGGCTCGCCGGCGTCACCCCCTCGACGGTCTCGGACGACGACGCGGACCTCGTCGCGGCGCTCCGGGACGTGGCCGCCGACCCGCGACGCTCGGACGGCCGCGAGGCGGTCCGCGACCTCTCGCTCGAACGGATGGCCGAGCGCATCGCCGCCGTGTACGAGCGGGTGACCGGGTAGCGACGGGCTACCGGCCGTTGGGCGGCGCATAACGAAGCCGCGAGCGGCGCCCTCCCGACGCAGAGAACCGTGGGGGCTCACGCACACGACGCCGCGCGCGAACGACGGCCGGGCACCGACTACGCGAAGTGGCTACTGGTCGCCGGCTTCCTCGCCCTCGCCGGGGCACTCGCCGCGGCCCACACGACCCCGGCGCGCGGCTACGAGCTCTCCATCTACGCCGGCACCCCTCTCGCCTTCTGGGTCGGCACCGGCGTCGCCGTGGTCGCGGCCGTCGTCGCGCTCGTCGTCCTCGACGCGGCCGGGGCGCTCCGCGGCGCCGCCCTCCTGCTCGTCTCGCTCGCCGGGTTCGGGGTCTGGGCGCTCCCCGTCGTGCGCGGCTACTACTACTTCGGGAGCGGCGACGCCCTCAGCCACCTCGGCTACGCCGCCGAGATCGCCGCGGGCGACCTCTCGACGCTCGACCTCCTCTACCCCGGGCTCCACACGACGGGGCTCGCGGTCTCCGCGGTGACCGGGGTCCGGCTCGGGCTCGCGGTCGAACTCGTCGTCGTCGCCTTCCTCGCCGCCTTCCTCGTGTTCGTCCCGCTCTGCGTCCGGACGCTCGCCGACGGCCGGGCCGCGGTCGCCGTCGGCGCCGTCGCCGCGCTGCTCGTCCTCCCGGTGAACAACGTCAGCGTCCACCCGGTCGCCCACCCGACCACGCAGGCCATCCTGCTGGCCCCGGCGCTCGTCTATCTGCTGGCCCGCTACGCGACGGCGCCGACCCGCGGCCGCTCCGCCGCGCCGTACGCCGTCCTGCTCGTCGTCGTCGGGTCGTCGCTCGTCCTGCTCCATCCCCAGCAGGCGCTCAACGCCGTCCTCCTGCTCGCGGCCGTCTCCGGGGCACAGCTCGCGGCCCGCCGCTACCGGCCCGCCCACCGCGTCGCGACCCACCGGCTCGTCGCCGGCCCGACCGTCCTGCTCGCCGCCCTCTGGGTCGGGTGGTCGGTGCGCCACGAACGCGTCTCCGGCTCCGTCGAGGGGGTCGCCGCCTCGCTGGCCGGCGGCGCGGCCGTGGCGGACGAGGCGACACAGCGCGCCGGCTCGCTCGCCGACCTCGGCGGGAGCATCGGGGAGCTGTTCGTGAAGCTGTTCGGCGTGAGCCTCGTCTTCGTCGCCGTCACAGGGGTCGTCGCCCTGCTCGTCCGGCGCCGCGGGTTCGGCTCGCGCTCGGACCGCGACGCGCTCCGCGCGTACCTGACTGTCTCGCTCCTCCCGCTCGCGGCGCTGTTCGTCGTCTTCTTCGCCGCGAGCGTGACGACCCAGTACTTCAGACACCTCGGCTTCCTGATGGTCGTCGCCACCGTCGTCGGCGCGGCCGGCCTCGCGGACGCCGGCGAGTGGCTCGCGCGCCGGTGGTCGCCGGGGGTCGCGCGGGCCGGCCTCGCCGTCGTCCTCCTCGCCTGCGTCGCGGCGCAGGCGCCCGCGATGTACGCCTCGCCGTACGTGTACCAGGACAACGCGCAGGTGACGGAGATGCGGTGGACCGGCTACGCTGCCACCTTCGAGACGCGCGACCCGGGCGTCCCCTTCACGGGCATTCGCGGCGGCCCGACCCGCTACGTCGATGCCTACTACGGGCCGACCTCGGCGACGGCGGCGACGTTCCCCGGCAAGGAGACGGTCGTCCCGCCGCCCGACTTCGGGCCGGGGCTCGCGACGGCGTACGACGAGGCCCGGTACCTCCCGGTGACGCGCGCGGACTACCTGCGCGAGACGCGCCTCTACGACGGCTTCCGCTACGGCGAGGCTGGCTTCGAGGCGCTCGACTCGTCGCCGGGCATCGCACGCGTCCGGACGAACGGGGAGTACCGGCTCTACCTGCTGTCGGGGTCCGACTAGCGTGGCGGACCTCCGCGAGCGGCTGGCCGGCGGCGTGAAGGCGTCGTTCGTCGCGCAGGCGACCCGCGCCGGGGTGAACGCCGCGCTGGTCGTGCTGCTGTCGCGCTACCTCCTCGACCCGACGGGGTACGGGCGGCTGTTCTTCGCGCTGTCGGTGGTGAGCGTCGTCGGGCTGTTCGCCTCGCTCGGCCTCCCGAAGTCGGCCGCCCGCTACGTCGTCGAGTACGCCGAGTCGGACCCGCCGCAGGTGCGCCACGTCCTCCGGCGGTCGTTCGCGTGGCTGCTCGGGCTGGGGCTCGCCGTCGGCATCGCGCTCGCGGCCGCGAGCGGCCCCCTCGCCCGTCTGCTCGGCCAGCCGGCGGTCGCGCCCCTGCTCGCCGTCGGCGGCGGCTACGTCCTCGTCCGGTCGCTGTCGAGCTACTGCTCCGTGGTGTTCCAGGGGCTGAACCGCGTCGTCTGGAGCGCGCGGCTCACGGTCGTCTCGAACCTCGGTCGGCTCGGGTTCGTCGTCGTCCTCGTCTCGCTCGGCTTCGGCGCCACCGGGGCGCTCGCGGGCTACGTCGTCGGGTTCGCGCTCGCCGTCGCCGTGGGGCTCGCCGTGCTCTACCGGACGACGTATCGGACCCTCGACCGTGCCCCCGCGAAGCCGGGGCTCTCGCGACGGCTCGCCGAGTACAGCCTCCCGCTCGCCGTGACGAAGGGCGCGAACGTCGTCGATAAGCGCGCCGACACCGTCATCGTCGGCGTCCTGCTGAACGCGACGGCCGTGAGCTACTACACGGTCGCCAAACAGGTCGCGGACTTCGCGGCCATGCCCGTCGCCTCGCTCGGCTTCACCGTCTCGCCCGCGCTCGGCGACGAGGCCGCGGGCGGGCGCCGCGAGCGCGCGGCCCGCCTCTACCACGAGTCGCTGCGCCACGTCCTGCTGCTCTACGTGCCCGCGGCGGCGGGACTGGCGCTCGTCGCCGGCCCGCTCGTGACGCTCGTGCTCGGGAGCGCGTACGCGGGCGCGGTCCCCGTCCTCCGGGTGTTCGCGGGGTTCGTCGCCGTCAACGCCGTGAACAAGATCACGAACGACGGGCTCGACTTCCTCGGGCGCGCCCGGTCGCGCGCCGCGGCCCAGGGGACGATGGCCGCGACGAACATCGCGCTCACGCTGTGGCTCGTCCCGCTCGTCGGCGTCGTCGGCGCGGCCGTCGCCACCGTCCTCACCTACGGGAGCTACACGGCCGCGAACGTCTACTTCATCCACGAGGAGCTGGGCACGGACCCGGCGACGATGGCGAGCGACCTGCTGTGGAGCTGTGTCGTCGCGGCGGGGGTCGCGCTGGCCGTCCTCGCGCTGCTCCCCTACGTCGGGAGCCTCCCGACGCTCGCCGGCGTGATAGCCGCGGGCGCGGCCGTGTGGGCCGTGCTCGCGGTCGCGTTCGGGCTGCTCGACCCGGGCCGCGTCGCCCGGCTGCTCGGGGGGCGCGGGACAAGCGGTCCATAACAAAGCCCGAACCGCCGGGAGGGCGACCCGAGAGATGGCCACGCACCGACCCGACGACCGGGCCGTCGTCCTCGGACTGGACGGCGTCCCGTGGGACCTCATCGACCGATGGACCGAGGCGGGGGAGCTGCCGGCGTTCGCGCGCCTCCGCCGGGAGGGGGCCGCCGGCCCCCTCGCGAGCACCACCCCGCCGACGACGCCGCTGGCGTGGCCCTCCATCGCCACCGGCGTCTGGCCCGACAAGCACGGCATCCACGGGTTCCGCCGGCTCACGCGCGACTACGGCCACGAGCTGTACGGCGCGAACGCCTGCCGCCACCCCCGGCTGTGGGAGATGGTGTCGCCGGCCCACGTCGGCAACGTCCCGATGACCTACCCCGCGGGCGAGGTGGACGGAAAGCTCGTCGCCGGAATGCTGTCGCGCTCGACGGGCGCGGGCGAGGGGTTCACCCACCCGCCCGAACTCGCCGACGAGGTCGCCGAGCGCATCCCGGACTACCGCATCGGCCTCTCATGGGCCGACTACGCCGACGACCCCGACGCGCTCGTCGCGGACATCGGCGAGATGGTTGAGGCGCGCCGCGAGCTGTTCCGGCTGCTCGCCGAAGACGAGCCGGCACCGTGGCGGCTGCTCTTCTTCGTGTTCACCGCGCCCGACCGGCTCCAACACCTCGTGTGGGACGAGGACGTCCTGCTCGACCACTACGAGCGGCTGGACGACGTGCTCGCGGAGGTCATGGAGACGGTCGAGGAGCGGGGGGCGACGCTGTACGTCGTCTCCGACCACGGCTTCGGCCCCGTCGAGCGGCACGCGAACGTGAACACGGCGCTCGCGGAGGCGGGCTACCTCGCCCGGAAGGGGTCGGCGAGCAGGGGGACGCTGGCACGCCTCGGCGTGAGCAAGGCCGGCGTCAAGCGCGCGCTCGGCAGCGTCGGCATCGACGACCGCGCGCTCGTCCGGGCGCTCCCCGACGCGCTCGTGAGGGGCGTCGCCGCGACCGTCCCGGGCGACCACGTCCTCTTCGACGTGGACTACCCGAACACGACCGCCTTCTGCTACGGGCCGGGGCTCGTCTACGTGAACGACACCGAGCGGTTCGCCGCGGGCACGGTCGCGCCCGAGGACGTGCCGGCGGTGCGCGCCGAGGTGGCCGCGATGTTGCGCGACGTGACCGACCCCGAGACGGGGGAGGCCGCGCTCGACGTGTACGAGGGCGGCGACGGGGAGGGCGCGCCCGACCTCGTCGTGGACGCGCGCGACCCGCTGGAGGTCTCCACCTCGCTCGCGGACGCGGTGTTCACCGACCCCGAGTCCGTGAACGCGAGCCACCGGAGCGAGGGGGTCCTGCTCGCGTGGGGACCGGACATCGCACCCGGGTCGGCCCCGGCCGCGGCGTCGGTCGTCGACCTCGCCCCGACCCTGCTCCACGTCCTCGGTGAGCCGGTCCCCGCGGGCGCGGACGGCCGCGTCCTCCACGAGATACTCCGGCCGGACTCCGGGCCCGGAACGAGGGAGGTCGAGACCCGAGAGTACCGGACCCGAGAGCGGTCGTCGCCCGCGCCGCGGACCGACCGCGCCGACGCCGGGGACGTCGAGGACCGCCTCCGCGGGCTGGGGTACATCGAATGACCGCCTCGCTCGCGCGGCCGGGCGAGACGGACGCCGCGGTCGGCGACCTCGCGGGCCGGACCGTGCTCGTCACGGGCGGCGCGGGGTTCGTCGGCGGCCACATCGCGCGGACCCTCGCCGGCGACGCCGAGGTGCGCGTGCTGGACGACCTCTCGGCCGGCCGCCGGGAGCGCGTCCCCGACGACGCGACGCTCGTCGAGGGGGACGTGCGCGACGACGACGCGCTCGCCGAGGCGATGGCCGACGCCGACGTCGTCTTCCACGAGGCCGCGATGGTGTCCGTCCCGCGGTCGGTGGAGGCGCCGACCCGGTGTCACGACGTGAACACCGGGGGCACCCTCGCCGTCCTCGAACGTGCCCGCGAGGCCGACGCACGGGTCGTCCTCGCCTCGACCACCTCCGTCTACGGCCACCCGGAGACGACGCCGGTCGCCGAGTCGCACCCGTGCGAGCCGGTGTCGCCGTACGGCGTGAGCAAGCTCGCGGCCGACCGCTACGCGCGCCTCTACCACGAGCTGTACGGCCTCCCGACGGTCGCGCTCCGCTACTTCAACGTGTACGGGCCGGGCCAGACCGGCGGCCAGTACAGCGGCGTCGTGACGACGTTCCTCGAGCAGGCGCGCTGCGGCCAGCCGCTCACGGTCCACGGCGACGGCGAGCAGACCCGCGACTTCGTCCACATCGACGACGTGGTGCGCGCGAACCTCGCGGCGGCGACGACCGACGCCGTCGGCGAGGCGTTCAACGTCGGGACCGGCACCGCGGTGACGGTGAACCAGCTGGCCGAGCACATCCGCTCGGCGACGGGCGCGACGAGCCCGATACAGCACACCGACGCCAGGGAGGGCGACGTGCGCCACAGCTGCGCGGCGACCGAGCGCGCCGAAGAGCACCTCGGCTTCGAGGCGGAGGTGCCGCTGAGCGTCGGGCTGCGGGACCTCCTGGGGTAATCCGATACTCGAAACTCAGTCCGTCGTCGGCTCCGGCGCGGCCGCCCGCTCGCCGGCCGCCTCCCGTATCGCCTCCATCGCGCGGATGGTCCACTCGCCGTTCTCCGGGGGGACGACCGGCGCGGTGCCCTCCTCAAGGGCGCGCGCCTCGCGGTCGAACTGGACGTTGTGCGCGTTGCCGCGCATCGCCCGCTCCCAGCCGTCGAGCCGGCGGCGGCGGACGAGTTCGGCGGCGTTGTCGAGGAGGCCGACCATCCTGTCGCCGGCCCGGTCGAGGTCGTTCAGCGCGCGCGAGGCGGCCGAGGCCTTGTAGTCGCGGTCGAGTTCGAGCACGGTCCCCGAGACGAGGTCGGCGGTGAGCGACGCGTCCGCGCCGTGGACGCGGACGAGCCGCTGGGGGACGGCGCCGGCGAGCACCGACACCGAACAGAGGGTGTCGTCGTCGGTCGCCCAGTCGAGGTTCACGCCGTCGTAGGTGAACCCCTGCTCGTACTCGCGGACGCGGGCGGTCGTGGCCGAGAAGCCGTCCGTCGAGTCAGGGTAACCCCCGACGCCGAGCGCGACGTACACGGGGTGGGGAATCCCCTCCTCGAACTCCCCGCCCGGGAGGTCGAAGGTCCACGCGCCGCGGTTCGGCTCGTCGGGCCAGGTGTTGCCGGTGTAGGTCACGTCCACGGCGCGGACGCGGCCCAGGTCGCCCGCCCCCACCGCGTCGCGGACGCGCCGCATCGCCGAGGTGAACAGGTGGTTGCGGACGACGGAGACCGGAACGCCGTGCTCCTCGGAGAGGCGCGCGAGCCGCGCGGCCGCCTCGCTCGTCTCGGTTATCGGCTTCTCGACGAGGACGGGCACGCCGGCCTCGATGGCCTCCCGAGCCAGGTCGAAGTGGGTCGCCACGGGGGTACAGACGTGGAGCCAGTCGAGCGACTCGGCGGCGAGCAGGTCGGTCGTGTCCGTGTAGGCGACGATGCCGTACTCGTCGGCGAGCGCGGTCGCGCGCCCCTCGTCGATGTCACAGACGGCGACGAGGTCGGTGCGGGGGTTCTCGGCGATACCTGACAGGTGGATGCGGGAGACCGCGCCCCCGCCGACGACGGCAGTTCGGAGCGACATCGACGGGACCCACCGCCCCGCCGGTCGTTGTTATGCGCCGCCTTCCGGCGGCTCGACCGCGGGCGCGGGCGACCGCTCGCGCTCACGCTCGGGCGCTTCCGACACGCGCTCCGGGGTCGCGTCCGCCCGGTCGTCGCGCACCGGGGTGTCGAGGTGGCGGCTCTCGCCCGCGTCGAGCACGAGCGCGCCCGCCAGCGCGAACAGCCCGAGCACGAACAGCAGGGGACCGTCCGAGCGCCGCCGGAGCGACCGGAGCGCACCCCACGCGGCCGTCGCGGGGCCGAGCCCGTACAGTCCGACGAGGGGGTGGGCCTCCCGGAACAGGTACTTCTCCCTCAGCCGCCACAGGAAGTCCCGCAGGAGGAGCGCCGACACCTTGGGGATGTAGCTCCGGTAGCGGATGTGGCTCTCCTCGTCCTCGTACACGGCGCGGCGGGGGACGTCCGCGATGCGCGCGCCGGCGACGTTGAGTCGGACGAGCAGGTCGTTACAGTAGCCGTAGTCCTCGTACATCTCCTCGATACCTACGTCGGCGAGCGCTTCCCGCGAGATGGCCGTCGAGCCGTTCTGCGGGTCCATCACGCGCCAGTAGCCGCTCGCTATCTTCGTGAGCAGCGAGAGCGTGAAGTTGCCGACCTGTCGGAACCGCGGCATCGCGTCGCGGTCGCCGGCCGCGAGGCGGTTCCCCTTGGCGTAGTCGGCCCTGCCCTTGGCGACCGGCGCGACGATGCGCTCGACGATGTCCGGCTCCGTCTGGCCGTCCCCGGCGACGACGGCCGTCACGTCGAGGCCGTCCTCCAGCGCGCGGCGGTAGCCGGTCTTCAGCGCCGCGCCGACGCCGCGGTTCTCCGCGTGGCGGATGGGGACTACCTCGGTCCCGGACCGCTCGGGGCCGATGTCGCGCGCCCAGCGGTCCGTCCCGAGCGACCCCGAGCCGTCGCGGGGGCGCGGCCGCTCCCCCGACGGGAGGTCGCCGGTCGCGCGGTCGCGTATCTCGGCCCACGTCCCGTCCGTCGAGCCGTCGTCGACGACGTAGGCCCTGTCCACGAACCCGGGGAGCGAGTCCAGCACGCCCCCGATGTGTCCCTCCTCGTTGTACGCCGGTACGACCGCGGCCACTGTCTTGCCCTCGTACATGATTGCCGTCGGGACCGTGCCCGAACGTGGCCGACCTCGGGCGGTTCGCGGCTTTGTTATCGTCGCCATAGCCTCGGGCGGCCCGCCCGCGGCCCGCGGTACGAGCCGCATAACGAAGCCCGCCGGGTCGGGAGCCGCGGCCGATGGATACAGCGCGCGCGCCGACGGACGGGCAGCTCTCCTCGCTCGCGGTCGCGTCGCTCGTCGGCGCCGACCACCGCGGCCCCGAGCGCGCGGTCCGTGGCTTCGACGCGCTCGACGCCGCAGGCCCCGACGACCTCGCCTTCTGCGTCCACGAGGACCCCGCGGCCGTCCGGGCCTCCGACGCGGGCGTGGTCGTGTGCCCACCGGCTCTCGGCCACCTCGACGCGCGGACGCTCGTCGTCCACCCGAACCCGAAACTGGCGTTCGTGCGCGTGCTGGACGCCGCGTTCGACGCCGGCGAGCGGGCGACGGGCGTCCACCCGACGGCGACGGTCGAGCCGGACGCGACGCTCGGCGAGGGGTGTTCGGTGGGGCCGAACGCCTACGTCGCCGGCTGCGTGACCCTCGGCGACGGCGTCAGGGTCCGGGCGGGCGCGGCGCTCGGCTGTCCGGGGTTCGGCTTCGTCCGCGACGAGGAGGGTCGGCTGGTCCGCCGGCAACACGTCGGGACGGTGCGGGTCGCCGCCGAGGTAGAGATAGGCGCGAACGCCGCCGTCGACCGCGCGGTGTTCGGGGAGACGCGAGTCGGCGAGCGGGCGAAGCTCAGCGGCGGGGTCCACGTCGCCCACGGCGCGCGCGTCGGCCCGGACACGACCGTCGCGTTCGCGAGCGGGCTGGCGGGCGGCGCGGACGTCGGCGCGCGCGTGACGGTCCACCCGAACGTCGCGGTGGCAACGGGAGTAACCGTCGGCGACGGCGCGGAACTCGGGATGGGCGCGGCGGTGCTCGACGACGTGGCGCCCGGCGTCACCGTCGTCGGCGCGCCCGCCCGGCCGGTGTAGGGCGCGCGTAACTAACCCCGCGGCCGACACGGGGAGGTGACGTGTACGAGATACACTGCCGTCGCTGCGGGAAGCTCTGTTTCCATCCCTCGCGGGTCGGCGCGGAGTCGCGCGCCGAGTCCCACGCCAGGGACACGGGCCACCCCTGCGACGTGGTCACCCCGGAGTGACGGTTACCTGACGACGACCTCGCCGTCGCCGGTGACGGTGACGCGGAAGCCGCCGCTCTCGAAGGTGACGGTCGTCGGCTCCCGGCCGTCCGCGCCGGTCCCCCCGGCGACGAGGGTGTCGAGCGCGTCGGGGTCGATGGAGTCGTACAGCGGCTCCGTCTCGGTCGGGTCGCGGTCCGCGGCCACGGCGAGCACCTCGGCTACGGCGGCCGAGGGGGTCGTCTCGCTCCAGTCGTAGCGCGTCCGCACGGCGTCGGTGTCGGTGTGCTCCCGGTCGGTAGCACCCTCACTGTCCTCGCCCATTGGCCGTTCTGTGGGAACCCGACTGAAGAGGGTTACTATGTCGACCGGAAACGGCGCTCTTGCTGGCGTTTTCGTACGATACGGCCCCGCGAGAAACGAACCCGGGGCTCGGACGAGCGCCCCGTCGGCGACGGCTGTGGGCGTCTCGACGCGGGGCGGTCACCCTCGGAGCGACAACAGAACGGGCGAGGCGGGACCGGTGTTCGAGCCGGACACAGCGGACTTTCGGATACGGAAGATATTTTTTCCGGCACGCGAAAAGGGTGCCATGAGCGCGAGGACGACCGAGGAACGCATCCTCTCGGTGCTGGAGGAGGACGCGCAGGCCTCCTACGCCGAGATAGCGGACCGCGCGGGCGTCTCGAAGCCCACGGTCCGCAAGTACGTGGACAAACTGGAGTCGGAGGGAGTCATCGTCGGCTACTCCGCCGACATCGACCCGAAGAAGCTCGCGTCCCGCTCCATCGCCCTCGTGGGCATCGAGGTGGCGAGCGAGAAGTACGTCGAGGCGTCGCGCGCGCTCGCCGACCTCGACGAGGTGGAGTCGCTGTACGCCTCCTCGGGCGACCACACGCTGATGGCGGAGGTCCGGGGCGGCGACGGCGACGAGGTCGGGACGGTCATCTCCGAGTCCATCCTCGCCGTCGACGGCGTCGAGGAGGCCCACCCCTCGTTCCTGCAGGAGCGGCTCAAATAACGGCCGCCACCGCGCCCCTTTTCGCCCGTCCGGCCCATGTCCGGGTATGCCGACCTACCACCGCGAGACGTGGGTGGACGCGCCGCTCTCCGAGGTGTGGGAGTTCCACTCCCGCGTCGAGGGGCTGACCGCGCTGACGCCCGGGTTCATGGACCTCGACATCGAGCGCGTCGTCGGGCCGGACGGCGAGCAGGACCCCGAGGTGCTGGAGGCGGGCGCCCGCATCGGGATGTCGCTCGGGCCGCTCGGCTCGGTGGGCCGACAGTCGTGGACCTCCGTCATCACCGAGCGCGAGTACGACCCCGAGGCCGGGCGCGCGTACTTCCGCGACACGATGGAGGACGGGCCGTTCCCCCACTGGGAGCACACCCACCGGTTCTACGAGAACGAGGAGGGCGAGACGCTCGTCTCCGACCGCGTGGAGTACCGCCTGCCGGGCGGCCCGCTCGGGGAGGCGCTCGCGCCGCTGTCGGGACCGGTCGGCTTCGCGCCGATGTTCCGCTTCCGCCACCGCGAGACGAAGCGGCTGCTCGAAGGGTAACCGTCAAGCCCCGGCCGCCGAAGCCTGAGGCGTGTCACTCCTCGCAACCGTGGAGGAGCGCGTCCCCCCGATGGCCGCGCTCGCCGTCGCCGTCGTCGCCGTCTCCACGAGCGCGATCCTCATCCGGCTGTCGGCGGCCCCCTCGGGGCCGATGGCCTTCTGGCGCGTCTCCCTGACGTGGCTGCTGCTCGCGCCGCTCGCCTACCGCTCGCGCGGCGAGTTCGGGAAGCTCCGGGGGCGCGACCTGCTCTCCGCGCTGCTGGCGGGCGTCGCGCTCGCCGCCCACTTCGCCGCGTGGTTCGAGTCCGTCGACCGCACTACCGTCGCCGCGAGCGTCACGCTCGTCACTACCCAGCCGGCCTTCGTCGCCGTCGGCGCGGCCTTCCTGCTCGACGAGGAGCTCTCGCGGGGCACCGTCATCGGCATCCTCGTCGCGCTGGCCGGGTCGGCGCTGATGAGCCTCGACGGCCTCCTCAATCCGGGGACCGCCCCCGACCCGCTCGTCGGCAACGCCCTGGCGCTCGCCGGAGCCGTCTTCGCCGGAGCGTACGTCCTCGCCGGCCGCTCGGTCCGCCAGCGCGTCGCGCTCGTCCCCTACGTCACCGTCGTCTACGTCGTCTGCGCGGGGGGACTGCTGGCCTACACGCTCGCGCTCGGCGACCCCCTCTTCGATTATCCGCCCCGCGAGTGGGCGCTGTTCCTCGGGATGGCCGTCGGTCCGGGGCTGTTCGGCCACACCGTCATCAACTGGGCGCTCGCCCACGTCGAGTCCTCCGTGGTGAGCGTCTCGCTCGTCGGCGAGCCGGTCGGCTCGACGCTGCTCGCGCTCCTGGTTCTGAGCGAGATACCCGGCCTCATCACCGTCGCCGGCGGCGCGGTGGTGCTCGGGGGTATCTACCTCACGAGCAGGGCGCGGGCGTAGTCACCCGACCGCGTCGTGGGCCGCGCGCACGGCCGCCGCGAGCGACTCTCCCTCCGGAGCGTACGCGAGGTGGCTCCGGCAGTCGCAGTCCGACGCGCCGAAGCCCGGCACGGTTCCCTCCGGGAGCGCCCGGGCGACCGCACACTCGACGGCCGCTTCGGTGCGCACGTCCCCGACCACGTCCGCGTCCGGGTGCCCGAGCAGGTAGTCGACGTGCCAGTGGCGGACCTCGCGCTCGCCCGCCGCGAGTTCGCGGTGGCGCTCGACGCGCGCGAAGCCGCCCGTCCCGAGCGCCGACCCGGTGTAGGCGTACGCGCCGGCGGGGAAGTCGTGCTCGCCGAGCGCGCCCACCTCGATAGTCGCCGACGCGGGCAGGTCGAGGAGCAGGGTGTAGGTGCCGCCGGTCACCGGATGCCGGGCACGTCGCGGACGGCCTTCAGCAGGCGCTTCATGGCCGCGGCGTACCACTTGTAGGGAACGCCCGGCGGCGCGTCTATCTCTCCGCGCTCCTGCGTGGCGAGCGTCTGCGGCTCCGTGAAGCGGTAGAAGCCGTCGGGGCCGTGGCGGCGACCGACCCCCGAGTCGCCCATGCCGCCCATCGGGGCGTCGTGGGCGATGAAGGCCGGCGCGTACGCCTCGTTCACGTTCGCCGTCCCGCAGTCGATGCGGCGGGCGACCTCGCGGCCGCGCTCCGCGTCCCCGGACCAGACGGAGGCGTTCAGCCCGTACTCGGAGTCGTTAGCGCGTGCGACGACCTCGTCGGTGTCCTCGAAGCCGTACACCGAGACGACGGGGCCGAACGTCTCCTGGTCGTGGAGGTCGGCCTCGCCCGTCACGTCCGTCAACACGGTGGGCGCGTAGAAGTACGGTCCCACCTCCGGCAGCGCCTCGCCGCCGGTCAGCACCTCGGCCCCCGCGTCGCGGGCGTCCTCGACGTGGCTCGACACCTTCTCCAGCTGGTCGGCGGAGACGAGCGACCCCATCTCGACGCCCCAGTCGTCGCCCGCGCGGGCGTCGAGCCGCTCGGCCGCGGCGACGAACTTCTCGGTGAACTCGGCGCGCACGTCCTCGTGGACGTAGAGGCGCTCGACGGCGATACACAGCTGTCCGGCGTTGGTGAAACAACCCCGAATCAAGCCGCGCACGGCCTTGTCGAGGTCCGCGTCCGGGAACACGACAGCGGGGTTCTTCCCCCCGAGTTCGAGCGAGCAGTCGATGAGGTGTTCGCCCGCCTGCGCGGCGACGATGCTCCCCGTCGCGCCCGACCCGGTGAAACAGAGGTAGTCGCTGTTCGCGACGAGCGACTCGCCCACGTCCGGGCCCGTCCCCGGCACGACGTGGAAGACGTCGCGCGGCAGGCCCGCCTCGCGGAGCAGCCGCAGGGCCGCGAGCGCGGTGTAGGTCGTCTGCTCGGCCGGCTTGAGGACGACCGTGTTACCCGCGAGCAGGGCGGCGACGGCGTCCGACACCGCGAGCGTGAGGGGGTAGTTCCACGGCGAGATGACCCCGACGACGCCCTTCGCGCGGTAGTTCACCTCCACGTCCACGAGCCCCGGCATCGGGGACTTGCGCGACTCGTCGGCGAGGTACCCCTCCGCGCGGTAGGCGTAGTGGCGCGCGCACAGCGCGGCGTCGAGCAGTTCCTCGTAGCCGTGGCGGCGCGCCTTCCCCGACTCCTCCACCATCAGGTCGAGCAGCGGCCCGGACTCCTCGAACAGCAGGTCGTGGAACTCCAGCAGGATGTCGGCGCGCTCGGCCGGGTCGCGGGCCTCCCACGCGCCCTGTGCCTCGCGGGCGGCGTCGAAGGCGGTCTCGACGTCCCGTTCGTCGCCGAGCGGCAGCGTCGCGAACTCGTCGCCGGTGAAGGGCGCCTCCACCGTCATCGTCTCGTGGTCCCGGTCGGCGAGCGTGGCCTCCGAGCGCAGGTCGGCGGGGTCGAAGCGGCTCATACCCTACCGGCGCGCGCGAGCGACAAAAGGGTACAGTCGGCGCCGCGGCGTCAGTGGATGTCGAGCGCCTCTATCTGCTCCTGATAGCGGTTGCGGATGGTGACCTCGGTCACCTGCGCGACGTCGGCGACCTCGCGCTGGGTCTTCTTCTCGTTGCACAAAAGCGAGGCCGCGTAGATGGCGGCGGCGGCGTATCCCGTCGGCGACTTGCCCGACAGCATCCCCTTCTCCGCCGTGACCTCGATTATCTCGCGGGTCTTCTGTTCGACCTCCTCGGAGAGGCCGAGTTCCGAGCAGAAGCGCGGCACGTACTGGACCGGGTCGACGGGTTCGAGGCCGAGCGAGAGCTCCTGTGCGATGTAGCGATACGTCCGGCCGATCTCCTTCTGCTCGACGCGGGCGACCTCCGCGACCTCGTCGAGCGAGCGCGGGATGCCCTCCTGTCGGCAGGCGGCGTAGAGCGCCGACGTGGCGACGCCCTCGATGGAGCGGCCCCGAATCAGGTCCTCCTTGAGCGCGCGTCGGTAGATAACCGAGGCGACCTCGCGCACGGAGCGCGGCACGCCCAGCGCGGAACTCATGCGGTCGATCTCCGAGAGCGCGAACTGCAGATTGCGCTCGCCGGCGTCCTTGGTGCGGATGCGCTCCTGCCACTTCCGCAGGCGGTGCATCTGCGACCGCTTCTCCGACGAAATCGAGCGACCGTACGCGTCCTTGTCCTTCCAGTCGATCTGCGTCGTCAACCCCTTGTCGTGCATCGTCTGGGTCGTCGGGGCACCGACGCGGGACTTCGACTGGCGCTCCGAGTGGTTGAACGCGCGCCACTCCGGCCCGCGGTCGATGTTCTCCTCCTCCAGGATCAGTCCACAGTCGTCGCACATCAGTTCCCCCTCCCCGCTCTGGACGAGCGAGTCGGATTCGCACTCCGGACAGCCGGCCTCCTCGGCCTCTTTCTCGGTCTCCGTCTCGCGCTCTCGCTGACGTGTGGGACCCTCCATTACACTTATATTCTGAAGATAGTTCCTATAAGAACCTTTTGCTCACGGAAGGTTATGTGAGCGGGTGGCGGGCGCGCGCCGTGTGCTTGATACCCCGGCCGCGACACGTGGGCGTATGCGACTACAGGAGTACTGGGGCGTCGGCCCGAAGACGGCGTCGCTGCTCTCGGACGCGCTCGGGACGGAAGCGGCCGTCGCGGCCATCGAGTCGGCCGACTCGCGGGCGCTCGTGGACGCGGGGGTGGCGCCCGGCCGGGCGACGCGCATCCTCCGGCGCGCGAACGGGGGCGCGGGACTCGACACCCTCGCCACCCGCGACGCGCGCGACGTGTACAAGGACCTGCTCGCGCTCGCCGAGGAGTACGCGGTCACGCGCCACGCCGCCGACCGGGTGCGCGTCCTCACGCCGCTGACGGACCGCGCCGAGGTCGAGGCGCGACTGGACGCCGTCGAGGCCGCCGCCGACTCGTGGCGCGCGCTCGACGACGGGGAGCGCGCGGCGGTGTTGGAGGCGTTCGAGACGAACGACGGCGCGGCGGGCGACCTGTCGGCGGCGGAGACGGCCGTGGCGCTCGCGGAGACGGGTGTCGAGTCGGGCGCCTTCGCCGCCGTCGCCGACCTCGATACCGACGCGCTCGCCGAGGCCGCCGTCGCCCTGCGCGCGCTCGACGGCGAGGACCGACTGGGGGCGGGCGCGGACGACGAACTCGACCGTCTGCGCGACGCGCTCGGCGCGGTCGAGGACATGGCCGCCGACCCCGACGGCGTGCTCGCGGCCGTGAAGGAGAGCGCGCGCGACGCCTCCGAGTTCGAGGCGGCGTTCGTCCGCCACGTCGCGGACGAGGCGGGCCTGCCGAGCGCCGAGGTGCGCGACGCCGCTCCCGACGGCGCGGTCGACGCCTCGTCGTTCGTCACCGAGGGGTTGCGCGCGCTGGCGACCGACCTCCGGACGCGGGCCGACGAGCGCGAGACGGCCGTCGCGGACGACCTCCGCGGGAGGGTGGCCGACTCCCGCGCCGAACTCGACCGCGCCGTCGAGGCGGTGGACGACCTCGCCTTCGACGTGTCGCTCGCGCGGTTCACCCTCGCGTACGACCTGACGCGGCCCGCCGTCGTCGAACACGACGCGCTGGCGGTCGAGGGCGCGCGCAACCTCGACCTGCTCGAGGCCGGTGTCGACGTCCGCCCGGTCGACTACGCGGTCGGGGACCACGACCTCGCGGTGCCGAGCGGCGACCGCGTCGCCGTCCTGACGGGCGCGAACTCGGGCGGCAAGACGACCGTGCTCGAAACGATGTGTCAGGTCCAGCTGCTCGCGCTGATGGGACTGCCCGTGCCCGCCGAGGCCGCGGAGGTCGGGATGGTCGATTCGGTCGTGTTCCACCGCCGGCACGCCTCGTTCAATGCGGGCGTCCTCGAATCGACCCTGCGCTCCGTGGTGCCGCCGCTGACGCGCGACGGCCGGACGCTGATGCTCGTCGACGAGTTCGAGGCCATCACGGAACCGGGACGGGCGGCCGACCTCCTCCACGGCCTCGTCACGCTGACGACGGAGAAGGCGGCGCTCGGCGCGTTCGTCACGCACCTCGCGGGCGACCTCGAACCGCTTCCGGAGCGGGCGCGCGTTGACGGCATCTTCGCGGAGGGATTGACGCCGGACCTCGAACTGGAGGTGGATTACCAGCCCCGGTTCGGCGAACTCGGCAAGTCGACGCCGGAGTTCATCGTCTCGCGGCTGGTCGCGGAGGCGACCGACCGCGGCGAGCGCGCGGGCTACGAACACCTCGCGTCGGCCGTGGGCGAGGAGGCGGTCCAGCGGACGCTCGCGGACGCGCGGTGGACGGGGTGAGGGGGCTCAGCCCCGGGTCACGCGCGCCGCGGCGGCGCGGAGCGTGCGGGGCGGGGCGAGCAGGCGGAGGGCCGGGGTCGCCACGAGGACAGCCACCGCCGCGAGGCAGGGGCCGGGGGCCGTGGCGACGGCCAGCGGGGTCAGGACGAACAGCGCGCCCGCGAGGGCGGCACTGAGGGCCGCGGCGGCGGGTCGGGCGGCTGTGGCGGCTGTACGCGTACGGGTGTCGGGTGCGTGCATCGGTTTCGGCGGAGGGGCGTTCGTGGGCTGTTCATCGTTCCTCGCAGCGCTCGACGCCGACGACGCCGAAGCCGTCGCCGAGGGTTTCGGCGGGGTCGGCGCCGTCGGGCAGTTCGAGTTCGAGGTCGGCGGTCACCTCGACGTACAGGTCGAAGGCGTCGGGGCGCATGCCGCCGATGCGTTCGACCTCGACGCGGCGGACCGCGTCGACTTTCTCCAGGACGCTCCGCGCGCCCTCGTCGAGGCTGCCGGCCTCGCCGCGCGGGACGCGGAGTTCGAGGTCGGCTCTCGCCTCCGTGGTGGGTAGATGGACTGACATCGCACGCCCCCGGCGCGATTCGAACGCGCGTCCGCTGGGGACACCGGTGGCTATCGGGGGTGCTGTGGCTGGCGTTCGGGCGGGCGACCCTCGCGCGGCGCGAGGGACACGGGCGTCGCGACACGCGGGCGTCGCTGTGCGAGACGAGTGGTCGAAGGAAGATGAGCCCCGACCCGTCGCCTCGCACGACGGGACGGTTCCCGCCTACGCGGCGCGGGTCGGGGACGGCACACGGTTGCCCGCGACCATCCACTTCCCCGCGCCGCGCTCCGCGCTGTAAGCGGACGCGAACGCGATGGTGTGGGAAGTGGTGGTCATGATGGGCCTCCGTGACTCCGTGTTCACGTCAACGGATAAGGGGAAGTATATTAATCTTTGTTCAGGGATGTCAACGCACGACACACCTTACGGGAGCTCGGACTCGTGGGTGAGCGCGTCGCGGTCGAGGCCCGCCACCGAGTCGTGGCCCGCCAGGCCGAGCGAGAGGTCGAAGTCCGCGAGGAAGTTCGCGAGGACGGCCTCGACGCCCGCGGCCCCCTCCAGCGCCAGCCCGTACACGTAGGGCCGGCCGAGCAGGACGAGGTCCGCGCCGAGCGCGAGCGCCTTCAGCGCGTCCGCGCCGCGCCGGACCCCGGAGTCGAAGCCGACGAACGCCTCGTCGCCCACCTCGTCCACGACCCGCGGCAGGGCTTCGAGGGCGGCGACGGAGCCGTCCACCTGCCGGCCGCCGTGGTTCGAGACGACGACACCGTCCGCGCCGTGCTCCAGCGCGCGTCGGGCGTCCGCCGCCGAGAGGATACCCTTCACGACGACCGGGAGGTCCGTGTTGTCGTGGAGCCAGTCGAGGTCGTCCCACGTGAGCGAGGCGTCGCCGAACGTGTCGAGGAAGGCCTGCGCGGTGGCGAGGGTGTTCTCCTCCGGCGCGTGGTCGAGGCGGTCCACGAAGGCGTCGTCGCTGGTGTAGTTCGCGATGCCGACGCCCTCCAGATACGGGAGGTAGGCGTTCTCCAGGTCGCGCGGCCGCCAGCCGACGAGCGGCGTGTCCACGGTGACGACGACGGCCTCGTAGCCCGCGTCCTCCGCGCGGTCGAGGAACGACGCGGCGAGGTCGCGGTCCGGCGACCAGTAGAACTGGAACCACCGCGGCGTGTCGCCCAGTTCGTCGGCAACCTCCTCCATCGCGTACGAGGAGACGGTCGAGAGACACATCGGCACGTCCTGCGCCGCGGCGGCGCGCGCGCTCGCCAGTTCGCCGTCCTCGTGCACGATGGACTGACAGCCGATGGGCGCGAGCATCACGGGGACGTCGAACTCGGTGCCGAAGGCCTCGACCGAGAGGTCGCGGCTCTCGACGCCCTTCAGCATCTCCGGCTCGATGCGCCAGCGGTCGAACGCGGCCTCGTTGTTCGCGGCCGTCCGCTCGCCGCCCGCCGAGCCCTTCACGTAGCCGAGCGCCTTCTCGTCCATGGCGTCGAGCGCGGCGCGTTCGAGTTCCTCGAACCCCACCGGCACGTCGGGGGTGACCTCGGCGAGTCCGTTGACGTATATCTCGGTGACGCGGCTCCGGCCGCGCGTTTCCTCGTCGCTCATACCCGCGCCTGCGACCCCCGGAGCAAAGAGCTACCGGCGCGCCAGCGTCTCGCCGGCCCGCACCTCGTCGCCCGTCGCGACGGCGAGGTCCGCCCGCGTCACGTCCGCGGGCATCACCACGTCGGCGCGCGACCCGAAGGAGATGTGGCCGACGCGCTCGCCGCGCGCGAGGTCGTCGCCCGCCTCGGCGTACGGGTGGATGCGCCGCGCGAACCAGCCGGCGATGAGGACCGCGGTCCACTCGCCCGCCGGCCCGTCGCCGTGGATGCGGAGCCGCTCGTTCCGCTCGGAGTCCTTCGAGAACGCCGGGCGGTACGCGCCGGGGACGTGTTCGACGCCGGTCACGCGGCCGGGCAGCGGCGCGCGGTTGACGTGGACCGACAGCGGCGACATGTATACCCCGACGCGGACCCGGCCGTCCTCCTCGCGGACGACGGAGACGGTGCCGTCCGCGGGAGAGACGACGCCCGCGCCCGCCGGCCGCGGCGGGTCGCGGTGGAAGGCGACGACGGCGACGGCGAGCGCGGCGAGCGCGACCCCGGCGGGGGCGAAGAGGAAGACCGCCGGGAGCGCCGCGAGCGCGGGCACCGCGGCCAGCCGCCACGCGCCCGGAGCGATATCCATGCTCTCGGAGGGGGACGCCGGAGCCAAACGACTGTCGGTCGCCGCCGAGTCGGCCGGTTCGGCTGACAGGTCCTACTCCTCGGCGCCGGTCTCCTCGGCGACGACGACGCGCGTCTCGACGGCGGCGACGCCCTCGGGGAGCGCGGCCAGCAGGTCCGCGACGGCCGTCTCGTCGGCCCGCGCGTGGAGGTTTCCGAACGCCGTCTCCCCCTCGACGGTCGCGTGGGGCGCGACGGCCTCGCGCAGGGCATCGATGGGGGTGCCGTCGTCCGGGCGGACGACGAGCGCCGCCTCGGCTCCGTCGGTCGGGTCGTCGCGCATCGTCCGCACCGCGGGCGAGAGGTACATACCACGGCTCGCTCCCGCGGGCCGAAAACGGTGTCGCGTCCCGCCCGGACTCGCAAACCATTAGTAGCGACTCCCGCTCGCTTCGGCCGTGAACACCCCCACGCTGGTCGTCGTCTGCGGGCTCCCGGGCGCGGGCAAGACCACCGTCGCGGAGGAGGTCGCCGACCGGCTGGACGCCGCCATGCTGCGGACGGACGTGGTCCGCAAGGAGCTGTTCTCCGACCCCGACTACACCGACGCGGAGGCCGAGGCCGTGTACGACGAACTGTTCGCCCGCGCGGCCGACGCGCTCGCCGACGGGAACGTCGTGCTCGACGCCACCTTCCGAACCCGGGGGTTCCGGGAGGGCGCCCGCGCGACGGCCGACCGGGCCGGCGCCGACTTCCGGCTCGTCTCCGTCGAGTGCGACGACGCCGTGGCCCGCGAGCGCATCCGCTCGCGCACCGACGACGAGTCGGACGCCGACATCCGCGTGTACGAACTGTTCCGCGACGAGTACGAGCCCGTCGAGCGGGCCGACCTCGTGGTGGACAACTCCGGGGCGCTCCCGGAGACGTTCGCCCAGCTCGACGGCCTGTAGGGACAGCCACAAGAGCCGTCCCCCCGTAACCCGAGCGTGTCACGACGCGAGCGCGAGGAGGCGGTCGAGCCGAACACCCGGACGACCCTCCGCCGGTTCGTCGCGGTCGTCCGCGCGTTCCTCCCGCTCGCCGTCGCCTACGCCCGCGACCGCCGGCGCTTCCTCCTGTTCGGCGGTCGCCGCGAGGTCGACGTCGAGGACCGCCGCCGCCGCGCCGCGTACCTCCTCTCGGTCCTGCTCGACCTCGGGCCGACGTTCATCAAGGTCGGACAGATACTCTCGACGCGGCCCGACGTGCTCCCCCCGGCCTACATCGAGGAGCTGTCGTCGCTCCAGGACGAGGTGCCGGCCGCCGACTGGTCGCTCATCGAGCCGGTCGTCGAGGCCGAACTCGGCCCCGTGGACGAGTACTTCGACGACTTCGACCGCACGCCCATCAGCGGCGCGTCGCTCGGGCAGGTGTACATCGCCCGCCACGACGGCGAGAAGGTCGCCGTGAAGGTGCTCCGGCCGAACATCCGCGAGCGCGTCGAGGCCGACCTCGTCGTCGTGGAGACGCTGCTCCCGCTCGTGTTGCGGTTCGCCCCGCCGGGACAGGCGTTCACGATGGAGAACCTCGCCGACGAGTTCGCGACGACCATCCGCGGCGAGATGAACTACGCCGACGAGGCCGCGCGCCTGAACGAGGTGCGCGACAACTTCGCCGACGAGCCCCGGGTCGTGGTGCCGCCCGTCGTCGCGGAGCGGTCCACCGAACGCGTCCTCACGATGGAGTACGTCGAGGGGACGAAGATAACCGACGTGGACGCGCTCGAATCGGCGGGCATCGACCCCTCGGAGCTGGTCGAGCGGCTCGCGGAGGCGTACTTCCGGATGATCGTCGAGGACGGGGTATTCCACGCCGACCCGCACCCCGGGAACCTCTCGGTGCTCGACGACGGGAGCATCGTGTTCTACGACTTCGGCGTCGTCGGGCGGCTCTCCGAGCAGCGGCGCGACCAGATACTCGACTTCTACGTCGGGCTGGCGCGCGACGACATCGACCGCGTCATCGACGCGTTCGTCGAGATGGGCGCGCTCGACCCCGACGCCGACCGCGACCTCATCCGCGAGGTGTTCGGGCTCGTCATCGAACAGCTCCGGGGACAGACGTTCGACAACGACGAGATACAGCAGTACGTCCGGGAGTTCCAGGCCGCCGTCGGCGACGTGTCGGACTTCCCGTTCCGCCTGCCGCAGGACCTCGCGCTCATCGTCCGCGTCTCGACGGTGCTCGAGGGCGTCACCCGCACGCTCGACGACGACTTCGACTTCATCACGACGGTCACCGACCTCGTGCGCGAGCGCTCCGGCGAGGAGGTGTCGGGTCTCGCCCGCGAGGAGATAGAGGGACAGGCGCGCGCCACGGTCCGGGGGCTGCTCGCCGTGCCCGTCCTCGCGGACGACGTGGCCGACACGGCGCTGCGCGGCGGGACGCTCGTGAACACCCTGTACGCGGACGACCCGAAGCCGTTCCGGCTGTTCGCGGCCCGGCTCGCGCTCGCGCTCGGCATCGGCGTCGGGGGGCTCGCCGCGACGGCGATGTACGTCTTCGGCGCGCCCTACGCGGCCGCCGGCTTCGGCGTCGTCGTCGCGTTCGCCGCGCTCGTGCTCGCGCGCACCTTCCGCCGCCCCACGAACAGGGGCATCGCGGCCGGCGCGCGCGTCGGCGCACGCAGCGTCACCCGGAACCGCGACCGCTGACGACGAGCACCCGGAGGTCGTTCACGTTCGTCCCGGTCGGGCCCGTCCCCACGAGCGCCCCGCGCTCCCCGAGATACGTCGCCGCGTCGTGACCGTCGAGCGCCCGCTCGGCCGCGCGGCGGTCGTGTACCGTTCCCTCGTCAACGACCGCGCCCGCGGCCTCCGCGTTCCCGTCCACCCCGTCGGTGTCGGCGGCCCCAACGACGATGCCCGGCTCCGAGAGTTCGAGCGCGGCGCTCAGCGCGAACTCCGTGTTCGGCCCGCCGACGCCGCCCGAGTCGCCCGAGCGTCCCAGACGAACGGTCGTCTCGCCCCCCGAAACGACGACCGCCGGTGGCGCAACGGGGTTCGCCGTGGCCCGTATCTCCTCGGCGACGGCGACGTGTGTCTTCGCGGCTTCGCGGGCCTCCCCTCGGACGCGCGTCGAGAGTAATAGGGGTGCGTGGCCGGCTTCGCGCGCCTCGGCCATCGCCGCCCGCGCCGCGGTGTGAGCGTTCGCGAGCACGTGGCTCGTCACGCGCTCGAAGGCCGAGTGGTCGGCGACCGGCGTCTCCCCGACCTCGCCGCGCGCGCCGGCGTCGAGCCGTTCACGGACCTCCT
Organism: Halosegnis marinus; assembly: GCF_029338355.1. Classification (GTDB taxonomy): domain Archaea; phylum Halobacteriota; class Halobacteria; order Halobacteriales; family Haloarculaceae; genus Halosegnis; species Halosegnis marinus. The sequence continues at coordinate 2,257,300 of NZ_CP119802.1, forward strand.
CCGGCAGGTCGAGGCCATACCGCTCCGCGACGGCGAGCGCGTCCCCGTAGGTCGTCCCGTCGGGCGCGAACGGCCCGCTCGCGACGGTCCCGAGGTCGTCGCCGACCACGTCCGAGAGCGCGAGGACGACGGTTCGCGCGGGCGCCGCGGCGACGGCGAGGCGCCCGCCCTTCGACGCCGAGAGGTGTTTGCGTACCGCGTTCGCCTCCGCGATGGTCGCGCCGCTCGCGAGCAGTTCGTCCGTCGTCGCGCGCAGGGCCGCGAGCGTCACGTTCCCCGCGGGCGCCGGCAACAGCGCGCTCCCGCCGCCGGTCACGACGGCGAGGACGAGCGTGCGGTCGTCGGCGTCGCGGAGCAGGTCACGGACCCGGCGCGTTCCCTCGACCGCCGCCGCGTTCGGGCGCGGGTGACTCCCCGCGACGCACTCGACGCGGTCGGTGTCCGCGGGCTGGTCGGTGACGACGAGGCCCCCGTCGATGCGGTCCCCGAGAGCGGTCTCGAGCGCGACGGCGACACGCCCGGCGGCGTTGCCGCCCCCGACGACGAGGACGCGGTCGTAGTCGGCGAGGTCGTACGTCGCGCCCGCGACGCGGAGCGCGTCCCCGTCGAGCGAGACGGCGCCCGCGACCACGCGCTCCGGGCGCGCGGCGTCGATTCCCGCGTCGAGACACCGGCGCGCGAGCGCGTGAGGGTCGGTCATCGGGGGGAGGTGGCGGCGCGGCTACGAGAAGGTTGGTACTCGCCGTGTAGTTCGTCGCAGAATGCTCCGGCAGGGATTTGAACCACGTTCGAACGTGCTCGCTCCGCTGTGCGCGTTCGGCCTCCTTCGAAATCGCGCGTCCGCGCGAACGGGCGAGCGACACGCGGGGCGGTCGCTCGCTGTGTAGTTCGCGAAAGGATGCTCCGGCAGGGATTTGAACCCTGGTCATCACCGTGAGAGGGTGATATGATTGGCCGGACTACACCACCAGAGCACGTCGTTCGACGCATTATCCGGTAGCGCGGTGGATAGTATAACCGTTGCGTTTCGGGCCTGCCGTGGCCCGGTTTCTCACTCCTCGTCGTCGAACGGGGAGCCGGCGGCGTCGGGTTCGTGGCCCGCGAGCGAGACGATGTTCTCCCGGCCGACCCGGAGCTTCGAGAGGGTTCCCTCCTCCTCCATATCGGAGAGGAGCATCGAGACCTTCGACTTCGACCAGCCGGTCTCCTCGACGATGTTCACCTGTTTCATGCGACCGCCGCGCTCCTCCAGCATGGCGACGACGCGGTCCTCGTCGCTCATCAGCTCCTCGTCGCTGATTTCGGGTTCGGCCGCGACCGCCGCGCCGCCGGCCCCGCCCGCGTCGTCAGCGCTCGCTGTCGCCGAGCCGTCGTCGTCCCCGAGCGCGCCCGAGCGGTAGGCGTAGCCGCCGGCGAGGCCGACGAGGAGGACGACGGCGAGCGCGACGAGCGGGAGCGCTCCGAACCCGCCACCCGGGGCGTCGTCGGTGGGCGTGTCGCTCCCGTCGGTCGCCGTGGCTGTCGGGCCCGTGTCGCCCCCGTCGGTGGTGTCGGTGACCGGCGGGCCGAACACCGCCCGCGGCCGCTCGTCCGCGAAGGAGCGCTCGCCCTGCCACGTCACCGAGTCGCTGTCGGCGAGCGAAGCCGGGTCGCCCTGCGAGTCGGGCGGGGGGGCGACGCTCCGGAAGTCGAGCGCCGGGCCGGGCCGGACCACGAGCGACTGGCTGGCGCCGATGTAGAGGCCGCCCTCGAACACGTCGCCCACGACCACGCGGTCGCCATCGACGCGCGCGAAGTTCGTCCACCGGAACGACATCCGCACGATACCCTCCGGCGCGTCGGTGCTGGAGACGCCCTCGTCCACCTCGGCGCTCCGCCGGAACGCGGTCGCGGCCATCTCCCGTCCGGTGACGTTCGTCCCCTCGGCGGTCAGCGCCTCGGCGTCGGCCACGAAGCCGGTGTACAACTGCGTCTCGTTCGTCTCGAACTCCGCGGCGTAGTCCCGGAAGGCCTCCTCCTCGGAGGCGTTCTCCAGCGTGCGCCGGAAGGTGAACGTCCAGCGCGCGGACCCGTTCGCGTACACCGTGATGCCGAACTGCGTGCGGTCGAAGTCCTGTTGGGTGAGTTCGGCCGGCGGCGCCGCGGCTGCTCCCGGTGCCGCGCCGGCACCGAGGCCCGCAGTCGCGAGCAGCAGCGTACACACGACGGCGAGAACGGGCCGCGTCATCTACTCCCCCAACGCCCGGCTACGTATAAAGACACGCGGAACGCGTATCGGTCGCCCGGCGACAAGACGTTTGTGCCGGGGCGGCGAAGTCCCTCCATGGGCAAAGGCGATACCCTCCTGAACGCCGGCATCGGCGCCGTCGCCTCGGTCGTGCTCGCGTTCCTCCCCTTCGGCATCGTCCTCGGCGGGGCCGTCGCGGGCTATCTCGACTGCCGGCCGGACGACTACCGGGCCGGCGCGCGGGTGGGCACGCTCACCGGCCTGCTCGCGCTGCTCCCGGTGTTGGGAATCCTGTTCACCGTCGGCGCGTTCCTCGGCCTCGGCTTCCTCCCGCTCGAAGTCGCCGGTCTCGGCGCCGTCCTCCTGTTCGTCGTCGTGGTCCTCTCGGCCGGCTACCTCGTCGGCGGCGGCGCGCTCGGCGGGGTCGTCGGGGCGGCGCTCGTCGACGAGCTCTAGCGCTCGTAGGTGACGAACGCGAGCCCCTCGCGCGCCTCGCGGGCCGTCTCGGTCCACTCCGGCCCGAGTTCGGGGAAGTACGTGTCCCCCTCGTACGCGTCGTCGAGTTCCGTCAGGACCAGCCGGTCCGCGCGCGACATGAACGCCTCGTACACCGTCTCGCCCCCGACGACGTACACCACGTCGTCGCGCTCGGCCGCGAGCGCGAGCGCCTCGTCGGTGCCGCCCGCGTGGACCGCGCCCTCGGGCAGGTCGAGGGCCGAGCGCGACAGGACGACGTTCGTGCGGTCGGGGAGCGGCCCGTCGATGCGGGCGACGATGGACTCGTAGGTCCGCCGGCCCATCACGACCGGGTGGCCCGTCGTGAGCTGTTTGAAGTGCTTCAGGTCCTCCGGGTAGTGCCACGGCATCGTGCCGTCGCGGCCGATGACGCCGTTCGCGGCGACGGCGGCGACGAGCACGACCTCCGGCTCCCGGCTCATTCCGCCACGGAGAACGCTAGCCCGGGCGCGGGGTCGTACCCGGACAGCTCGAAGTCGTCGAAGGTCAGGTCGTCGAGCGGCTTGTCAGCCACCTCGACCGTCGGGCGCTCGCGGGGTTCGCGCGACAGCTGGGTGAGGAGCCCCGGTACGTGGTCGTAGCCCGTCTCGTCGTCGGCCTCGTCCGGAGCCGCCGATTCGAGCCACTCGCGCACGTCGCGGTACTCCTCGCGGTTCCCGACGTCCCCGAGGCGTGCCTGGAGCCGGTCGAGGTTGTCGGCGTACCACGCGCCGCGCTCGCCGGCGCCGCAGTAGACGTGCGCGTCCACGACCGTGTGGCCGAACTCGCCCACGTTGAGGCCCGTGCGGTTGGCGACGGCGTGGGTCAGAAGCGAGTACGCCGCGATGTTGAACGGGACGCCGAGCGCGATGTCGCCCGACCGCTGGGTGAGGTGGGTGTGCAGCCGGCCGTCGCGGACGTTGAAGACGAAGGTGTAGTGACACGGCGGCAGGGTCGAGACGGCGGCGTTCGCGGGGTGCCACGCGTTCACGACGATGCGTCGGGAGTGGGGGTTCTCGTTCAGCTGGTCGACCGCGTAAGCGAGCTGGTCGAAGGTACCGTCGTCGTTGCGCCACCGGTGGTCGTCGTCGGGCCACGACTCGCCGGGGAGCCGGGCCTCGTCGTCGGGGACCGGGTACCGTCGCCAGAAGCGGCCGTACGCGGTGTCGAGCCGCCCCTCGTCGTCAGCCCACGCGTCCCATATCCCCGTCTCCTCGCTGAGGCTCCGGACGTGCTCCTCCCCGGAGAGGTACCACAGCAGTTCGTGGATGAGGCTGTTCCAGCGGAAGCCGGAGAGCTTCTTCGTCGTGAGAAGCGGGAAGCCGTCGGCGAGGTCGACGGTGTAGTGGCGCGAGAAGCCCGACACCGTGTCCACGCCGGTCCGGTTCGGCTTGTAGCCGCCGTCGGCGAGCACGTCCGCGACGAGGTCGAGGTACTGACGCATTCGTTGTCCTACGGGTACGGGGGCCGCTACATAACGGTTGCCTGCCGCGCCGGTCAGTCGTCCGCCACGGCCTCCGCGCGCGGCTCCCCGCCCGGGGTTTTCTCCGCGACCAGCGGGCTCCGCGACGCCAGCCGGCAGTCGAACGCGGGGTGCTCCGCGAAGTGGCGCACCAGCATGTGTCGGCGGGACCCGGTGATGCCGGTCCGGGCCGCATCCTCGGCGCCGAAGCGGTCGGGCAGGCGCGCGAACAGCCGCTCGGCGCGCGCGAAGGAGTCGAACACCTTGCGGTTGCCCGCCGAGTCGGCCCCGCGGCGCGCGACGACGTAGCTGCCGTCCGCGCGGTGTTCGCCGGTCGTCCGCAGGAACTCGCGGCGGTCGGTCATGGCGTCGTCGACGGCCGCCGCCAACCGCTCGGCGTCGGCGCGCGACAGGCGGTGCTCGTCGCCGTCGATACACAGGACGATACGGCCGGCCTCGCTCCGTGCGGTCGGCTCCTCAGAGGAGAACGCGACCAGGAGCGTCGGGACTCCGGTGCATGTAGCCGTGGGTACCCGTGCCGGCGTGAAAACCCTGTCGGGGTATCAGATGATGCCGCCGTCGTCCGTGGGCGTCGCGGTGGGGGACGACGTGGGCGTGGCCGTGTCCTCGTCCGTGCCGACGGTAGGCGTGTCGACGAGGCCGCCGTCGTCCGTCGGGGTGGGTGTGGCGGTCCCGTCGCCGTCGGTCGGCGTCGGGGTCGCGCTCCCGCCGGTGTCCGTCGTGTTCGTCGCGTTCTTCGTCCCGAAGATGTCCGTCTCGATGGTCCGCTCGTAGGTCAGCGCGTCGAGCGGGATGCGGAGCGAGTTCCCCGTCGGCAGTTCGACGCGAGCGTAGAAGTCGATGCGCAGGTCGGTCACCTGCCCGTTCTCCAGGTGCGACACCCACCACTCGTCGAGCCGCTGATTGCGGATGACGGGCACGGTCCGAATCGTCTCCCGCGTGCCGCCCTCGACCACGTACGGCTCGTCGGTGACGCCCTCGCCGACGGTGACGTTGTTCATCGTCACGACGTACCCAACCTCGGTCAGCGTGTACGGCTCCAGTTGTGGGTTGTACACGTCGAAGCGCATGTCAATGGGCGTCTCGTCGGCGGTGACGGTGCCCCACGAGGCGCGCGTCGCGTTGACGTAGAGGACGGGGTTCTCGTAGAGGGGGTTCGACGGGCCGGAGACGGGCCGCGTCTCGTTCGAGTTGAACTGCGAGATGATGTCCGTGTTCACCTGCTGGCGCTGCTGGAGGGCGAAGTTCCGCCCGCCGAGTATCGACGCGGTCACGTTCGCGTCGATGGTGACGTTCGTCGTCTCGTCGTTGCGGACGTGGCTCGCCCACCAGGCCGGTATCTTCCGGTTGTCCATCCGGGTCGAGAAGTTCAGCGTCGTGTTGCCCGACTCGATTCCGACCCCCGACTTGTTCCCCGCGGCGATGGCGACGTCGTTCATCCTGATCGTGTAGTCGATGTCGGTGCCGCCCAGCCGAACCCCGATGGGGTTGGGGTTGGTGACGAGCAGGTCGGTGTTCACGACGGTCGTCTCGTCGGTCACGTCGCCGAAGGAGTTGCTCACGCCGGCGACGCCGGGGACGCCGACCACGCCGAGCGCGAACGCTCCGCCGACGCTCGCGACGAGGAGGCCGAACGCCGTCGCCGCGACCTTCAGTTTGCTACCGAGCAGCAGCGCGCGAACGTCCATTGGCGGGGAGGGTAGCGCCGCGGGCAAAACGGCTTCGGCCGGGGGCCGCGAACGCGAGGATTAAGTGGCAGTCGTCGGAAGCGTGGGTATGGAGACTTCACAGGGTTCGGACCGCCGGATGGGGTTCAGCATGCTGTTCGGCGTCGTCGGCCTCGTCGGCGCGGTCGTGATGCTCGTCGCGGCGCTGGGCGACCAGCTCGTCCTCTCGGGCTACGGCTTCGCGGCCGCGATGCTGGGCGCGACGTTGGTCGTCGCGGCGCTGCACCTCTACGAGTGACGGCGCAAGCTTAAGACCGAGGACACACTATACGGGGGTATGCCCGACGACACGAACGAACGCATCCTCGATCACCTCCGCGAGCGCGCCGCGGTTGGTGACCGGTACTTCCGTGCGAAACACGTCGCCGACGCCCTCGGCATGACCGCGAAACAGGTCGGCGCGCGCCTGCCCCGCCTCGCCGAGGAGTCCGAGGACGTCGACATCGAGAAGTGGGGGCGCGCCCGCTCGACGACGTGGCGCGTCACGCCGGAGTAGTCGGTTTTTTGCCCTCGCCGCGACTCGGTCCGTTATGACCGTACGGGTCGAGCGGACGTTCGAGTTCGACGCACCCCCCGAGGACGTCTGGGACTTCATCGCCGACCCGGAGAAGCGGGCGAGCCCCATCAGCGTCGTCTCGGAGTTCGAAACCACCGGCGAGTACACCGCGACGTGGCACGTGAAGCTCCCCATCCCCGTCATCAACCGCACCATCCCCATCGAGACGGAGGACGTCGAGCGCCGCGAGAACGAGTACGTCCGGTTCGTCGGGAACGCGAGCGTGATGCGCGTCCAGGGCGAACACGAACTCGAAGCCACGGAGACCGGGTCGCGGCTCCACAACCGCTTCGTCGTCGAGGGGAAGGTCCCCGGCCTCGAACGCTTCTTCAAGCGGAACCTCGACGACGAACTCGACAACATCGAGCGGGCCATCCGCGAGGACCTCGACCGATGACCCGCGTCGTCTGTGCGCAGATTCGCGTCGAGAACGCCGACGTGACGGGCAACGTCGCGCGCGCCGTGGCGGCGGTCGAGGACGCCGCCGCGGAGGGCGCGGACCTCGTCGTTCTCCCCGAGATATTCAACGTCGGCTACTTCGCCTTCGACAGCTACGACCGCGCGGCCGAACCGCTGGACGGACCCACGCTCACCCGGGTCCGGGAAGCGGCCGCCGAGAACGACGTGGGCGTGTTAGCCGGGTCCATCGTGGAGGACCTCGCGGCGAGCGACGAGGGCCCCGCCGACGAAGGGCTCGCCAACACCTCCGTCCTCTTCGACCGGGCCGGCGAGCGGCTGGCCGTCTACCGCAAACACCACCTGTTCGGCTACGGCTCCGCCGAGACCGAACTCCTGACGCCCGGCGAGGACCTCGCGGTCGCCGAGTTCGACGGCCACACGGTCGGGATGACGACCTGCTACGACCTGCGGTTCCCGGAACTGTACCGCGCGCTCGCGGAGCGGGGCGCGACGCTGGTCTGCGTGCCGAGCGCGTGGCCGTACCCCCGCGTCGAACACTGGAAGCTCCTGCCGAAAGCGCGCGCCGTCGAGAACCAGCTGTACGTCGCGACGGCCAACGGCTCGGGGAGCTACGAGGGCGCGGAACTGCTCGGGCGCTCCTCGGTGTACGACCCGTGGGGAACGACGCTCGCCTCGTCGGACGACGACCCGGCGCTCGTCGCGGCCGAGGCCGACCCCGAACGCGTCGCCGCGGTGCGCGAGGAGTTCCCCGCGTGGCGGGACCGGCGGGGCGACGTGTGACCCCGAAGTGGTAGCTTTATCAGGGAGGGGGGAATAGTATCAATCGCCGGAAGCGACGCTTTTCTCGTCGTGACGGCAACAACCATCGCCGCGCCCACACGGCGGGTACGCCCGGCACCCGCCGTCACCTCGCCTCTCACTCCGCGTCCGCGTATATCGCGTCCATGAGCCACACGTCCGCCAGCCCGTCGGCCCCGTCCGGGCCGATGTCGCTCCCCGTCAGGACGGCGTGCGCGAAGTAGTCGAACTCCTCGCGCAGTTCCCCGCCGCCCGCGCCCGTTATCTCGTAGGAGCCGTCGCCCGTCTCGACGACGAGCCTGCGGCCCCGGTTCGGCTGGAAGGCGTCGAACAGGCGGACGACGCCCTCGCTCCCGTACACCGCGAAGTCGGCGTTCGGGTGGCCCGAGAAGGAGGCCGTGAAGTTCCCCGTCGCGTCCGGGAACGCGACGCGGAAGGAGACGTGTTCGTCCACGTCCGCGTACGGGCCGCCCGTGCGCGTCCGCCCCGAGACGGCCTCGGGTTCGGCGCCGAGCAGGTAGCGCGCGGCGTTGAGCGGGTACACGCCCACGTCCATCAGCGCGCCGCCGCCCGCGAGGTGCGCGTCGAGCCGCCACTGGTCCGGGCCGCGAGAGCCCATCAGCACGGGGAAGGTGAAGTCGCCCGCGAACTTCTCCACCGCGCCGACGCCGCCCGCGTCGAGGAACGCCTTCAGCGCGCGGAACAGCGGGTCGGCCTGCATCCGGTAGGCCGTCATCAGGGGGACGCCCGCGTCCTCGCAGACCGCGACCACTTCCTCGGCTCGTTCCGGAGTCGCCTCCAGCGGTTTCTCGCAGACGACCGCCTTCCCCTGTTCCGCGGCCGTTTCGACGTGCGGGAGGTGGAGGCGGTTCGGCGTCGCCACGTACACGGCGTCGTACGCGTCCGCGAGGTCGCCGGCCGCGTAGCCGTCGTAGTCCGTCGTTTCGAGGCCGTGGCCGTCGGCGACCTTCTCGCGGTTCTCGGCGCTGCCGCTCACCCCGACGGTCGCCTCGACGTAGTCGCAGTCGCCGATGCTCGGGAGCACGACGCCGCGCGCGAAGCCGCCACAACCCACGACCGCCAGCCGCACGGTCCCGTCCGCACCCGTGTCCCAGTCCCGCTCGCCGATATCGGTGAACGCCTCGTGCATGGGCGGTCGTCTCGCCGGGGGCACAAAAAGCCGGACTCCGGTCGCTTGCGCGGAGCGGCAGGTCTTTCTACGCGCCGTAGATACCCCGAGTATGGTCACACTCGGGCTGGTCGTCGCTCAGTTCAACAAGGAGCGGCCGGTCACCCACGAGATGGAGGCGGCGGGTCGCGAGGCCGCCGCCGAGCGCGGCGCGGAGATCGCCGAGACGCTGGAGGTACCGGGGGCGTACGACACCCCGCTCGCCGCCGACCGGCTGGCGCGCCGCGACGACATCGACGCCGTCGCCGTCCTCGGGGCGGTCATCACCGGGGACACCGACCACGACCAGGTCATCACGGACGCGGCCGCCCGCGGCCTGACCGACGTGTCGCTGGACCGGGACACCCCGGTCGCGTTCGGCGTCTCCGGTCCCGGCATGAGCGCGGCCGAGGCGGCCGAGCGCATCCCGAAGGGCGCGGAGGCCGTCGAGAGCGCAATCGACCTCGCGGAGGAACTCGCATGAACACGGAATTCGCTGACAGAGTCGGACGTGTCGAACCGAGCGCGACGCTCGCCATCTCCAACCTCGCCTCCGAACTGGAGGCCGACGGCGCCGACGTCGTGGACCTCTCCGTCGGGGAGCCGGACTTCCCGACCCCCGACAACGTCGTCGAGGCCGGCAAGGCCGCGATGGACGCCGGGCACACGGGGTACACCCCGTCGAACGGCATCCCGGAGCTGAAGGCGGCCATCGCCGAGAAGTTCGCCGACGACGGGCTGGCCTACGACGAGGACGAGATAATCGTCACGCCCGGCGGCAAGCAGGGGCTGTTCGAGGTGTTCATGACCCTGCTCGACGAGGGGAGCGAGGTCGTGCTGTTCGACCCCGCGTGGGTGAGCTACGAGGCGATGGCGAAGCTGGCGGGCGCGGACATCCGCCGCGTCGACCTCTCTCCCCATGACTTCCGGCTCGAACCCGCGCTGGACGACCTCGCCGAGGTCGTGAGCGACGACACCGACCTCGTCGTCGTCAACAGCCCGTCGAACCCCTCGGGCGCGGTCTTCTCCGACGCGGCGCTCGAAGGCGTGCGCGACCTCGCCGTCGACCACGACGCCGTCGTACTCTCCGACGAGATATACCAGTCCATCACCTACACCGACGGGACGCCGACCTCGCTCGGGAGCCTCGACGGGATGGTCGACCGGACCGTCACGCTCAACGGGTTCTCGAAGGCGTACTCGATGACCGGCTGGCGGCTCGGCTACGTCGGCGCGCCGGCCGACCTCGTCGCCGAGGCGTCGAAGATACACAGCCACTCGGTGTCGTGTGCGACGAACTTCGTCCAGCACGCGGGCGTCGAGGCGCTGCGCAACACCGACGACGCCGTGACGGAGATGCGCGACGCCTTCCACGAGCGCCGCGACATGCTGCTCGACCTGTTCGCCGACCACGGGAAGGAGGTACCGCGTCCCGACGGCGCGTTCTACATGATGCTCCCCGTCGCCGAGGACGACGCGGCGTGGTGTGAGGGCGCCATCGAGGACGCCCACGTGGCGACCGTCCCGGGCAGCGCGTTCGGCACGCCGGGCTACGCGCGGCTCTCCTACGCGGCGAGCGAAGAACGGCTGAAGGAGGGCGTCTCGCGGCTGGCCGAGAACGGCTACCTCTGACTACTCCCGTCTCGATTCGAGGAACGACTCCACGAGCGACCGCTCCGCCCGGCGGAGGTGGTAGTGGAGCGTCGCGGCGGAGATGTCGAGTTCGTCGGCCACCTCCTCGGCGGTCGCGTCGCGCGGCCACTCGAAGTAGCCGGCGTCGAAGGCGGCTTCGAGCGCGCCGAACTGCCGGTCGGTGAGCGAGACGTCGCCCGACCACGTCGGTTCCTCGCGCTCGTCGCCGGGGCCGTCGAGGGTGCGTTTCGCGACCAGCTTCGTCTCGGGGTACACGGACCGTACCCCCTCGACGACGGCGCGCACGTCGGTGTCGCGCGGCGCGGTGGCGACGACCGTGACGCCGCCGTCCTCGATGGTTATCTCGCGTGCCTCCGCGCCGGCGGTGAGCAGCTGTGAGGCCGCCGAGCGGGCCAGGCGGAGCTCGTACAGCGCGGAGTCGCTCTCGCCGACCGGGGTACACGACTCGACGTGGTCGGCCGCCTCCGTGTGTTCGACCACGGCCTCGGCGTCGGCGCCGTGGACGGTATAGTACTGCGTGATGTCGCCGTTCGGCTCGCGGTTCATCCACTCCATCGTGCCGGTGACGTCCGGGGCCGCCTGTGCCAGCCGCGTGAACGGCATCGCCTCGCCCGTGAGGCGGAGTTCGAGTTCGACGACCGGCTCGGAGAGGACGAGCCGCTCGGTGTGGGCGGCGTTGAGCGCGAAGCCGACGACGCGCCCGAGCTGTTCGAGGGCGCCGACCTCGACGTCGTCGAAGCCGTCGGGCCGCGACGAGTAGGCGACGAGGACGCCGCCGGCCCCCTCCCGGCCGATGGGAACGCTCACACCGGAGCGGATGTCGTTCTCCGCCGCGAACTCGCGTATCGGCTCGGGAAGCGACGAGGTGGGGATGTCGCGGACGACGCGGACCTCGCCCGTCTCGGCGGTCTCCAGCGCGGGGCGGGCGTCGTCCGTCCCGCGCCACTCCTCGGTCATCCCGTCCACGGCGCTCGTCGAGGGGCCGGCGACGGTGACCGGTTCCACCGCGCCGTCGCGGTCGAGCCGACCGATCCACACCGCGTCGTAGAGTTCCGAGTCGGCGAGCCCCTCACAGACGGCGCGCTCGATCTCCGACTGCGTCCCCGCGGCGACCAGCGCCCCGATGACGCCGCCGACCGTCTCGATTACGCGACGGTAGGTGCGGGCCCCCTCGACCTCTCCGGAGCCGCCGTCGGAACGGGGCTGTGCGACGCCCGTGACGCCGATACAGCTCCCGTCCGCGTCGGTGGCCACGGCGGCCTCGTGCCGGTGCGGCAGGGCTTCGCCGTCTTTCGTCACGACCGGCAGGTCGACGCTCCAGCTGTGGCCCGGGCCGGCGCCGTCGAGCGTCTCGCGGACGGCCGCCGAGTCCTCCGCCGTCAGCAGTCGGTCGATACCCATCCCGGACAGCTCCTCGTCGGAGTAGCCGGTGACCTCCGCGACGCGGGCGTTCCACCACCCGAGGCGGCCGTCGAAGTCGAAGTGATAGACGGCCATCGGAATCGAATTCAACGCCTCTCTCGGGACGAATCGCTCGTGGTCCGTGGGACCGTCGGCGTGCTCGTCCCCCATATATACGAGGCAACGCGAGGAACCGCAATAAGCCCGGCGGGAGTGCGCCCGCGCTACTCGACCAGCGTCGAGCGGAGCGCGTCGTCGAGTTCGGCGTCGCTCATCTTCGCGACGAGCGCGTCGAGGACCTCCTCGCGGGCGCCCGGGACGAACTTGATGGAGCCGACGACGAGGTGGCCCCCGCCGGAGACGCCCGCGCCCGGCAGCTCCTCGGTGAGTTCCGTGACCATCCGCGGGATGTCGAGGCGGACGCCGTCGGAGCGGAGGACGGCGAAGTCCGGCCCGTAGCCGATGGTGATGACGGGGTCGCCCGTCTCCTGGACCTTCCGGTCGTGGAGCTCGCCCGTCGTCTTCCCCGGCGCGGGGTAGATGAAGCGGTGGGCGTGTTCGTCCACGTCGATTCGGTAGAGGTGGGCGTCGTTCGACAGCGTCTCGTGTTCGATGTGCGGGAGCGCGTCGTCGAGCTGGCGCTCCACGTCACGCTCGGCGCGCTCCGAGAGGAACGCGACCAGCTCGCGGTGGCGCTCCTCGTCGTCGCCGAGGTCCAGCACGTCCTCGATGACGGCGTCGCCGGAGCTGTAGCGGAGCCAGTGGGCCGCGTAGTCGAGCGCCTCGCCGATGTCGTGGAGGTCGTCCTCCTCGTAGCCGGCCTCGGCGGCGAGCGCGACGTAGTCGTCCATCGCGTCGGCCCGCGAGCGGTCCGAGAGCCCGGCGACGGCCGGCACGTGGCGCAGGTCGTCGGTCAGCTCCGGCGCGATCATGCGCGCGAGTTCGACGCACATCATCCCGGTCGTGATGCGGTAGTCCTCGCCGTGGAGGTAGGGGTTGACGTGGGCGTCGACGAGCGGCTCGACGGCGTCCGGGTCCGGGTGGTGGTGGTCGACGACGACGACCGGGATGTCGTACTCCGCCAGCGCGCGGTACGCCGGCGTGTCCTCCTCGGTGGAGCCGTTGTCGAGCATGAGCAGGAGCGGGAGCTTCTGGCCGTGGCGCTCGCGGTCCTCCAGCGCGAAGTTGAGGTCGCGGGTCACGTCCTCCATCTCGTAGAACGGGGCCTTCGCCGGGAGCCGCTTGAGGAGGTGGCGCGGCGCCTGTGCGTCCTCGTGGACGGACTCGATGAACCGTTCGAGCGCGAGCTGGACGGGGACCGAGGCGCACATCCCGTCGCCGTCGGCGTGGTGGCGCACCCGTATCGGACGGTTCTCCAGCACGGCGCGCCGGAGCCGCTCGGCGACGCCGCGGAGCTCCTCGCGAACCGGCTCGAAGGCGTCCCACTCGACGAGCGGGTCGACCTCGGCCGGGGCGGCGGTCTCCGCGACCTGGTCCGCGAGACGGTCGCGCACCTCGTCGGCCGCCTCGCCGCGCAGTCGGGCGAGGTCGTCCACCTCGACCTGGAGCGCGCCCTCGCGGCTCTCGACGGTGCCCGTGACGCGGACGACGTCGTCCATCTCCACCTCGGGGTAGGCGCGCACGCCTGCCTCCTCGAAGGCGGCACAGGGGACGATGCCGGTGCCGTCGCGCACCTGGAACAGGGTCGGGCCGCCGGTCTGTTTTATCTGGACGACCTCGCCCTCGACGTGGACGACGTGGCCGACCTTGCCGGCGAGTTCGGAGACGCCGGCCTCGTCGCCGTGGCTCACCTCGACGGTGGTGAACTCGCTCGGCGCGGCCTCGTGGAAGGAGAGGTCGCCGTTCTCGCGTATCTCGGCGAGTTCGACGACGAACTCGTCGCCGACCTCGTAGTCGCCGTCGAGCACGGAGTCGTGGACGAGCCCCGAGACGTGGTCCGAGAGGTCGACGAAGACGCCGTACTCCACGACGCCGTTGACGGTCGCGTGGTACAGCGCCTCCTCCTCGACGTCCTCGAACGTACACCCGGACGCGAGCCGATAGACGACGGGGCCCGCGCGGGCCGTGCCGGCGGTTTCGCCGGCGTCAGCAGGTGGAACCATTTATACACGCTGGGTCCCGTCCGCGGTTAAGGTTTGTCACTCGGCGTGCCCGCCGCGAGCGCCCCGGAGGCGGCTCCTGTCGTCCGGTTTCCCCTCGCGCTCGCGGCGGCCGGACACCCCTATCGGAACCCTCATGGGCGGCGCGGCCGCAGTCGGAGATATGCGGCTGTTCCGGTCGAGCGAGGTCGTCGCCATCGCCGAGGACGCCCTCTCCTTCGCGCTGTCCGCCTCCGAGGACGCCCACCCGAACGAGTACATGGGACTCCTCCGCGGGGAGGACGCCCGCGACCTCGGGCTCGACCTGGAGGGGACCGTCGTCACGGACGTGCTCGTCATCCCCGGTACCACCTCCTCGCCCGTCTCCGCGACCGTCCGCTCCGAGATGGTGCCGACCGGCGCGAGTTCCGTGGGGTCGGTCCACTCGCACCCGAACGGCGTGCTCAGTCCCTCCGACCAGGACTTGCAGACGTTCGGGCGGGGGAAGGTCCACATCATCGTCGGCGCGCCGTACGGCCGCCACGACTGGAAGGCGTTCGACCGCGAGGGCGACCCGCGCGACCTCGACGTGGTCGACGTCGACCTCCCGGAGGACGCCTTCTTCGACTTCACGCAGGCGGACATCGACGCCGAACTGGGTGACCGCCGGTGAGGGTCGTCGCGCAGGGGACCTTCGACCTCCTGCATCCGGGCCACCTCCACTACCTGCGGGAGGCGCGCGCGATGGGCGACGAGCTCCACGTCATCATCGCCCGACAGGACAACGTCACCCACAAGGAGCCGCCCCTGCTCCCGGACCGCCAGCGCCGGGACATGGTGGCGGCGCTCGACCCCGTCACCGAGGCCCACCTCGGCCACACGGAGGACATCTTCGTCCCCATCGAGCGCATCGACCCGGACCGCATCGTGCTCGGCCACGACCAGCACCACGACGACGACGCCATCCGCGCGGCGCTCGCGGAGCGGGGTATCGACTGTGAGGTGGCCCGCGCCGGCCCCCGCGAACCCCGCTACGAGGGCGAGGTGCTCTCGACCGGGACCATCATCGACCGCGTCTGCGAGGAGCGCTGCTGACTCACTCGAACTCGACCCGTCGCGCCGCGAGCAGACACGCCAGCGCCGCGACGGCGAGCACAGCGACCACGCCGCCCGGCAGGGTCGTCCCCGGCCCGCTCGCGCGCCAGTCGGCGTCGAACACGCGCCGGTAGTAGTCCGCCGCGTCGCCGGTGAGCGCGAGCACAACCTCGCGGTTCGCGCGCGCGGAGTTGTCGTTCCAGTTCAGGCTCCCGAGGAGGACGGTGTCGTCGGCGACGACGCCCTTCGCGTGTATCTTCCCGTAGCCGGACGGCACGGCGAGACGCGCCTCCAGGTCCAGCCCCTCGCGCTCGGCGACGCGGTTCAGCCGCTCGACGACCGCGCCGTTGTCCTCGCGGACGTACCACGCCCCCGAGAGCAGGAGGCGCACCTCGACGCCCCGGCGCGCGGCCGCGACCGTCTCGCGGACGAAGGCCTGGTCCGGCCCGCCGACGCTCATCTGGACGACCCGGAGGGTCTCGTTCGCGGCGCGGAGTCGGGCGAGCACCGCCGACTCGGCGTTGTCCGGCGCGACGAGCAGCCGCGCGGACTCGAACGCGACGCGCTCGGGGGCGAAGGCCGTCGGGTACGTCCCGGCCGTCGCGTTGTCGGCCGCGAACGTCCGGCCCGCGCGGTACTCGTCCCACGGAACCGCCGCGCGCCACGCGAAGTCACCCTCGAAGGTGCGCGCGAGGCCCGCGACGACCGAGGGCTCCGAGACGACCGCGCCCCAGCCGCGGGAGTCCGCACCGCCCGTCCCCGAGGGCTTCCAGTTCTCGGTGAGCACGACCGCGCGGTCGTCCGCGACGGCGTACTTCGCGTGGTGGTAGGCGTACCGCGCGTGCGGCCCGGTCACGGCACGCACCGCGACGCCCGCGGCGACGAGCGTCTCGAGTCGTCGCGCCTGCGTGCGACTCATCCCGCCCACCGGGCCGCCCTCCACGAGGACGCGGACGTCCGCGCCGCGCTCGCTCGCGTTCGCGAGCGCCCGGGTCGCCCGCGCCGAGGTGAACGTGTACCCCGCGAGCCACACCCGCTCGGTCGCGTTTCTTATCGCGGCGAGCGGCGGCCCGGTCGCGTCGGGGAGGACGAACGCCCGCGCCTCGCCCGCGCCGCCCGCGACGACCGGGTAGTCGGTCGCGCCGACGGGCGTCCACGTCCCGTTCCGGTAGCGCTCGCCCTCGGGCGCGTCCCCGTAGCGGAGCGTCGAGACGGTCCGGTTCCCCCTGAGAAGCCGCAGTCGCTCGCCGGCGTTCGACAGCGCGGGGAGCGCCACGTCGAGGACGCGGCGGTCGGTTCGGTTCCGCACTCGCTCGGGCGCGGCGGTCAGGACGACGCGGCCCGAGACGGTTCGGTTCGGCAGGCGAACGCGCGACTCGCCGTCGTCGAGCGCGTACGCGCCGAGGTCGGTCCCGTCGGGAGCGGCGAGGACGACCGACTCGCCCGCGTCCCCGTCGGCGACGGGGTTCGGCACTGTCGCCACTATCGCGGGCTCGGTAGGGGTCGCGGCCGGGACGACCGCGGGCGTCGCTACGCCGGCGACGAGCAGGGCGACGAGCGCGACGGGCCGGAGCACGCGGCGCCTGGCCGCGCCCCCCGATAAGAAGTTACGCCGGGGGCGCGGCGGCGTCGAGGGCGTTGGCCGCCTTCTCGGCCTCGTTCTGGACGATGTACGAGCGGTCGCCCGCGTACTCGGCGGCCTCTTCGAGCGCGGCCTCGGTCCCGATCTGGTAGAGCGCCCACGCCGCGGCGGCGCGGACGTTGTCGCTCTCGTCCTCGGCGAGCGTGTCCGAGAGCGGCGCGACGGCGCGGGTGTCGCCGATGCGACCGAGCGCGCGAGCGGCCTGCGAGCGCACCTCGGGGTCCTCGGCGACGAGACGGTCCGCGACCGGCTGGGTCGACTCCGCGGCGCCGATCTCGCCGAGCGCCTTCAGGACGGTCTTCTGGAGCGGGGGGTTCGACTCGCCGTCGATGTAGTCGTGGAGCGTCTCGCAGGCGTCGTCGTTCCCGATCTTGCCGAGCACCTCGATGGCCGGGCGGTCGCGGCGCTGGGCGAGGCCCATCATCGCGTCGTACGCCTCGGGCGCGCCCATCCGGCGGAGCGCGGTGACGCAGTTGTCCTGCATGAAGTCGGACTCGAGGTAGTCGAGCGCCATCAGGATGCGCTCGGGGTCGTTCTCGTGCTCCGCGATGCGGACGACGCCGAGCTCCGGCGGGAAGTCCTTCCGGTTGGCCGACTCCATCCGGTCGTAGAACCCCTCGACGGTGAGCTGTTCGACGACGGTGAGGTCGTCCCACACCTCGGCGTCGTCCAGCCCGTCGGTCAGTTCGTCCGCGGCGTCGAGCAGGTCGGCGATGGTGTCGGCGTCCTCGTCGGCGTCGAGGGCGGCGTCGCCGACCGCGACGGCGACCGCGTCGAGCGCGTCGGCGTGGTCCTCCGGGAAGTCGGAGCCCTCGTCGAACGACTCGCCGAGTATCGGCTCGACGGCGTCGAGGAACGCCTCGACGGCGGCGGCCGCCTCCGACTCGCCGTCCTCGGTCCACTCCGCGTCGGTCACGTCGGCGCGCGCCTCCTCGACGGCATCGACCACGTCGCTCGCGTACGGGCCGCGCTGTTCTTCCAGCGCGTCGCGGAGGTCGGAGAGGCGCCCCTCCAGCTCCTCGCGGGGGTCCTCCTCGTCGTCGTCCTCGGGCTCGGGAAGCTCCGCGGCCTCTAGCTTCGTTCCGATGTCGTCGAGGTCCGCCTCCACCTCGTCGAGGTCGCGCTCGGTCTCGGCGGCGTCGAGGGCCTCCTCGGCCGCGTCGAGCCGCTCGTGCAGTCCGTCGGGCGTCACGTCGACGGCCGTCTCCTCGGCCTCCTCGTCGGCCGCGTCGGGCTCGTCGTCCCCGTCACTCATACCGGACTCTCCGGAGGTTGCGGAAAAGAGCGTTTCCCTTCAGTCGTCGCGCCAGTAGAGCCACGGCGACAGCAGGAGGTAGCCGAGCGCGGCCAACAGCAGCGCGAGGGGAAACGCCCCGTCGAGCGCGTCGGGTGCGAGCAGCGCGCAGGCCTGCACCACCCCGAGGATGAGGGCGTCGCCCGCTAGCAGGTCCGGGTACGTCACCGGCGCGAGCATCGCGACGGCGAGCAGCCCCGTGGCCGCGACGGCGATGAGCGGGCCGGACACGCCGCCGAGGACGGTGCCGACGGCGGTGACGTTCGCGAGCAGGAGCGCGGCGAGTACCGTCGCCGCCAGCGTCGTCTGGACGCCCTCGGTCGTGTGGCCGTCGGCGTCGAACGCCGCGTACATCCCGAGCCGGAGGACGCCGGCCGCGACGAACAGGCCGCCGGCGACGGCCGCCGCGGCGAGCAGGGTCGGGTCGAAGCCGAACCGACCGCGCACGAGCGCGAACGCGACGAGCGCCGGCGCGACGACGAACGTCGCCACGTCGGCCAGCGAGTCGAGCATCGGCCCGGCGTCGGAGGAGCCGTACCGGCGCGCGAGCACGCCGTCCAGCCCGTCGGCGATGGCCCCGAGGAGTATCAGCCGCGCCGCGAGCGACGGCTGGACCGTGGCGGCGGCCGCGGCCGCGAAGCCGAGCGCGGCGTTGGCGACCGTCACGACGTCGGCGGCGGAGAGCCGGCCGACGAACCGGGGCTGCATGTCTCGCCCGTCGCGGGTGGCTCCCTTATTCCGTTCGTTTCCGGCGTCGACGGTCGAACCACGCCGCCTATGTCCGGCAGGGCCTAATGCGGGGTATGGACCGGCGGACCTTCCTCGCGGCGCTCGGCACGGGCGCGACGGCGGCGCTCGCGGGCTGTGGCACGAGCCTCGCGGACTCCGACTACGACGTGGAGATGACGGCGAACCGCTTCCGCCCGGCCGAGATAACCGTCTCCGTCGGCGAGACGGTGACGTGGGGGAATCCCGGCTCTCGCGGCCACAGCGTCACGGCCTACGGGGGGCAGATACCCGAGGACGCCGACTACTGGGCCTCGGGCGGCCTCGGCTCGGAGTCGGACGCCCGGGCGCGCTATCCGCAGGAGGGCCACGTCGCCTCGGGCGAGACGTACAGCCACACCTTCGAGGTCGCGGGCGACCACGAGTACTTCTGTATCCCGCACGAGCGCGGCGGGATGGTCGGAACCGTCGTCGTCGAGGAGTAGCGCGGACGGCGCCGTCGCTGGACGGCCGATAAACGGGAAAAGGGTCGCGGTTACTCCTCGGACTCGACCTCGACGTCCTCCTCGTCGACGTCGACGGCCGTCTCCTCCTCGGCGGCGACCTCCTCGGGTCGCGCTTCGAGGGTGAGCTTCTGTATCTCGACGCGGCGAAGCGGGTACACCGTCTTCGCCTCGGCGTAGATGGTCGAGGAGAGCCGCCCCTCGACGATGCCCTCGATGAGGTCGTCGAAGGTGTGCTCGCGGGCCGTCTCGCGGACGATGCGGGACATCGTCTTGCGGATGGCGCGCTCCTGGCTGTGGTCGGCCTTCTTCGTCGTGAACGCGACGGGCTGTATCTGGACGCGGTGGTCGTCGCTCGTCAGGACGGTCTCGAAGGACTCCACCTTCGAGGAGCCGCGACGGACGAGCGAGCGCAGGTAGTCGCGCGTGAGTTCGTGCTCGACGAACTCCGTGTACGCGGCGTCCGAGCCGAGGTCCGTGATACGGAACGTCAGCTTCGTGTTGTTCTCGCTGGCGTCGCCCTGCAGTTCGCCGAGCGTCGTCTCGATGGTTCGGTCGTAGAGCTGTTCGGGTTCGTCCGCGGGGGTCTCGCCGAGTTCGGCCCGGTCGAACTGCTCGGGGGCCATGACGGTGTACCACCGCTTCTCCTGTTTCCGCTTGGAAACGCTTCGGTCACTCATTGTTGTGTATATCGTGTTCGGTTATCCGCTGTGCTACCGCGAGGTTGCTCACGTAGTCGTCGGCCGTCGCACGGAGGCCGCCGGTCGTCTCCCGCTCGATGGTCGTCACGACCGTCGAACCCTCGACGGTCGTCTCCACCTCGGGGGTGTTGTCCGGCGCGACGGCCGCCGCCACGAGGGCGGCGTCGTCGTGCTCCGTGCGGAAGGTCGCGCGTCTCATATCGCCGCGCGCACCTCCTTTTCGGCCGTCTCCGCGTCGATGTCGTCCACGTAGCCGGTCCGGCCGCGCCCGGTCGCCGTCGCGTCCGTCGCCGCGCCCGCCGCGCGGGCCGCCTCGGCCGCGCGCTCGCCGTACAGCGCCGCCGCCCCGCCGCCGACGGCGAGGACGAGCGGTTCCGGCGAACGGTAGCCGTGTGCGAGCCGCGCGACGGTGCCGAGCGGCGCCCCTTCGCCCGCGCGGACGACGCCCAGCCCGCTGTGGCGGGCGGGGTCGCCGTCGCGGACGGCGGTGTGGGCCGCCGCGCCGTGGTCGCGCCACGCGTCGAGCGCCGCGCCCGTGTGGGCCGGCTCGCCGTCGGCGCGCGCGGCTTCGAGCGCGAGCGCCGTCCCCACGCCGGGGGCGACACGCGCGCAGGCGTCCAACACGTCGGCGTAGCCGCCGAGCGTGCGGAACGGGCCGCCCGTGTACGGGCGGAGCGCGCGCTCGACGCGGTCCGCGGCGCGGTCGGGGGCGTCCCGGACCGCGCGCAGCGCGACGAGCGAGGCGAGCCGTCGGTGGTCGCCGTCGCCGAGTTCCGCGGGCAGGTCGAGGTCCGCGACCGCCGCGGTCGCGACCCCCTCGTCGCCCGAGAAGTCGGCGTGAACGAGGCCGGTGTGTGCCAGCCCGTCGGCGAGGTCCGCCACGGGCAGGGCCACGCCGGGCCGCCGGTCGAGCGCCGACTCGGCCTCGTCGTACAGCGGCAGGTCCGCGCCGGGGACGAAGCCGCCCGCGACCGCACCGGCGAGCGCGAGCACGGGGTCGGGCGTCGCGCCCAGTTCCCGCGCCGCGTCGTAGGCGGTCGATGCGAGCGGTTCGGTCGTGACGGACAGCGCCGCGTCCGGGGCCTCGGCCCCGAGAACGACGGTCGCGTCGGCCTCGGTGCCCGAGTCGCGGGGGACGCGGGAGACGGAGGCCTGAAAGCCGACGTCGGCCGCGCGAAGCGCCGCGCCCAGCTGGCCGAGCGCCGCGAGGGCGTCCCCGTCGGGCGTCGCCGTCAGCCGGACGAAGCCGGCGCTACGGCAGACGGCCGCGAGGCTCTCGGCGGGGGCGGACGCGTTCGGTCGGCCGGCCGTGGACATCTATTCGAGCAGTTCGACGGCGACGTCGTACGAGTACGTGAAGTCGGTGTCGAGTTCGTCGCCGCGGTAGTAGCTCACCAGCCGGCGGATCTTCGACTCCGTGTTCTGGAGCGCCCGCTTGTTCTGGTAGTCGGTGCCGTTCTCGCTCATGTGGTCGCGGAGGCGGACGGCACGCGCCATCAGGTTCCGCAGGTCCTCGGGGACCTCCGGGGCGGCGTCGTGCTCGTCGAGGATCTCGCCGACCTTCTTGTCGGTGGCGGCCTTCACGTCGGGGACCGGCGTCCCCTGAACGCCCTCGTCGCGGAGCTTCATGCCGATCTGCGAGGGGTCGTGCCCCTGCTCGGCCAGCTCCACGACGCGCTCCTCGATGGCGTCGGCGTCCACGTCGCTCCACTCGGGCGGGTCGTCTGCCGTCGGCTTGTCCGAACCGGACGAGCCGCGACGGCGGGTGTGCATTCGTGCCATTGTTCGAATTGGAAGGACACGAACCGCTGACTGACGAGCCGCGCGCTGCGGCGTCGCACTTCCGCAATCCCAAGCCGCGAAACCGCGGCGAAGTCGGACTTGCGGCCGTGCCGTTCCCACCGATACTGGTCGGTTCGCGCACTTATGGGTTGCTACTCGGGTTGCGGCGGGCGCCTCGACCCGACGACCGCCCGCCCGCACCGCTTCGATGGGTTTATACTCGGCAGTCGGATACGACAGGACGCGAACGCGGGCTCGTAGATCAGCGGTAGATCACTCCCTTGGCATGGGAGAGGCCCCGGGTTCAAATCCCGGCGAGTCCACTTCCTTCCCTCGCTTCGCTCGGTCAGTCGTGGACTCGCCGTACCTCGCGGAGCCTGCGGCTCCGCTCGGTCCCGGCGAGTTCTGAGGTGGTGTGTCGGTTTCGGCTCGCTATCGCGATTCGACGTGTCGTCTCTCCCTGCCCTCGGCGAAGTAAAGTAATGCCGGAAGCCCGTCGCCTCAGTACTGTCGTCCGTCATCCGAATCGCTATGGCCATCTCTTCTGTGGGCTCCCGTCGGTTCATCGGTAGTCGGACGAACACCGCGCCCGTTCAGCCGTCGACTCCTCCGCCACGAGCGCCGCGCCTCAGTAGTGCCACGGGAACTGCTCGAACTCCGGCTCCCGCCCCTCGTTGAAGGCGTCACGACCCTCCTTCGCCTCGTCGGTCATGTAGCCCAGCCGGGTCGCCTCGCCCGCGAACACCTGTTGGCCGACGAGGCCGTCGGTGTCGAGGTTGAAGGCGTACTTCAGCATCCGCATCGCCGTCGGGGACTTGCCGAGCATCTCGTCGGCCCACTCCAGCGCGCGCTCCTCCAGCCGCTCGTGCTCGACGACCTCGTTCACCATCCCCATGTCCGCGGCCTCCTCGGCGGAGTAGGTCTTCCCGAGGAAGAACACCTCGCGGGCCTTCTTGTGGCCGACCTGGTGGGCGAGATACGCCGAGCCGAACCCCGCGTCGAAGCTCGCCACGTCGGGGTCCGTCTGGAGGAACTTCGCCTTCTCGCCGGCGAGCGTCATGTCGCAGACGACGTGGAGCGAGTGGCCGCCGCCGACGGCCCAGCCGGGGACCACGGCGACGACGGGCTTGGGGATGTGGCGTATCTGCCGCTGGACCTCGAGGATGTGCAGGCGCGGCGCGGCGTGCTCGCCGGAGCCGCTGGCCGCCGACTCGCCCGTCCCGGCTCGCGTGTCGCGTTCGCTCCCGCTCGCTGTCGAGGCCCCGCTTCGCTCGTCCTCGCTATACTCGTAGCCCGCGTCCCCGCGGATGCGCTGGTCGCCGCCGGAACAGAAGGCCCACCCGCCGTCCTTCGGCGAGGGGCCGTTCCCGGTGATGAACACACAGCCCACGTCGGTCTGTCGCTTGGCGTGGTCGAGCGCCGCGGAGAGTTCGTCCACCGTCTCCGGGCGGAAGGCGTTGCGGACCTCCGGGCGGTCGAAGGCGATGCGGACCGCGCCCACGTCCGCGGCGCGGTGGTAGGTGAGGTCGGAGAAGTCGAAGCCGGCGATCGGCTCCCACGCGTCGGGGTCGAAGATGTCCGAGACCATACCGCGCCTGCGGCCGGCCGGAGCAAAAACCCGGGCGGTCCGGAGGGAGACTTTTGCCCCGGTACGTGGAAACGCGAACGTGACCCGGACCTACTACGACCTGCTCGGGGTCGACCCGGACGCGGACGCCGCGCGCGTCCGCGCCGCCTACCGCGAGCGGGTCAAGGAGGTCCACCCCGACGTGTCCGACCGGCCGGACGCCGCCGAGGCGTTCCGGGAACTCTCGGCCGCGAAGGAGACGCTCGTCGACCCGGTGGAGCGCGCCCGCTACGACCGGCTGGGACACGCGGCCTATGTCGGGGACGCGTCCCCCGAGGACGACCCGGATGCGGACGCCGCCGCCGGGGCGAGGGCCGCCGCGTCGGCGACGCGCGACCGGTCACGGCGCCGGGACCGCCGTCGCGGCAAGCACACCCGTGCCGGACGTGCGGCCCGAGAGCGGGCGGACGCGTGGGCCAGCGGCCGTGACGACGCCTGGTGGCGCACCGCCGAAACGGAGTCGGCGTGGGACGGCGCGACGACGGCCTCGACGGGCGGGTCGGGGCGGGCGGGCCGGTCGACCGCGACGGACCGGTCGGGCTACCGCGTCTCGACGCGCGCCGAGTCGGCGGTCGGGTTCACGGTCGAGCGGGGCCTGCTCGCCGTCGCGGTGTTCTTCTGCTACCCGATGCTGCTCGGCGTGGCGGTGCTCCCGCCGTTCGCGTTCGGTATCCGGGTCGCGGCCGCCGTCGTCGCCCTCCTGCTCGTCGCGCACACGCTCTCGGTGCCCGAGTCCGGTGTGCTCGTCTTCGGCGCGCTGACGGCCGTCGCGCCCCCGGCGCTGACGCTCGCGGGAATCGGCCTGTTCTCGGTGACGGGCGTCGTCGCGTGGGCGTTCTGCTGGGTCCCGCTCGTCATCGCGGGCGCGAACCTGCTCGCGCTCAGAGGGTAGCGTCGAGTTCCGCCGCGACGCGCTCCTGGAGCTCCTCGCGCACGGCGTGGCTCTCCGCCGAGTCGAACCCGACCTCGATGACCTGCGTTCCCTCTCTCTCCACGCTCGCCGTGTACGCCTCGCGGAACCCCTCGCGCGTCGTCGTCCGCGCGAACGCCAGCCCGTAGAGGTCGCCCGTCGGCGAGAAGTCGAGGCCGTGGGGCGTGCGGAAGTACCCCTCGAAGGTGTCGTGCGCCTCGATGGGGAGCAGGTGGAAGATGCCGCCGCCGTCGTTGTTTATCAGGACGATAGTGGCGTCCAGCCCGAACCGCCCGACAGCGAGCAGGCCGTTGGTGTCGTGGTAGTACGCGAGGTCGCCCGTCACGAGCACGAGCGGGTCGTCCGTGGCGCTGCCGGCGCCCAGCGCCGTCGAGGTGATGCCGTCGATGCCCGACGCGCCGCGGTTGCCAAGCGCCGTGATGTCGGCCGCCCGGGGCTCGGCGAAGCGGTCGAGGTCGCGGACCGGCATCGAGTTCGAGACGAACAGCGTCGCGGGGTCGGGCGCGAGCGCCGCCGCGTCGGCGAGTACCTGTCCCTCGAAGAAGCGGTCCTCCGCCGCGACGAGCGACCGGTAGTCGGCCTCGACGTCCGCGAGCAGGTCGGCGAAGCCGTCCCCGTCGCGCTCGACGCGCCCCGCCAGCGCGCTCGCGAGGTGGGTCGGGTCCGCGACGAGGGTGTCCGTCGCCGTGAACTCCGCCTCGCGCCAGCCGCCCGCGGGGTCCACGAGGAACTGTCGGGGCGCGTCCGCCTCCATCGACAGGGTCGTGTCCGCGAGCGCCTTCCGCGTCCGCTTCGACGTGGGCGAGGCCCCGAACCGGAGCACCACGTCGGGCGTGGGCAGACGCGTCCTCAGCGCCGGTGCCCACGCGTCGTAGCCGCCGAGGACGGTGACCTCCTCCGTGTGGTCGCCGAACCTGATTCCCGAGAGCGGGTCCGCGAGCACGGGAAAGCCGGTCGCCTTCGCCAGCCCGAGCAGGGCGTCGCGGTCGGGGGTCGGTCGGTCGGCCGGCCCGCAGAATATCAGGCCGCGATCGGCCCCGTTCAGCGCCCGGACGACCGCCGCGCGGTCGCTCGCGGTCAGGGTCGGTCTCCCCTGCGTCGTCCGCACGAACGGGCCGTCGCGCCCCCGCGCGGCGAGCGCATGGTCGTCCGCCCACCCCTCGGGCACGTCGTCCGTCTCCACCGTGGGTTCGAGCGGCTTGCGGAACGGGACGTTCAGGTGGACCGGGCCGGGGTTCGTCGCCGTCGCGGTCGCCACCCCCCGCGAGACGGCCGTCCGGAGCGCGCGGAGCTTCCGGTCCGCCGTCTCGGGTTCCGGGAGGGTCCGGTAGTGTCGCACGGCGTCGCCGTAGAGGTCCGCCTGGTCGACTGTCTGGTTCGCGCCGCTGTCGTCGAGTTCCGGGGGGCGGTCGGCCGTGAGCAGCAGCATCGGAACGCGGGCGCGGCCGGCCTCCATCACCGCGGGGTGGTAGTTCGCGAGCGCCGTCCCCGAGGTGCAGACGAGCGGCGTGGGCGTGCCCGTGCGCTTGGCCCGCCCGAGCGCGAAGAACGCGGCCGAGCGCTCGTCGAGGTGCGAGAACGTCTCGATGTCGGGATGCTCGGCGAAGGCGACGGTCAGCGGCGTCGAGCGCGACCCCGGGGAGAGGACCGCCGCGTCGACGCCGCTCTTCGCCACCTCGTCCACGATTGCCCGGCCCCACAGCGTGTTGACGTTGGGCGCGCTCATTCGAGTTCGTCGAGCATCGGCCGGTACTTGAGTTGGACCTCGTCCCACTCGGCGTCGGGGTCGGAGTCCTCCACGATGCCGACGCCGGCGAACAGGGTCGCGGTGTCGCCCGCGGCGACGGCCGACCGGAGCGCGACCGCGAAGCTCCCGTAGCCGGCGGCGTCGAACCAGCCGACGGGCGCGGCGTACCAGCCCCGCGAGAACGGCTCGGTGTCGCGGATGGTGTCGAGCGCGCGCTCGGGCGGGAGGCCGCCGACGGCGGGCGTCGGGTGGAGCGCCTCCACGAGCGAGAGGACGTGCTCCTCGCGGGCGAGTTCGGCCGTGATGGGCGTTTCGAGGTGCTGGACGGTCGCGAGCCGGCGCACCCGTCGTTCGCCGGTCGTGACGTTGGCCGCGAACGGCTCCAGCTGTTCGCGGATGGTGTCGGCGACGATCTCGTGCTCGTGGGTGTTCTTGTCGTCCGTGCGGAGCTCGTCGGCGAGCCACTCGTCCTCGGCGGGCGTGTCGCCACGGCCCGTCGTCCCCGCGAGCGCGCCCGTCGAGACGGTCCGCCCGCGCAGGCCGACCAGCCGCTCGGGCGTCGCGCCGTAGAAGGAGGGCACGTCGTCGCCGGGGTCGGCGTCGGCCGGCTCGACGAGGAAGCGGTAGCAGTCGGGGTACGTCCCCGCCAGCCGGTCCAGCACGTCGTGGACGGGCAGGGGCGCGTCGAGCGTCACGTCGAGCGCCATCGCGAGCACGACCTTGCGGAGTTCGCCCGCGGCGATGCGGTCGGTGGCGTCCGTGACCGAGTCGCGCCACGCGGCCTTCGAGGTGGTGCGCGCGCGGTCGACGATGCGGGGACGGGCGGCCGGCGCGGGGTCGGGGAGGTCGGCCAGTTCCTCGACCGTCCCGGCGAGGCGGCGCTCGACCGCCTCGGGCGTCGCCTCGGGGCCGACGGCGTTGACCGTGAGCCACGCGCCGTCGTCGGTGTACGTCAGCTGTCGCCGGGGGGAGCACGAACCCCGCGCCGGGGGAAGCCCGTCCACGGCGCGGAGCCGTCGTGGTCGTCGTGGAAGGCGAAGCCGCCGAACAGCCGCGGGCGGGCGGCCTCGGTGCCGGCGTGGACGTTGCCGTGGTCGAACAGCGCCTCGCCGGTCTCGCGTACGCGGTCGAACCGGTCCCGGCCCGCCGCGGTGACGCTCGCGGCGGCGCCGGAGCCGACGACGGTCGCCTCGCCGGGGGCGCTCCAGAGGACGCGCGGCGCCTCGGCCGCGGCCAGCGCGGCCCGGACGGACGGGGCGGGGAGTCGCGTCGCCCGCGAAATCACGCCGGCCGACGCCTCGTCCCCGAGCGGTTCCATTGCCCGGCGATAGGGGGGCCACCGTTTTAGGGTTCCCGTTCCCGGTGGGTCGCTACGCGTACCGCTCCTCGTTCCACGGGTTCGCCGTGTTCGAGTAGCCGCGCTTCTCCCAGTAGCCCCGCTCCGGCTCCGTGAGGAACTCGACGCCGGTCACCCACTTCGCGCCCTTGTACGCGTACTTGTGGGGTGTGACGACCCGGAGCGGGCCGCCGTGCTCGGCGGGGAGCGGTTCGCCGTCGAGTTCCCACGCGAACAGCACCTCCCGGCGGTCGCAGGTGTCGAGGGGGAGGTTCGTCGTGTAGCCGTCCGCGGCGTGGAACATGACGTGGACCGCGTCGTCGCGGACGCCCGCCGCCTCCATCAGCGTCGGGAACGTGACGCCGCGGAAGGCGTTGTCGAACCGCGACCAGCCCGTCACGCAGTGGAAGTCCTGCTTCTGACTCTCGGTCGGGAGGTCCCGGAACTCGTCGAACGACAGCGCGAGGTCGTTCTCGACCGCGCCCCACACCTCGAAGGTCCACTCGTCGCGGTTCACGCTCGGCGTCTCCCCCTTCGAGAGCACGGGGAACCGCGTCGTCTCCCGCTGGCCCGGCGGGAGCCGCTTGCCGTCGAACTCCTCGTGGAGGCCCGTCACGTCGTGCATACCACGGCTCGGGGGCGCGGCCCCGTATGCGTACCGCTCCCGGCGCGGACTTGCCGTGTCGAAAACTCATCACGGAGAAAGCCACAAGGAAATATATCGCGAGGCGAAGCTCTGATTGACGAACGGGAAAATCACCCCATCAGGATTAAATACCCGACTGTCGAAACGCGGGACGAGCGATGGTCAAGGTAGACATCACGGTCCCCGAACATCTGGAGATGCAGATCGCGCAGCTGGTCGAACAGGGGGAGTTCGCCAGCCGCGAGGAGGCGCTGGAGGACATCCTCTCGGCGGGCATCCGCGCCTACAAGACCTCGGGACCGATGGACGAGGAGGAACCGGCGTACGAGGAGGACGGGATGATGGGGCACGACGACGAGTACGTCTTCTGACGGCGCGGCGTGTGTAATCGGCTTGCACGCAACGTTTATCCGCGTTTCACGGATACGCACGGGTATGCACAAAGACGAGCTGCTCGAGCTCCACGGCCACATGGTGGAGATAATGAACACCTTCCGCGGGATGGACGCCGTCGACTCGGACGCCTTCGCCGGCTACGACGAACTCGACGTGACCCCCGACGACGTCCACAAGTCGAAGAGCGAGCACAAACACGCCGTCTTCGTCCTCGGGAACTCGCTCGCGACCATCATGTCGGAGGACGAGTTCTCCGACGCCGGCCGCATCGGCAAGCGAATGGAGGAGCTGGCCGAGGACGCCGAGTCGAAGCTCTGAGTTCGGGACTCGTTCTCGCCGCACGCAGCCCGCAGAGCTAACGGTGTCGCCGGCCGCACGTTCGGTATGCACGACATCGACCCGGCGCGCGTCGGCCGGCTCGCCCGCGCGCTCGCCGAGGGGGACGAGGTGACAGCGGAGATGGACGCCCGCGCCGAGGCGGAAGGGTTCCCGACGGTCGGCCCGGCCGTCGGCGGGTGGCTCCGGCTGCTCGCGCGGACGACCGACCCGGTTCGGGGGTTCGAGTTCGGCTCCGGGTTCGGCTACTCCGCGTACTGGTTCGCGGACGCCTTCCCGCCGGACGGCGAACTCGTTCTGACGGAGGTGGACGCCGACGAACTCGCGGACGCCCGCGACTACCTCGCCCGGGGCGGCTACGCCGACCGCTGTGTCTTCGAACACGGGGACGCCCTCGACACCGTCGAGCGGTACGACGGCCCGTTCGACGTCGTCCTCGTCGACAACGAGAAGGAGCGCTACCCGGAGGCGTTCGCCGCGGTCCGCGACAAGGTCGCGCCCGGCGGGATGGTCTTCGTGGACAACGCCGTGACCGCGGGGCCGCTCGACTTCGACGGTATCCTCGCGCTCGTGGAGGGCGACGAGTACGACGCGAACGCCGAGACGGCGGGGGTCGCCGAACTGCTCGCCACGCTGCGCGACGATTCCGACTTCGAGGTCGCGCTGTTGCCGGTGGGGGAGGGAGTGGCCGTGGCCCGCCGTCGGGACTGACCTCGTTTCAACGGCGTGTCACGGTGCGGGGTAGCAAGAATCATTACCGACCGCGGCCACGTTCCGGACGACATGCCCGGAGGACACACGCAGACGCTACGGCCGTTCCTGTGGCGCGCGAGCAAACTGTACGAGGACACGGAGATCGTCTCGCGCAACCACGACGGGATGAGTCGGCGCACGTACGGGGAGTACGCCGACCGCGTGGCGCAGTTGGCCAACGCGCTGGACGACCTCGGAATCGAGGACGGCGACCGCGTGGCGACGTTCTGTTGGAACACGGACCGTCACTTCGAGGTGTACTTCGCCGCGCCGTCGATGGGGGGACAGCTCCACACCATCAACCCGCTGCTCCCGGACGAGCACATCCGCTACATCGTCGAGAACGCGGACGACCAGGTCATCTTCGTCGACCCGTCGCTCGCCGAGAAGATGGCGGGCGCCGCCGAGGGGGCCGAGGAGTTCGAGGGCGTCGACCTCGTCGTGATGGGCGACGCGGACGCGACGCCGCTCGACGCGGCGTCGTACGAGTCGTTCATCGAGGGGTACGACACCGACTACGACTGGCCCGACCTCCCGGACGACCAGCCCGCGGGGATGTGTTACACCTCGGGCACGACGGGGAAGCCGAAGGGCGTCGAGTACACCCAGTCGATGCTGTGGAGCCACACGATGATGTCGCTCTCGCCGCAGGGGATTCCGATGGCGGACGACGACGTGGTGATGCCCGTCGTCCCGATGTTCCACGTCAACGCGTGGGGGATGCCCTTCACGGCGACCGCGGGCGGCTCGAAGCAGGTGTTCCCCGGCCCGTCGCCGGACCCGGCCGACATCGCCTCGCTCATCGAGGAGGAGGGCGTCACGCTCACCGCGGGCGTCCCGACGGTGTGGCTCGGCCTGATGGAGTACTGCAAGGAGAACGACGTGGACCTCTCGACGCTCGACCGCGTCATCGTCGGCGGCTCCGCGGCGCCGAAGTCGATGATCCGCTGGTTCGACGACCGCGGCGTCGAGGTGCTCCACGCGTGGGGCATGACCGAGATGGCGCCCATCGGCTCCGTCTCGCACCTCAAGAGCGACCTGGAAGGCGCCGACTACGACACGCAGGTCGAGAAGCGCGGCAAGCAGGGCATCATGGTGCCCGGCATCGAGTTCCGCGTCATCGACGAGGACGGCGAGGAGATCGCGTGGGACGGCGAGGAGTTCGGCGAACTCCACGTCCGCGGTCCCTCCATCACGAAGGAGTACTTCAAGCGGCCAGACGCGAACGAGGAGGACTTCGAGGACGGGTGGCTGAAGACCGGCGACGTGGTCAGCGTCGACGAGGACGGCTACATCAAGATCGTCGACCGCGCGAAGGACGTCATCAAGTCCGGCGGCGAGTGGATCTCCTCGGTCGAACTGGAGAACGCCATCATGGCCCACGACGACGTACAGGAGGCGACCGTCATCGGCGTCCCCCACGAGAAGTGGCAGGAGCGGCCCGTCGCCTTCGTCGTGCCGACCGCGGACGCGGACCGCGACACGCTCGACGAGGAGGTCATGGACATGCTCCGCGACGAGTACCCGAAGTGGTGGCTCCCGGACGCCGTCGAGTACATCGACGAGGTGCCGAAGACCGCTACCGGGAAGTTCTCGAAGAAGGACCTCCGCGAGCAGTACACCGGCAGCATGGAACTGCACGAGGGCTCCGTCCCCGAGGACGCGGCGCCCGAGCAGGACTGAGCGACTAAACGGCCGGCAACGACCCCCCGGTTTCCGGGGGTATTTCGTTCTCGAA
This sequence comes from Halosegnis marinus, assembly GCF_029338355.1. Classification (GTDB taxonomy): domain Archaea; phylum Halobacteriota; class Halobacteria; order Halobacteriales; family Haloarculaceae; genus Halosegnis; species Halosegnis marinus. Next base: position 2,288,580 of record NZ_CP119802.1, read on the forward strand.
TCCCTATCGGATGGTAGCATGGACCTTCTCGACGAGTCCGTCGTGCCGGAGCACGCGCGCGAAGTCAAGGCCGAGGCGCGCGCCTTCGCGGAGGAACACATCGAACCGAACGCTCACGAGTACCACGAGTCCGGGGAGTACCCGTGGGAGGTGCTCGAAGCGGGGATGGACGCCGGCCTCATCTCGCAGGACATCGGCGAGGAGTGGGGCGGCCGCGGCCTCGGTCTCCACGAGATACTCGCCATCGCGGAGGAGTTCTACCGCGCGGACGCCGGCATCGCGCTGACGCTCCAGCTGGCGAGCTTCGGCGCGGAGATGCTGGAGGAACACGGCAACGAGGAACAGAAGGAGGAGTACCTCCGCCCCGTCGCCGAGAACGACCAGATAACCGGGCTGGCGGTCTCCGAACCCGAGACCGGGAGCGACCTCGCCGGCATGGCGACGAGCGCCGAGAAGGACGGCGACGAGTACGTCCTGAACGGCGAGAAGTACTGGGTCGGCAACGCCGTCGAGGCCGACTGGGTGACGCTGTACGCCAAGACGGGCGACGACGAGACCAACCGCTACGGCAACTACTCGCTGTTCATCGTCCCGACGGACACCGAGGGCTACGACGCCGAACACATCCCCGAGAAGATGGGGATGCGCGCCTCGAAGCAGGGGCACATCGTCCTCGACGACGCGCGGGTCCCCGAGGAGAACCTCATCGGCGTCGAGGGGGCGGGCTTCTACATGCTCGCCGACTTCTTCAACCACGGTCGCATCGTCGTCGGGGGCCACGGCCTCGGGCTGGCCGCCGCGGCCATTGAGGAGGCGTGGGACTTCGTCCACGGGCGCAACGCGTTCGGCCGACAGGTAAACGAGTTCCAGTCCGTCCAGCACATCCTCGCGGACATGCGCCTGGAGTTCGAGTCGGCGCGCGCGCTGAACTGGCGGGCCGCGGACAAGGTGGTCGAGAACGACCGTGCGGGCTTCTGGGCCTCCATGGCGAAGGTGAAGTCCACCGAGGTCGCCAACGACTGCGCCGAGCGCGGGATGCAGCTCCACGGCGGGCGCTCCATCCTCAAGGAGAACCGTATCTCCCGCGTCTACCGCGACGTGCGCATCCCCGTCATCTACGAGGGGGCCAACGAGATACAGCGCAACCTCATCTACTCGCAGACGCCGGAGTAATCGCGGCGTACTGTTATACTGCCGGCGCGACTACGCCCGGCATGGACTTCGACGTCCACCTCGTCGACCGGGGCCGCATCGAGGCCGACGCGAACTTCGTGCTCGACGGCTCCGTGGTCGCCACCGCCTCGGAGCCGAACCCCGACCTCTCGTACGACGAGTTCCTCGTGTGGAACCTCGTCATCGACCACCCGGAAGCCACCGTCCTCTGGGACACCGGCTCGCACCCCGAAGCGGGGGACGGCTACTGGCCCGCGCCGCTGTACGAGGCGTTCGCCCACGTCGACGCGGCCGAGCACGACCTCGCGGACGACCTCGCCGACCACGGGTTCGCTATCGAGGACATCGACGCCGTCGTCATGTCGCACCTCCACCTCGACCACGCGGGCGGCCTCTCCCACTTCGAGGGGACGGACACGCCGATATACGTCCACGAGCGCGAGATAGAGTTCGCCTACCGCTCCGCGAAGACCGACACCGGGAGCGTCGCGTACTGGGCGCCGGACTTCGACCGCGACCTGAACTGGGCCGTCGTCGAGGGCGACCGACGGCTCGTGGAGGGGGTCGAACTGCTCCACCTGCCGGGCCACACGCCCGGCCTGCTCGGCGCGCGCATCGACCACGGCGACGGCACCCTGCTCGTCGTCGGGGACGAGGCGTACTGGGAGGAGAACTACGAGGGCCAGTCGATGGCCGCGTCGCTGCTGTGGGACAACCGGGCGTGGCGGGAGTCGCTCGCGTACGTCCGCGACCTCGAACGCCGTACGGACGCGGACGTGCTGCTCGGCCACGACACGGCGATGCTGGAGCGGTTCGAGGGTGGCTGGTGATGGAGCGGCGCTGTCCCGACTGCGGCGTGACGATGGAGCCGATAACCCTGAAGTCGAACGGCGGCTACGAGCTCCAGGCCGTCTCCGACGAGAACCGCGGCGGCATCCTCGGCTCGCTCGGGATGAAGGAGCGGCTGGACCTCGAAACGGTCGCCTGTCCGGAGTGCGGGCTGGTCAGGCTGTACGCGGGCGCGGAGGAGTGAGCTACTGCTCGATGAGTCCGTACGAGGTCTCGAGGTAGTCGAGTATCCAGTCGACCGTCTCGGGGTCGTACGTCCAGAAGCCGTAGAAGGAGCGCGGCTCGCGCTCCTCCGCGAGGAGGGCGCACTTGTTCACGTCCACGCCCGCGCCGTCGTAGACGACGAACCACGACTCGCGTATTTCGTCGGCGCGCTCGACGTGGATGGTGAGGTCGGTGTCGTGGTCAGGCACCTCCGTGTCCGGGGCGGCGTAGGCGTGGACCTTCAGCCCCTCCTTCGAGGCGAGCTGTTCGTACACGTCCATCTGGGGGGAGAGGATGGAGAGCTTCTGGAACCCCGCGTGGAGTTCACCCTTGCCGAGCCGCCACGCGCGGTCCTCGATCTCGCGGGAGGCCGCGATCATCTGCTCGGTGTCGTAGGAGGTGAACATCGTCTCGTCGAGGTGGTCGAGGATGGGCCGGTAGGCGTCCTCCGCGAACTCGGGGTCCGTGTCGGCCCGGTCGGAGAGCACCTCGGAGATGCTGGCCGCCGTGACGAACTCGTCGTCCTTCGAGAGCACGACGAACGAGCCGGGCGTCCCCGACGGCGTGGATTCGCCGGTGACCGTGAGGTTGCGGTCACCGAACTGGGCGCGGATGGTCTCGACGGCGTCCGCGTCGCTGTTGAACACCGTGAGCGTCTTCTCGTGGTCCTCGACACCACGGATGAGTTCGGTCAGCGACATTCGGTCGGTTGTGGGGACGCCACAATCACGTATATACCTGTGGGGTGAATGCGTCCCCCGACGGCGGGCCGAATGGGCGGCCTCGCTCGCCGGGGAACGGCGTCGGTCGCGCGGGTCGACGGCCGTGTTTACAACGGTTAATACACCTTTATCATTATTAATCCTTGCTAACAACTCACAAACCCTTTTGCTCGGGGCCGACCGAGTTCGTACAAGGCGTTCGCCACGCGCCGGTCCTACCATGACAGCAAACGAACTCGTCTGGCGAATCGCGGGCGGTTCCGGCGACGGAATCGACTCGACGAGCCAGAACTTCACGAAGGCGCTGATGCGTGCGGGGTTGCACGTGTTCACACACAGACACTACCCGTCGCGTATCCGCGGCGGCCACACGTACGTGGAGGTACGCGCCCGCGACGAACCGACGAAGTCGCGCGGCGACGGCTACAACTTCCTGCTCTCGCTGGGCGACTCCTTCGCGCGCAACCCCAAGGAGGAGGCGTACTACGGGAAGGAGGAGGTGAAGCCGCTGACGGAGAACCTCGACGACCTCCGCGAGGGCGGCATCATCGTCTACGACTCGGGCCTCCTCGACGACGAGGACCTCCCCGACGACTTCGACGAGCGCGCCGAGGCGAACGACTGGCACGTCTACCCGCTCGACCTGCGCGCCATCGCCAAGGAGCACGGCCGCGAGGTCATGCGCAACACCGCGGGCGTCGGCGCGACGGCCGCCCTGCTCGACCTCGACCTCTCCTACTTCGACGAACTGATGCAGGAGGGGATGCCCGAGGAGGTGTACGAGGCGAACTACGAGGTCCTCACGGACGCGTACGAGCAGGTGGCCGCGATGGACCACGACCACGACATCGTCGTCCCCGAGAACGACCACGAGAGCGACCAGGTCCTGCTCTCCGGGTCGAACGCCATCGCCTACGGCGCGCTCGACGAGGGCTGCCGCTTCATCGCCGGCTACCCCATGACGCCGTGGACGGAGGTGTTCACGCTGATGAGCCAGCACCTCCCCGACTTCGGCGGCGTCGCCGAGCAGGTGGAGGACGAGATCGCCGCGGCGACGCTCGCCATCGGCGCCTCACACGCGGGCGTGAAGGCCATGTCCGGGTCGTCGGGCGGCGGCTTCGCGCTGATGTCCGAACCGCTCGGCCTCGCGGAGATGACCGAGACGCCCATCGTCCTCGTTGAGGCGGCCCGCGCGGGGCTCTCGACCGGGATGCCGACGAAGCCGGAACAGGGCGACCTCGAACACGTCCTCTACACGAGCCAGGGCGACTCCAACCGCGTCGTCTTCGCGCCGGGCAACGTCCAGGAGGCGTACACCCAGACGCGAAAGGCGTTCCAGATCGCCTACGGCTACCACATCCCGGCCATCGTCCTCTACGACCAGAAGCTCTCGGGCGAACTCCGCAACGTCGACGCGGCGTTCTTCGACGAGGAGCCGACCCCGGACCTCGGCGCGACCCTCACGGAGGAGGAACTGGAGGAGGCCGCCCACCACGCGTCGGGCAAGTTCCAGCGGTTCCGCCACGACCCCGAGAACGGCGTCTCGCCCCGGTCGATTCCGGGCCAGCGCGGCGGCCGCTTCCTCGCGTCGGGGAACGAACACACCCCGGAGGGGCATATCTCGGAGGACCCGGAGAACCGGGTCGCCCAGATGGACCGTCGGCTCCGAAAGATGGAGCACATCCGTGAGGAACTGGACTCCGAGACGAGCCACCAGACGCTCCACGGGCCGGAGGACGCCACCTACGGCGTCATGACCTACGGGAGCCAGCAGGGAACCGTCGAGGAGGCCGTCGACCGTCTGCGCGACGCGGGCCACGACGTGAAGGCGCTCGGCGTCTCCGACATGATGCCGTTCCCGGAGGCCGAACTGACGGAGTTCCTCGAATCCGTCGACCGGTGTCTCGTCGTCGAGATGAACACCTCCGAACAGTTCCGCGGGCTCGTCCAGAAGGAGCTGGGCCGCTTCGGCCCGAAGATGGCGAGCCTGCTGAAGTACAACGGGAACCCCTTCGAGCCGGCGGAGATCGTCGAGGGGTTCGAAGCGACGATAACGGACGGGTCGTTCGAGCGGACCACCGCTCGGTTCCAGCCCGCCGCAGGTGACTGACAATGAGCGCATTCAACGCTATCGGACAGGAACGCGAGGTCGACCAGAACGAGTTCACGCCGGAGATCGAGCCGCAGGCGACGTGGTGTCCGGGCTGTGGCGACTTCGGCGTCCTGAAGGCGCTGAAGGGTGCCGCGGCCGAGTTGGGGCTCGACCCCGAGGAGATACTGCTCGTCACGGGCATCGGCTGCTCGGGCAAGCTCTCCTCGTACTTCGAGAGCTACGGGTTCCACTCCATCCACGGCCGCTCGCTCCCGCTCGCGCGGGCCGCGAAGCTCGCCAACCCCGAACTCACCGTCATCGCGGCCGGCGGCGACGGCGACGGCTACGGCATCGGCGGGAACCACTTCATGCACAGCGCGCGGGAGAACCACGACATGACCTACATCGTGTTCAACAACGAGATATTCGGGCTGACGAAGGGACAGACCTCCCCGACGAGCCCGAAGGGTCACAAGTCGAAGACCCAGCCGCAGGGCTCCGCGAAGGACCCCCTCCGGCCGCTCTCGATGAGCCTCTCCGCGGGCGCCTCGTACGTCGCCCGCACGGCCGCCGTGAACCCGAACCAGGCGAAGGAGATACTCGTCGAGGCCATCCAGCACGACGGCTTCTCGCACGTGGACTTCCTCACGCAGTGTCCCACGTGGAACAAGGACGCCCGGCAGTACGTCCCCTACATCGACATCCAGCAGAACGAGGAGTACGACTTCGATATCACGGACCGGCGCGAGGCCGCGGACGCGATGTACGAGACGGAGTCGGCGCTGTGGGACGGGAAGGTGCTCACCGGGCGCTACTTCAAGCAGGAGGACCGCCGGAGCTACCACGAGGAGAAAATCGCGACCGGCGCGATGCCGGAGGACCCCATCGCGGAGCAGTACTTCGACGACGACCACGAGTGGAAGCGGTCGTACGACCTGCTCGACGCGCACCGGTAGGAGTCCCCGTTCTCGCGGTTCTTTTTCGAGTAGTTCCGAGCGTTGGGTTCGCCGTTATCGTATCGGAGTCAGTCACGGCGAGCGCCCTGCTCGCGCCCGTCGTCTTCAGCCACTGCCTCAGGAACGTCCTTCTCACGCGGTTCTATGAGTACCGTCCCGCGACCGCCCCGCCCACATACCTCCCCAGCCGACTCGCTCCTTTCAGTCGCTCGCCCCTCGCACGTCGCTGACCGCGCACACCGCGCGGTCAGCGCGCGCCGTAGTGAGGATTCAAGTGCGATGCCGGCACCAGCCGGCGGGTGACGTGAGCGGTGCCGCGGCGGGCCGACGCGGGAGTCCGGCCCACCCGTCGCGGCGCGGTCGGGCCGGCTGTTCGCCAACCACAGCCGCTTAGTCGCGGCCACGCCAACGCCGCGTAATGACCGAGACAGCCGACGTGTCGCGGACGCGAGCGTGGGTGATGGCCGCGCGCCCGCAGACCCTGCCGGCGGGGGCCGCGCCCGTCGTCGTCGGGACGGGGCTGGCCTACGGCGCGGGCGAGTTCGCGGCGCTGCCGGCGCTGGCCGCGCTCGTCGGCGCGCTGCTGCTCCAAGTGGGCACGAACTTCGCCAACGACTACTACGACGCCGTCCGCGGCGCGGACACCGAGGAGCGCGAGGGGTTCACCCGGGTCACCGCGGGCGGACTCATCGCGCCCCCGAGCGTCAAGCGCGCGATGTACGCCACCTTCGCCGCGGCGATACTGCTCGGTACCTATCTCGTGTGGGTCGGCGGCCCGGCAATCGTCGTCGTCGGCCTCGCCTCCGTCGCCGCCGGTATCGCCTACACCGGGGGGCCGGCCCCGTACGGCTACCGGGGCCTCGGCGACGTGTTCGTCTTCGTCTTCTTCGGCCTCGTCGCCGTGACGGGCACCTACTACGTGCAGGCCGCCGCTGACCTCGCCGGTATCCCCGCGCTCACGGCGCCGCTCGACCTCGTCCCGCTCGCGGCCGTCGTCGCCGCGCTCCCGGCCGCGGGGCTCTCGACGTGCATCCTCGTCGTGAACAACATCCGCGACCGCGAGACGGACGCGAAGGCCGGCAAGCGCACGCTCGCGGTCCTGCTCGGCTACCGCTGGTCGCGCGTCGAGTTCCTGCTGCTGCTCGGGATGGCCTACGTCGTCCCGGTGGTGTTCACGCTCACCGGCTCCGGGCCCGCGACGCTGCTCCCGCTCGCCACCGCGCCGCTCGCCGTTCGGCTCCTGCGAACGGTCGCGACGGAGACGGGCGGCGCGGCGCTCAACCCCGCGCTGGAGACGACCGGAAAGCTCCTCTTCGCCCACAGCGCCCTCTTCGCCGTCGGGCTGGCGGTCGCATGAACGCCGACTACTTCTCGCTCCCGCTCGCGGAGCCGCTCGCCACCGCCGCGGGCGACATCACCGAGCGCGAGGGCTTCCTCGTCGGTATCGACGCGCCGGCGCCCGGCCTCGGCGAAGCCTGCCCGCTCCCCGGCTGGACGGAGTCGCTCGACGAGTGTCGGGCGGCGCTCGAATCCGCCGACGGGGGCGAACTCGATACCCTGCCGCCGGCCGCGCGCCACGGCGTCTCGCTGGCGCTCCTGGACGGGGCGGCCCGCGACGCCGGCCTCCCGCTCTATCGCCACTTCGGGAGGGACGAACGCGTCGAGTCCGTGCCCGTCAACGCGACCGTCGGGGACGCCGCGACCGAGACAGCGGTCGAACGCGTCCGCGATTCGGTCGACGCCGGCTTCCCGGCGGTGAAACTGAAGGTCGGCGCACGGCCGCTCGGTACGGACCTCGACCGAGTGCGTGCCGTCCGCGACGCCTGTCCCGACGTTGAACTCCGTCTCGACGCGAACGGCGCGTGGACCCGGGCCGAGGCCGCGGAGGCGTTCGCCGCGCTCGACGCGCTCGACGTTGCGTACGTCGAGCAGCCGCTTCCGGCGGGTGACCTCGCCGGTCACGCCGACCTCCGACGCCACGAGACCGGGGTCGCGCTCGACGAGGGACTCTACGAGCACGGGGTCGACGCCGCCCTCGACGCGGGCGCGGCGGACACCTGGATTCTCAAGCCGATGGCGATGGGCGGCCCCGACGTAGCCCTCGAAGCGGCCGTCCTCGCCCGCGGCGCGGGCATCGACCCGGTGGTCACCACGACCATCGACGGGGCCGTCGCGCGCGCCGCCGCGGTCCATGTCGCGGCCGCGCTCCCCGGGGTGCGCGCCTGCGGGCTCGCCACCGGCGACCTGCTCGCCGCGGACTTCGACCCGGACCCGGCGCCGGTGGAGAGCGGCCGCGCCCGCGTCCCACAGAAAGAGGGAAATACCGGGGCGACCTCACCGGCGGACTATGCGTGACTGGCTGGCCCTGCGGGCCGGGGCGACCCCGACGCGGACCGCGCTCGTGGACGCGCGGACCGGGCGGGCGACGACTTACGGCGCGCTCGACGCCCGCGTCGAGGAGCTCGCCGGCCGGCTCTCCGCGCTCGGGGTGGGCGTGGACGACCACCTCGGCGTCGTCGCCGGGACGCGCCCGGCCTTCCTCGAACTCGTCCACGCGGCCGCACGGGTCGGCGCCGTCCTCGTCCCGCTGAACGCGCGCTACACCGCGGCCGAACTGCGCGAGACGGCCGGCCGCGCGGACGTGGACGCGCTGGTCTGCGAGGCCGACACCGAGGCCGCCGCCGTCGAGTCGTTCGACGGACCCGTGGCGACGCTCGACGACCCCGCACACGGCGCGACCGACCTCGCGGCCGTCGAGCCGGCGACGTTCGACGTGCCCGCGTGGGACCGCGACTGCGCGCAGGCGCTCGTCGCCACCTCGGGGACGACGGGCGGTCCGAAGCTCGTGGAACTCACCTCCGGGAACCTGCTCGCCTCCGCGGCCGCGTCGTCGTGGCGGCTCGGCGTCCTCCCCGCCGACCGCTGGTACTGCACGCTCCCGATGTACCACATGGGCGGGCTCGCCCCCGTCTATCGGTCGGTGCTGTACGGGACGGCCGTGGTCGTCGGGACGCCCGGAAGCTTCGACCCGGAGCGCGCGCTCGCCGAGATGTCCGAGCACGACGCCACGGGCGTCTCCGTCGTCCCGACGATGGCTCGGGACCTGCTCGATGTGGATGACGGCGCGCTCGCGGACCTCCGGTTCGTCCTCGTCGGCGGCGCGGCGACGCCCGACGCGCTGGTCGAGCGCGCGAACGAGGCCGGCGTCCCCCTCCACCCGAGCTACGGGATGACCGAGGCGGCCTCCCAGATAGCGACCGCTCGCCCCGCCGACACGGCCGCGGCGCTCGGTACCGTGGGTCACCCGCTCGTCTTCACCGAGGTGACGGTGACGGACGGGGAGGGGACCGTGCTCCCGCCGGGGGAACCGGGCGAGATCGTCGTCTCGGGGAGCACCGTCTCGCCGGGCTACTACGGCGACGAGGACGCGACCGACGAGGCGTTCGGTCCCCACGGCTTCCACACCGGCGACGCGGGCTACCGCGACACCGAGGGTCGGCTGTGGGTGCTCAACCGCCTCGACGACCGCATCGTCACGGGCGGCGAGAACGTCGACCCGGGCGAGGTGGCGGGCGTCCTCCGCGACCACCCCGACGTCGAGGAGGCGTTCGTCCTCGGCCTGCCGGACGACCGCTACGGCCAGCGCGTGGCGGCGCTCGTCGTCGGCGCGGACGACACCGCCGCCCTCGAATCGTTCGCCCGCGAGCGGCTCGCGGGGTTCAAGCTCCCGCGGACGTGGCGCGTCGTCGACGCCCTGCCCCGCACCGCCTCGGGGACCGTGGACCGCGCCGCGGCCCGGGACCTGTTCGGCGACACGTAGGGTTTTGTCCGCGCCCCGGCTACCGGGGACCGTGTGTACGCTCACCTTCGCGTGGCGCCGCTTCGACGACCACCTCGCGGTGGCCGCGAACCGCGACGAGGCGCTGGCGCGACCCTCGTCGCCCCCCGCGATACGCGACGGCGACCCGCGCGTCTTCGCCCCCCGCGACGAGGAGGCCGGCGGGACGTGGCTCGGCTACAACGAGGCCGGCGTCTTCGTCGCGCTGACGAACCGCTGGACCCGCGCCGTGACCGACGGCGACCGCTCGCGCGGGCTACTCGTCCGCGAGGCGCTCGACCGGCCCGACGCCTCGGCCGCCGCGGGGTTCGTCCGCGACGAACTGGACGCGCGGACGTACGAGCCGTTCCACCTACTCGTCGCGGACGCCGAGCGCGCGCTGCTGTTCGAACACGACCGCGACACCTCCGTCGCTCACCTCGCGCCGGGCGTCTACGTCGTCGGCAACACCGGCTGGTGTGGGGTTCGCTCGGGGCCGGCGGGCGCGACGGAGCCACAGCGCACCGAGTCCTTCTTCGTGCCCGACCGACGGCCCGAGGTGGGCCGCGAGCAGGCGGCGAACGACCGTCGGGTGCTCGACACGCTCGCCGCGGCCGCCGAGGGGGCCGACGCGGACGCGTGGCTGGCACGGGGCGGCGAGGTGCTCTCGGACCACGAGTACGGCGTCTGTATCCACGGCGACGGCTTCGGCACGAAGTCGTCCTCCCTCGTCCGACTGGGGGCGGAGCGCGCGTGGCGACACGCCGAGGGCCCACCGTGCGAGACGCCCTACGAGCCGCTGGACGCGCTGTGACGGACGGCAGGATTTAAACGCGCCACTCCCGCAGATGGGGGTATGCCGGAGGAGCTCACCGACGACGAGGAGCGGGCGATGGAACTCATCGCGCGCGAGGGCGGTATCCACCAGAGCGACTTCTGGAAGGAGCTGGACGTGGACTCCCGGAAGGGGAGCCGCATCGCCGAGTCGCTGGCGGAGAAAGGGTACGTCGAGCGCGAGGAGACGCTGTACGAGGGCCACAACACCTACTTCATCGAGCCGGTCGTCCACGCCGAGGAGCTCGACTTCTCGCTGCTGATGGCCGGGGACATGCTCTCGCCGTTCGTCGGCGACGAGGAGGCCGACCCCAACGCCGACCGCTTCAGCCAGTGGGTCATGACCCTCGCGTACCGCTAGAGCAGGTCGAGCCCCCATCGAACGAGGTTAGCCGCGGCCGCGACGCCGCCCTCCGCCCGCGTCAGTTTTCGCCCGGTGAACAGGAGAACGGTCACCAGTGCCGTCAGTCCCACCAGCCACCACACCGTCGCCGTCGCGGCGGGCGTGACCGACGACGGCGCGAGGACCGCGACGAGTCCCACGACCGCGAGCGCGTTGAACACGCAGGAGCCGACGACGTTCCCGACCGCCAGCTCCGGGTAACCGGCACGCGCGGCGGCGACCGCGGCCGCCAGTTCGGGACTGGAGGTGCCGAGCGCGACCACCGTCTCGCCGACGACCCACTCGGAGACGCCCGCGGCCAGCGCGAGGCCGACGGCCCCGCGGACGAGCACGTCCGCGCCGAGCACGACGAGGACGAGCCCCCCGGCGGTCAGGAACACGGCGCGCGTGCGACCGAGGCCGTCCCGTTCGGGCGCGGTGTCGGTACGCGCGCGCCGCGTTCGACCGCGGTCCCCCGAGAGCAGCGCGACGAGGTACCCGACCAGGCCGGCGAGCAGTAGCAGGCCCTCCCACCGCCCGAGCCGGAGGTCCCACAGCGCGAGGGCGACCGCGACGGTCGCCGCGAGCATCACGGGCGCGTCACGGCGCCGGAGCGGGCGGCGGGCGCGGACGGGCGTGACGAGCGCCGTCGCGCCGAGCACGACGCCGAGGTTCACGAGGTTCGACCCGACGGCATTGCCGACCGCGAGGTCGGCCCGCGCCGCGAGCGCGGCATCGACCGAAGCGGCCACCTCCGGCAGCGAGGTACCGATACCGACCACGACCACACCGACGACGAGGTCCGAGAGGCCGACCCGGCGGGCGAGCGTCACCGCCCCGGCGACGAACTGCTCGGCGCCGTACCACAGCGCCGCCGCTCCGACGACGACCAACAGGAGGTCCCACGCCGAGAGCACATCGGTAGTGCGTCCCCCCGCGGAAAAAGCGTGCCGCCGGCTACTCCAGCAGCGACACCGTCTCGCAGGAGACGGCGACGGTGTCCTCGTTCTTCACGACCTCCAGCGCGTAGCGGACCGTCCCCGTGCCGGGGCCGTCCGGCTTGCGCTCCGTCCCTATCACTTCCGTTTCGACGTGGATGCGCTCGCCGAGGAACACCGGCGCGCGGAAGCGCAGCCGGTCGATGCCGTAGAAGGCGACGACGGCCTCCCGCTCCTCCTGTGTGCGGTTCTGCCACAGCAGCCCGGTGGCCGCCGAGAGGACGAGCATCCCGTGGGCGATGCGCTGGCCGAACGACGACTCGGCCATCCGCACGTCGTCGAGGTGGAGGTGGTTGAAGTCGCCCGACACGCCGGCGAAGTTCACCACGTCGGCCTCGGTGATGGTGCGACCGCTCGTCGTTGAGGTGTCGCCCTCCTCGACCGTCTCGAAGTAGCTGTCCGGGGCCGTATCGTCGCTCACTCGGCTCCCCCTCCGTTCACGCCCGCCGGGTGGTCGTCGCCGTCCGCCTGCCTGAACAGCCGGTAGGTCGTCCCGCCGGTGGCGACGACCTTCCGTTCCCCCTCGTGGACGCTCGTCACCTCGCACTCGGTGACGCCCATCGTCCGGCCGGCGCGGACCACCTCGGCCTCGACGCGCAGGTCGTCGGTCGCGGGGCGCACGTAGCGCGTGTTGAGGTCCGTCGTCGTGAGCGCGGCCTCGCGGGGCGAGTCGAACGTCGTCCGGAGCGCGAACCCCGACGCCGTGTCGATGACCGTCGCGGTGATGCCGCCGTGGACGGTGCCCGACGCGATGTTGGCGAACTTCTCGTCGAAGGGGAGCGCGAACACGACGCGGCCCCGCTCCATCTCGACGACGGAGAGGTCGAGCCACGACAGCAGGTCGTGGCTCTCCAGTTCGCTCGCCAGCCGTTCGTGGCGCTCCGCGCCGGCGCTCATCTCACTTCCCCTCGAACTCGGCCTCGCGGTCCTCCATGAACGCGGCCGCACCCTCCTGCATGTCCTCGGTACCGAGCAGCAGGCCGAACGCCTGGGCCTCCAGTTCGAGGCCGGCGTCGATGTCCTGGTCGCGCCCGGCGTTCATCACCTGCTTCGCCTTCCGGAGCGCGATGGGCGCGCCGCCGACGAGGTCGTCGAGGAACGCCTCGACCGTCTCGTCGAACTCCTCGTCGGAGACGGCGCGGTTGATGAGCCCCCACTCCTCGGCGCGCTCCGCGGAGATGCGCTCGCCGCGGAAGACGAGTTCCTTCGCCCGGGCGTCCGAGAGCATCCGGATGGCGCGCTGGGTGCCGCCGCCGCCGGGGATGAGCCCGAGGTTGATCTCCGGGAAGCCGAACTCCGAGCCCTCGGTTGCGATGCGGAGGTCGCACGCGAGCGCGAGTTCGTGCCCGCCGCCGAGACAGAAGCCGTCTATCTTGGCGAGCGTCGGCCGCGGGTACTCCGCGACCGTCCGGAAGAACTCGGTGACGTCCTTCTCGTGGGGCGCGATGCCGGCGAAGCCGGTGATGTCCGCGCCCGCGGAGAACGCCCGGTCGCCCGTCCCCTCGAAGGTGACGGCGCGCACGTCGTCGACGTCCGTCGTCTCCAGGAGGTGGACGACCTCGTCCATCAGGTCCTGATTGAGCGCGTTCAGCCGCTCGGGACGGTCGAGCGTTATCTCCAGGAGGCCGTCCTCCGAGAGCGAGTGCTCGATGGTGGCGTAGTGGCGCTCGCCGTCGCTCCCGCCGTAGTCGTAGAAGCCCTTCCCGGCGTCCTCGCCGGTGTGGCCCGCCTCCACCAGTTCGCGGAGGTGCTCGGACGGCTCGTAGCGCTCGTGGCCGTACTCGTCGTACAGCTCCTCAAGCTTCGCGAGCACCGTGTCGAGCCCGAGCTTGTCCGCGCGGCGGCACGGCCCCTCGGGGAAGCCGGCGCCGAGGCGCATCCCGGTGTCGATGGCCTCCGCGGTGGCGACGTCGTTACCGATGAGCTTCGCCGCCTCGTTGACGATGCGCGCCTCGATACGGAGCGTGTCCACGTCCTCGCCCTGGCCCGCCTCGTAGGTGGTGCCCTCGCCGTCCTCGTAGTCGTAGTACCCCTTGCCGGTCTTCTGGCCGAGGTCGCCCGCGTCCACCTTCTCCTGGACGACGGGCGGCACGTCCTTGCCCGCCTCCTTGCGGACGTGGTAGCCGATGTCGATGCCGGTGAGATCGCCGAGCTCGAACGGGCCCATCGGGTAGCCGCGCCGGTGGACCATCGCGGCGTCGACCTCCTCGATGGTCGCCGCGCCCTCGGAGACCATCCAGCCGGCCTCGTCCCCGAACGGGCCGAGCACGCTGTTGACGACGAAACCGTTCACGTCCTTCCGGACGTAGATGGGCGTCTTGCCGATGGACTCGACGAACTCGTAGGTCGCCTCGGCCGTCTCGTCGCTCGTCTCCGCGCCGTAGATGACCTCGACGAGGTCCATCTTCACGGGCGGGTTGAAGAAGTGCATCCCGACGACCTGCTCGGGGCGCTCCGTCGCGGTCGCGATCTCCGTGATGGAGAGCGAGGAGGTGTTCGACGCGAGGATGGCCCCCTCGGGCGTGAACTCGTCGAGGTCGCCGAATATCTCCTTCTTCAGTTCCATCTGCTCGGGGGCGGCCTCGATGACGAGGTCCGCGTCCGAGACGGCGGTTTCGAGGTCGACCTCGGTGTCGATGCGGTCCATCACCGCGTCGGGGTCCTCCTCGACCAGGCCCTTCTCCGAGAGCTTCTGGAGCGACCACTCGATGGACTCGTAGCCGTCGTCCACGAGTTCCTGCTCGATGTCGCGCATCGTGACGTGATAGCCCGCGATGGCGGCGACCTCGGTGATACCGTGTCCCATGTTCCCCGCGCCGAGCACCGTGACACGGGAGATGTCGTCCACGTTCATACGGACGGGTGTGACGCCGCGCGCGTCTTAACTCCAGCGACGTCGTTTAGCGATGTTAGTCTCTCCGGGCGTTTCCGCTACCGGCGTAAACGTGCGACGGCGATTCGCCGGGCGGTGGTAGTCGCCGTCGGATGGCCGGGCTTTTGACGCCGTTGTCCGTTGACCGACCGATGGGTGTCCGGCGCGCGACCGCGGTCCTCGGACGGTACGAGCCGGTCGCTATCGTCGGCGGCCTGTGGCTGGTCGCGAAGCTGCTGCGCTACACCTTCCCCGCGCTCTTCCCGACCCTCCGGGAGGCGCCGGCGTTCTCCGCGACCCTGCTCGGCGCGGCGTACACCGTCATGATGCTGTTGTACGCGCTCATGCAGTTCCCGAGCGGCGCGCTCGCCGACACCGTCGAGGACGTCCGCGTGGTCGCCGCCGGCGCGCTCGTCGCGGCGCTCGGGGGCGGCCTCTTCCTGTTGCCCGCCTCCGTGCCCGTCCTCGTCGCCGGGATGCTCCTCGTCGGGGTCGGCACGGGCGTCCACAAGACCGTCTCCGTGTCGCTGCTCTCGCGGCTCTATCCCGAGCGAACGGGCCGGGCGCTCGGCACGTTCGACACGCTGGGGACGGCCGGCGGGGTCGTCGCGCCGCTGCTCGTGGTGGCCGCGCTCTCCTCGGTCGGCTGGCCGTGGCTCCTCGTCGCGACCGGCCTCGCGGGGGCGCTGTTGACTGTCGCGCTCGCGCTCCGGGTGCCGCGCGGCGACGCGCCGACCGTCGGCCTCGCGAGCGCCGTCCGCGCCACGGACGTGCGGTCGTACCTCCCGCCGTTCCGGCGTCCGCGCTTCCTGCTGTTCGTCGCCGTGACGCTGTGTTTCGCGTTCGCCTACAACGGCGTCGTCGCCTTCCTTCCCCTGTACCTCGTGGAGAGCGGGCTCGCCGCCGCGACGGCCTCGGGGCTCTACTCGCTGCTGTTCGCCGTCAGCGTCGTGCAGGTCGTCTCGGGCGACCTCGCCGACCGGCTCGGCACGCTCCGCACCTCGACGCTCTCCCTCGCGGTCGCGACGGTCGGGCTCGCGGGCCTCGTCGTCGGTGCCGGCGACGGACGGCTCGTGCTCGGCGGCGCCGTCGTCCTGCTCGGCGTCGGGAGCCACGGCTTCCGCCCCGTCCGCGGCGCCTACCTCGCCGCGTCGTTCCCCGACGAGGTCAGGGGCGGCGGCGTCGGCATCGCCCGGACGCTGCTGATGGGCGTCGGCGCCGTCTCGCCCACGGTCGTCGGCGCCGTCGCCGACGCGGTCGGTTACCGGGAGGCGTTCCTCGCGCTCGCCGCCGCGATGGCCGGCGGGGTCGTCTGTGCGGCCGCGATGGTCGCGACCGAGTGACCCCTCGCGCCCCTCGGCGGCGGTCTCGCGGTTCGTAACCTTCATCCCCGCCGTTCCTGTACGTGACGGTAATGGACCTACGCGTCATCGAGAACGAGGAAACGGAGCTCTCCATCGAGATCGCCGGGGAGGACCACACGTTCATGAACGTCCTCAAGGGGGCGCTGCTGGAGACCGAGGGGGTCGCCGCGGCGACCTACGACATGAACCCCGAGCAGTCGGGCGGCCAGACGGACCCCATCCTCTCCATCAAGACGGAGTCGGGGACCGCGCCGCTGGACGCGCTGGAGGCCGCCGCGGCCAACGTGAAGGACAAGGCGACCGCGTTCCGCGACGCGTTCGAGGCCGCCGCGTAACTCCCTCTCCTATCGTTTTTCGCCCCGCACAGCGTCGGCTACGCCCCCACGACGCCGTGGGTCGGACACCACCGGCCGGTCGCGACCTCAACGGTGTCGTCGCCGCAGTCGGGACACGCCGGGGCCTCGTGGTCCGTCGAGACGCCCATCGCGGCGTACACCGAGCGCCAGCCGCCGCTCGGTGAGCCGTCAGTCACAGGCCGGACACCTCCGGTCGCGGTCGGTCGCACGGCCCGGCGCGGGCCGCGTCGTTTCGAGGCCGCACTCGGAACACCGCCAGTAGTAGTGGTCGAGACGGCCGTAGCGGTCGAGGGCCGGATGCGGCCCGCTCATCGGGAGAGCGTGTCGTTTCATGGGTGCTCTCGGCCCGCGCGCGGTCGCCGAACGCGACCGTGCGGGCACGTCGGTACTCGGGACGCTACCGGCAAAAGGGGGCGGCTAGCGCGGAGTGAAAGTAAAACGACTCGGCCGCGAGCACCCCGATAGGGGCCGCCAGGGGGGCTGAAGAACCACTTCCGTTCACTTTCGCCCGGGCGCGGCGGAAGTGAACGCGAGGGAGCTACAGCCGGACGGGGACGCCCCGCTCGTCGAGGTAGCGCTTCACCTCGTCGATGCCGTACTCGTCGAAGTGGAAGATGGAGGCCGCGAGGCCGGCGTCCGCGCCCGCCTCGGTGAACACCTCGTACATGTCCTCCGGGCCGCCACAGCCCGACGACGCGATGACGGGCGTCGAGACGGCGTCACAGACCGCCCTCGTGAGCGGGATGTCGTAGCCGTCCTTCGTGCCGTCGGCGTCGATGCTGTTGACGAACAGCTCCCCCGCGCCCCGCGACTCCGCCTCCTCGGCCCACGTCACCACGTCGAGCCCCGTTCCCTCGCGCCCGCCCTTCACGGTGCACTCGAACCAGCAGGACTCGCCGTCCACCTCGACGTAGTGGTCGCCCTTCTCGTCGAACCGGCGGCGCGCGTCCACGGAGATGACGATACACTGATTGCCGAAGGCCCGCGCGCCCTCGCTGATGAGTTCGGGACGGGCGATGGCCCCGGAGTTGATGGAGACCTTGTCCGCGCCGGCCCGCAGCGTCTCCTTGACGTCCTCCTCGGTCCGGATACCGCCCCCGACGGTGAGCGGGATGAACACCTCGTCGGCGACCGCCGAGACGGTGTCGAGCATCGTCTCGCGGCCCTCCGCGCTCGCCGTGATGTCGAGGAAGACGAACTCGTCGGCGCCGGCCTCGTTGTACTTCTTGGCCATCTCGACGGGGTCGCCGGTGTACTCGAGGTCCTCGAAGTTGACGCCCGTGTAGACGGCGGCCTCGCCCTCGTCGTTCAGGTCCACGTCGATACAGGGGATGATACGCTTCGTGAGCGTCATTCGTTGTCGGACGCTACTCCCGGGCCGGCTTTGACGGTTTCGACGCCCGCGTTCCGATACTGCAAAGTGCGCCGCCGCGAAGGCGGAGGTATGAGCGACGACGCCCACGACGACGGCGGCGGCCACGAGAGCGAGTACGCCACGGAGCGGACGACCGCCCCGCAGTCCGACTACACGAACCGCGAGGTCGCCATCGGCTTCGCGGTCGCGCTGCTCGGCATGGCCGTCGTCTTCGCCGTGCCGGTCCTGCTGGCGTAGATTCAAACGCCCCCGTCTCCTCTCGCCGCCATGCTCGTCTGTTCGGACAGCGACGTGGCCGCGGTGCTCGACCTCGCCGACCTCCTCCCCGTCGTCGCGGACGCCTTCGAGCGCGACGGCAGCGGCGCCGTCGAACGGCCCGACCGCCCGCATTTCCCGATAGGGACCGGCATCACGGGCGACGAACCGCTCGGAACCGGACTGACGATGCCCGCGTACCTCCACGGCGACGACACCTACGCCACCAAACTCGTCTCGGTGCATCTCGACAACCCCCCGGAGCGCCCCACGATACACGCCCAGATACTCCTCACCGACGCCGCGACGGGCGACCCCGCCGCGCTGCTCGCCGGCGAGCGCATCACGAACGCCCGGACCGGCTGTATCGGCGGGCTGGCGGCCGCACGCCTCGCGGACGCGCCGGTCACCCTCGGCGTCGTCGGCGCCGGCGCACAGGCGCGCTGGCAGACACGCGCGATAGCCGCGGCGACGGACCTGGCCGACGTCCGGATATACTCCCCGAGCGACTCCCGCGAGGCGTGTGCCGCCGACCTCCGCGACGAGGGCATCGACGCAAGGGCGGTCGGTTCGGCTCGGACGGCCGTCGAGAGAGCGGACGTGCTCGTCACGGCGACGACCGCGACCGCGCCGACGTTCCCGGCGGACGCGCTCGCGGACGGCACGCTCGTCGTCGCCGTCGGCGCGTACACCGCGGAGACACAGGAGCTCCCCCCGGCGGTCGTGGAGCGCGCGGCGCGCCTCTATGCGGACGTGCCGGAGGAGGCGGTCGAGACGGGCGACCTACTCGCCGCCGACCACGGCGAGCCGACCCCCTTCTCGGCGGTCGTCGCGGGCGGCGAGGAGCGGGTGGGGGACGACGAGGTGGTCCTCGTGAAGAGCGTCGGAACGGCGGTCCTCGACGCGGCCGCGGGCGGCTACGTGTACGACGCGGCCCGCGAGGCGGGGCTCGGCGAGTCGGTCACGCTTTGACGCCCACTTCCCCGTTCGTGACCGCGACGGAGGCGTTCGCCACGAAGTCGTCGTCGCCCGCCAGCCAGACGACCGTCCGGTCGTCGGCCCGCGCCAGCCGGTACTCGCCGTCCTCCCCGACCCACGTTCCCGTCGCGTCGTCGTACTCCGCCCGCTCCGACAGCCACGCCTCCGCGACGGCCCGGAACTCGGTGGCGTTGGCCGCGTCGTCGAACCGGAGCACCCACGCGTAGCCCCGCTCGCGGGCCGGGTTGACGAAGTCGATCCGCGCGTCGGAGCCCCAGCCGGCCGCGGCGCGGGCCGCGGCGGAGCGGTTCACGCCGGCCCGGAGCGCGACCCGGACGAACACCTCGCCGTAGCGCTGGCGGGAGACGGACGCGTACCACTCGTCCTCGGCGGCCCGCACCGACAACCGCGCCGGCCCCTCCGTGACGTTCGGGTGGAGGAGCTGTTCGCTCGTCGTCGGCGGGTCGCGGTAGAGGGCGGAGAGGTTCGCGGGGTCGTCAACGCGGGCGGCGGCGTGCAGGTAGCCGAAGCGGTACGGCGCGGCGGAGAGCCGCCCCGCGCCCGTCGTCCCCTCGTAGAGCGCCAGCGAGTCGGCCGCGGGGCTGGTCCCGTTGCCGAGGTAGGTGTCCCAGTAGGTGTCCGCGCCGAAGACGGCCGCGCCCTCGATGGTCGCCCGCGAGGCAAGCCGTCCGTCGAAGGTCCGGTCGACCGCGTCCCGGACCGACCGCACCGCGCCGGTGCGGAACTGGACGACGTGGACGTACTCGTGGGCGAGGACGCGCTCCAGCCGGGGGTCCGCCGTCAGCCGACCGTTCACGTACACCGTGGTCGGCTCCGCGACGTAGGCCGCGACGCCGGGCTCCCCGCCGTCGGTCTCGGGCGCCTCCAGTCCGAACAGCCGGAAGAAGGGCGGCTCGCTCGCGCCGGCCAGTCCGCCGTCGCGGCTCTCGTCGTCGTCCAACACGACGATGCGCCGCGGCGGGGCGGCGTCGCTGTCGAGGACCCGCGCCGTCCGGTCGAACACCGCGCCCGCGTCGAGCGGGAGACTGCCCCCCTCGACCCGGATGCCGCCCGACTCGTACGCCTCGGCGCCGTCGGGTGTGGGGGTCGCGGTCGGTTCGGCCGTGGCCGTCGCGGTCGGCGTCGGTGTCGCCGTCGGCTCGGGCGCGGGCGTCGTCGGTGCGCCCGCGTAGCCGTAGCTACAGCCGGCGAGGACACAGAGCAGGGCGAGCACGGCGACGCCGCGGGGTCGCATACGCCATCCACGGACCGAACCGTCAAAACAGTACGCCGGCTCAGGCGAGTTCGCGGTCGATGACGCTCCGAAGGTCGGCCACCTCGGCCGCCGTGTACGACAGCGCCTCTCCGCCGACCGCGACCGAGAGTTCGCCCGAGGCGTCCGTCGTCCCGAGTTCCGTCACGGACGCGGCGTCGCCCACGACCTCGCGCACGGCCTCGGGGTCGGTCGTCTCCACGACCGCGCGCCCGGGCAGTTCCGAGAACAGCAGTTCGGCCGGGAGTCCTTCTCCCTCGAGCGTCACGTCCGCGCCCGCGTCGGCGGTCACCATCTCGGCGAGCGTCGCCGCGAGGCCGCCGTGGCTCACGTCGTGGAGCGCGGTCGTCGCGCCGTGGTCGGCGACGGCGGCGACGGCCTCGACGACCGCGAGCGGGTCGTCGGGGAGCGCCGGGAACGCGTCCGTGCCGCCCAGCGAGGCGAGGTACTGGCTCCCGCCGAGCGCGGCCGCGGGCCTGCCGACGAGGAGCAGCGTCGCGTCGCCGGCGAGCGCCGTGCCCGGCGCGTCGTATCCGTCCTTGGTGCCGACGGCCGCGAGCGTCGGCGTCGGGGGGACCGGCCCCGCGGCCGAGTCGTTGTACAGCGAGACGTTGCCGCCCACGACCGGGAGGTCGAGCGCGCGGCACATGTCGGCGAGTCCGTCCACGACGGCGCGGAAGCCGCCATACACGTCGGGCTTCTCCGGGTTGCCGCCGTTGAGACAGTCCACGGCCGCGAGCGGCGTCGCGCCGACCGCGGCGAGGTTCGTGGCGTTCTCCAGCGCGACGGCGCGCGCCCCGTCGTAGGGCGCGGCGTCCGTCCAGTTGGGGTCCGCGCCCGACGAGAGCGCGACGCCCTGTCCCGTCTCGCGCACCGCGAGCAGGGCCGCGTCGTCGCCGGGCCGCTTGGCGGTCCGGTTGCCGACCTCGTGGTCGTACTGCCGGTACACCCAGCGCTTCGACGCGGTGTTCGGGTGCGCGACGACGGTCTCGAACGCCGCCGCGAGGTCCGCGTCGGGCAGGTCGCGCGCCTGCGGCTCGGGCTCGACGCTGTCGAGGTCGTTCATCGGCGCGCCGTCGGCGAGGTACTCGGCCGGGGCGTCTACGACCGTCTCCCCCTCGAAGGTGCAGACGTAGTTCCCCTCGGTCACCTCCCCGATGACGGAACAGCCGAGGTCGAACCGCTCGGCCACCGCGCGGACGCGCTCGACGTCCTCGGGACGGACCTCGTAACACATCCGCTCCTGCGACTCCGCGAGGAGTATCTCGAGCGCGTTCATGTTCGGCTCGCGCTGGTGGACGCGGTCGAGGGCGATATCGGCACCCAGCCCGCCCTTGGCGACGAGTTCGGAGGAGGCGCCCCCGAGGCCCGCTGCGCCGAGGTCGCGGGCCGCGCGCAGGAGGTCCTCGTCCACGAGCGCCTCGTTCGCCTCGATGAGCAGCTTCTCGGCGTAGGGGTCGCCCACCTGCACGGCCGGGCGGTCCTCCGTCTCGGCGTCCTCCGCGAGGTCCTCGCTGGCGAAGGAGGCGCCGCCGAGGCCGTCGCGCCCCGTCGCGTTGCCGACGAGGACGAGCTTGTTTCCGGGGGTCTGCGCCTCCGCGGTGACGAGGCGGTCCTCGGTGACGACGCCGAGACAGGCCACGTTCACGAGGGGATTCCCCTCGTAGCCGTCGTGGAAGGCGACGCTCCCGGTCACCGTCGGGACGCCGATGCAGTTGCCGTAGTGACTGATTCCCTCGACGACGCCCTCGAAGAGGTACCGGGAGTGTTCGCGGTCGAAGTCGCCGAAGTACAGCGAGTCGGCGAGCGCGATGGGGTACGCCCCCATCGAGAGCGTGTCGCGGACGATGCCGCCGACGCCGGTGGCCGCGCCGTCGAACGGGTCCACGTACGACGGGTGGTTGTGGCTCTCGACGCCCATCGTCAGGTAGGTGTCGCCGTCGAGGCGCACGACTGCGGCGTCGTCGCCCGGGCCGACGACCACGTCCTCGCCCTCGCTCGTGAACGCCGAGAGCAGCGGGCGGGAGGAGCGGTACGCGCAGTGTTCGCTCCAGAGGTTCTCGAACAGTGCCTCCTCCGCGGGCGTGGGGTCGCGACCGAGTTCCTCCTCGACGAGGTCACGGTCCGACGGCGCGAGTGTCATCCACTCGTGTGCAGTCTCGGCGGGGTAAAATCCCTTTTCATATGCACGGTCGTGGATTATCACGCCGGACCGGGGCGCTTTTCCCCCGTCCGGTTCTCCGTCGAGGTGTGCTACGGGCCGAGCTCCACTGTCACTCGTCGCTCTCCTACGACGGGCGCGACCCCGTCGATATGTTGCTCGGGCAGGCGGAGGCGGTCGGGCTGGACGCGCTCGCGGTCACCGACCACGACGAGATCGACGCGAGCCTTGCGGCCGCCGAGCGCGCGGCCGACTACGGGCTCGTCGGGATTCCGGGGATGGAGGTCACCACCGAGGCCGGCCACGTCCTCGCGCTCGGCATCGAGGAGCTGATTCCGCCCGGCCTCCCCTTCACGGAGACGCTCGACCGCATCCGCGCGCAGGGGGGTATCGCCGTCGTTCCCCACCCGTTCCAGCGGTCGCGCCACGGCGTCGCTCCCCACATCTCGGAGGCGGAACTCGCCGGCGCGGACGCCATCGAGGTGTACAACTCCCGGTTGTTCACCGGCCGGTCGAACCGCACCGCCGAGCGGTTCGCCGCGGCGCGGAACCTCCCGATGACGGCCGGGTCGGATGCCCACATCGCGGAGATGATCGGCCAGGCCGTCACCGAGATAGACGCCGAGGAACGCTCCGTCACGGCGATACTCGACGCGGTCCGCGAGGGGCGCACGTCCGTCGTCGGCAAGCGCACGCCGTGGCGCATCTCCCTCCGGCAGTTCGGCGGCGGCATCAGGCGCCGGCTGGTCCGCGCGCTGACCTACCCGTTCTGACCCTCGACCGCCGCGATGGCGGCCAGCCCGACTTCCACCACGTCGTCGGGCAGGTCGTCGGCGCGCTCGCGGAGGTCCTCGCGTGTAAACCACTCCCACAGCGACGGGTCGGCCTCGTCGTCGCCCGCCGGGACAACCGTCCGGGTGTCCGCCGCGCCGTAGAACACGAAGTCGACGTGCTGGTGGCCGACCTCGCCGTCGTGGACGTTGATGTCCTCCAGCAGGAAGTGTGCGGGCTCGGGGAGCGAGCGGGCGGTGTCGCTTTCGAGCGCTCCGGAGTCCGCGACCAGGTCGGCCTCGATGCCCGTCTCCTCGTGGCACTCCCGGAGCGCGGCCTCGTGGGGGAGTTCGTCGCGGTCGATGTGGCCGCCCGGCGGGAGCCACATGTCCAGCCGCTCGTGTTCGTGCAGGAGGGTCGCGCCGTCGTTCACCACGTAGACGGTCGCGACGAAGTGACGGGTCGTTTCCATACCGGGGGCAGGAGCGACCGCGTTACGGCGCTTTCGATGCCGCTTCGATAGCGGCCGTCCCGAACTCGACCACGTCGGCCGGCAGGTCGCTCGCGGCGAGGGCGTCGCGGTCGTACCAGGCCCACGCGCTCGCGTCCGGTTCGCCCGGCGCCGGGTCGATGTCGCGGCTCGGGACGGTCGCGTAGTAGATGTCGTCGATGTGCTGGTGGGCCACCTCGCCGTCGTACGTGTCGATGTCGTACAGCATCCGGCTTCGCGGCCGGGGGACGGGCGCCCCCTCCGGGGCGTCCGGTCCCGACCCGTGGTCCGACAGCAGGGTCGGCTCCAGCCCCGTCTCCTCGCGGGCCTCGCGCAGGGCGGCCTCGTGGGGGAGTTCGTCGCGGTCCACATGGCCGCCCGGCGGCAGGGTGAGGCCGAGTTTCGCGTGCTCGTGGAGGGCGGTCGCGCCGTCGTTCACCACGTAGACGGTGCCCGTGAAGTGGCGTGTCGTTTCCACGGCCGGCCGTCGTCGCCGGGACACATGAACGTCCCCCGACCGCGGCGGAACTGGAAGCCGACGGGCTACTGCAGGTCCGGTATCGTGATGACGCCCTCCCGGAGCGCGACGTACACCCGCCGCTCGTTGTCCAGCTCCTCCCAGTCGTCCGGACGGTCCTCCTCGGGGACGGACTCGACCTTCTCCAGCAGGTCCGCGCGGATGTAGTGGTCGAAGCCGCAGTCGTTCTCGCAGGTGCGGACGACCGAGGGGACGCGGAACTCCCGTGTCACGCGGTTCTCGCAGACGGGACAGACGTACTCGTAGCTCCGGGGCACGGCGGGAGTAGGAACGCGGCGAGCAAAAGCGGGTCGGCCGTTACGTCGTGATGCCGTCCTCGGCCTCCAGCAGCTCGTGGTAGCGGTTGCGGATGGTGACCTCGGAGATGTTGGCGACCTCGCTCACGTCCGACTGGGTCACCTTCTCGTTCGTCAGGAGCGAGGCCGCGTAGACGGCCGCGGCCGCGAGCCCGACCGGGGACTTCCCGGAGTGTATGCCGGCCTCCTTCGCGCTCTTGAGCAGCTGGCGCGCGCGCCGTTCGGACTCGTCGGAGAGGTCGAGGTCGGAGGCGAACCGGGGAACGTAGCTCTCGGGGTCGGCGGGCGCGACCTCCAGGTTGAGCTCGCGGACGACGTAGCGGTAGGTACGGGCGATCTCGTCCTTCTCGACGCGGGAGACCTGCGTGATCTCGTCCAGCGAGCGCGGCGTCCCGGCCTGCCGCGCGGCGGCGTAGAGGCTCGCCGTGGCGACGCCCTCGATGGAACGCCCGGGCAGGAGGTTCTCGTTGAGCGCGCGGCGGTAGATGACCGAGGAGGTCTCGCGCACGCTGTCGGGCAGGCCGAGCGCGGAGGCCATGCGGTCGATTTCCCCGAGCGCCTGCTTGAGGTTGCGCTCCTTGGAGTCACGGGTGCGGAAGCGCTCGTTCCAGGTGCGGAGCCGCTGCATCTTCTGGCGCTGGCGGTTCGAGAGCTGATTGCCGTAGGCGTCCTTGTCCTGCCAGCCGATGTTCGTCGAGAGCCCCTTGTCGTGCATCATGTTGGTCGTCGGGGCGCCGACGCGGCTCTTCTCGTCCTTCTCCGCGGCGTCGAACGCGCGCCACTCCGGCCCGCGGTCGATGCTGTCCTCCTCGATGACGAGGCCGCAGTCCTCACACACCGTCTCGCCGTGTTCGGCGTCGGCCGCGACCTTCCCGCCGCACTCCGGGCAGGTCACCTCGTCCGTTCGTTCGCGTTCCTCCTCCTGTTCCTCCTCTCCGGCGCGCTGGAAGCGTCTGACGTTGGTATCGGGCATTAGTGATTGTGGGGGATACGGGGCAGTAGAACGCGTCTGTTCGCTCTTAATGTTGGTCTTCGAGCGACTTAAGTTTAGGGCAACCCCGCCTCTTCGGCCGGAACAGGCCCCATCGAAACCCTCAATGCCGGCGCGCGGGCACGCCCGGTATGGTAGACCACGAGGAGGTCGAGCACGTCGCCTCGTTGGCGCGCGTCGACCTCGACGACGAGGAGGTCGAGCGCTTCGCCGCGCAGTTCGACGACATCCTCGCGTACTTCGAGGCGCTCGACGAGGTGCCCGAGGTCGAGCCCGAGGCGGAGCTCGACAACGTGTTCCGCCCCGACGAGGTCCGCGAGGGGCTCACGCAGGAGGAGGCGCTCGCGAACGCCCCGGAGACGGAGGACGGCTACTTCAAGGGGCCGAAGGTGTCATGAGCGCGGACGACGACCTGAACGCCTTCCTCACGCGCGAGGAGATACCCCCGACCGGCGAGGGGCCGCTGTCCGGCAAGTCCGTCGCCGTCAAGGACAACATCTCCACCGAGGGCGTTCCCACCACGTGCGGCTCCGCGATGCTGGACGGCTACGTCCCGCCGTACGACGCGACCGTCGTGACCCGGCTGAAGGAGGCGGGGGCGACTGTCGCCGGCAAGACGAACATGGACGAGTTCGGGATGGGGACGACGACCGAGACCTCGGCGTTCGGCCCGACCGAGAACCCCGCCGCGCCCGGCCGTGTTCCGGGCGGCTCCTCGGGCGGGTCGGCCGCGGCCGTGGCCGCGGGCGAGGCGGACCTCGCGCTCGGCTCCGACACGGGCGGCTCCGTCCGGTGTCCCGCCGCCTTCTGTGGCGTCGTCGGCATCAAGCCCACCTACGGGCTGGTGTCGCGGTACGGCCTCGTCGCGTACGCGAACTCGCTCGAACAGATCGGCCCCATCGGCCCGACCGTCGAGGCGACGGCCGAACTCCTCGAAGTCATCGCCGGCCCGGACCCGCACGACGCGACGACGCGGGAGCCGGAAACGACGGCGTACGCCGACGCGGCCGACGGCGACGTCGAGGGACTCACGGTCGGCGTCCCGACCGAACTCGTCGAGGGCGCCGACGAGGGCGTCGTCGAACGGTTCGAGGCGGCGCTCGACGACCTGCGCGCGCAGGGCGCCGAGACGGTCGAGGTGTCGCTCCCCTCCGTGGAGACCGCGGTCCAGGCGTACTACGTCATCGCGATGTCGGAGGCCTCGTCGAACCTCGCGCGGTTCGACGGCGTCCGCTACGGCGTCTCCGGCGGCTACGAGGGCAACTGGAACGAGTCGTTCGCCGCCGCCCGCGAGGCGGGCTTCGGCGAGGAGGTCAAGCGCCGCGTCCTGCTCGGGACGTACGCGCTCTCCGCGGGCTACCACGACAAGTACTACAAGAAGGCGCAGGACGCCCGCGCGTGGGTTCGGCGGGACTTCGCGGAGGCGTTCGAGGAGGCGGACGTGCTCGCCTCCCCGACGATGCCCGTGCCGCCCTTCGAGATGGGCGAGAGCCTCGACGACCCGCTGCAGATGTACCTCGCGGACGCCAACACCGTCCCGGTGAACCTCGCGAACCTCCCGGCCATCTCGGTTCCGGCCGGCGAGACCGAGGAGGGACCGGTCGGGCTCCAGCTCGTCGGCGAGGCGTTCGACGAGCGCACCCTCGTCCGCGCGGCCTCGGCCGTCGAGTAGCGCGACCAGTTTTAGTTCCGCCGCGCGGACGGCCGGCCTCTTTGTCCCCCGCGTTCGAAGGGCGAGCGTGACTTCGGTCCTCGTCTGGCACCGCTCGGACCTGCGGCCGGCGGACAACGCCGCGCTCGCCGCCGCGGTCCGCGACGGCGACCCCGCGCCCGTCTTCTGTTTCGACCCGCAGTTCTACGGCGCCGACGGGCTGGCCTGCGACGCCCGACTCCGCTTCCTCCACGAGTCGCTCGCGGACCTCCGTGAGCGCTACCGCGCGCTCGGGTCGGACCTCGCGCTGCTGTGCGGCGACCCCCGCGAGCGCCTGCGCGACCTCCTCGCGGACCACGACGCGCTGTACGTGAACCGCGACGTGACGGCCCGCTACGGCCGTGACCGCGACGACGATATCCTCGCGTGGGACGGCGTGACCGCCTTCGGCGACGACGGTATCGACCGGTCGGGCGGGGGACGCGACGGCTGGCGCGAGCAGGCGACCGAGTGGATGGAGACGGAGCCGCGTCCCGCGCCCGACGCCCTGCCCGCGAACCCGGTGGCCTCGGAGACCAGCGTGGACGGAATCGAGTCGGAGTACGGCGTGAGCCCGGAGAAACGG